>NZ_JBIAWP010000006.1:109389-290189 GCF_042895785.1 Streptomyces sp. NPDC001380 | reverse complement strand
AAGCACTCCGCCACCGCCTCCAACGTCGGCCTCAACCTCACCAAGACGGCCGCCGGCGCCCTGGACGCGACCCTGAAGACCAAGGCCTTCGCCGGTGGCCTCAAGGTCGGCACTGCCACCACCAACCCCCGCTTCTGACCCGCACCCCCACCCCCGGGACGGGCCACCGGTCCGTGCGGCCCGCCGCACGGACCGGCGGCCCGCCGCCTTCCCGGGTCCTCGCGGGGGCTGTGTGGGGGCTGGGGCGCGGAGATACCGCCCCGGCCGATCCAGCCTTTCCAACGAATCCCGAAGCCCTGGCCAGCACCTTCGTGGTTCGCTGCAGACGGGGAGAAGACCGGGACGCCATTCGGGACCAAGAGTCCGTGGGTTCACATCCCGCCACCCCGGCCCAGGAAAGTGCAGTTCAGGGCCGGTCCTCCACTCAGGGGGCCGGCCCTGAGCCGTTTCCCGGGACGGTCGGGAAGCCGAGAGCCCCCGGTGTTCCTCCCGGACCTCCTCGTCGAGCTGCGCGCACGGCACCGACGCGCCTCTCCGGGCGCCTGCCGCCGACCTGCCGCCGACCTGCACCGGACGCCCTCACGGCCCCGGGCCCGGCCACGCTCCTCCGGTTCCCGCCGCACCGTCCGACGGGCCCACCGAGCACGGTTGCAGGGGTGTGCCGCCGGGCCTCTACTGGAAGAGGAGGCCCGGCGGCCCATCCCGCCCAGGCCCCCGACCGAGCACGGCGCGCGACGCTGCCGTGGCGCACCGGGAGGAGCCAGGAGGCGCCCCCGCCGGCTCCCCCGGGTCCGAGGTGTGGCGACACGCCGTGCTGCCCGTCCCTGAGGGAGAGGAACGCGGACATGGCATCCACGGCCACCGACAACCGTCCCGCGCAGCGACTGCGTCATGACCTCGCCGACGTGGCGTCAGGAATCGGCCAGGCGGCCACCGCCACCGGCCGGGCCACTGCGGCAGCGGTCCGCTACCCCGGCGCGGCGGTGGACCGCGCGAGGCGGGTGACGCGGTCCGTCCCCGCGGCGTGGCGCGCGGCGAAGCCCTCGCTGACCGGCCGCGTGGACGACTGGCGGCACGCGTACGCGTACGCCCTGGGGCAGGAGGCCTTCGTCTACGGCTTCCCCTACATCTACAACGCCCGGCTCCGCCACCGTTGGGTGACGCAGGAGCCCGAGTCGGAGATGTCGCCCCACGCACCCGTCAACGTCTTCTGGCACGCGGACAAGCTCTGGGACGCCTCCGACCGGCAGGGCCTGTCCCCCAACAACGACACGCTGTACTCGTGGGCGTGGGTGGACCTGGGCGCCGAACCCGTCGTCCTCGCGCACCCCGACATGGGCGACCGCTACTTCACGTTCGAACTGGTCGCGTTCACCTCCGACAACTACGACTACGTGGGCCGACGGGCGACCGGGCCGGAAGCCGGCGCCTTCGCCCTCGTCGGGCCGGGCTGGACGGGGGAGCTGCCCGAGGGGGTGCGCCGCACGGCGACCGCCCCCACCCCCTGGGTCCTGATCGCCGGGCGCACCCTCGTCGAGGGTGAGGACGACCTGCCGAGGGTCCACGCGCTCCAGCAGCAGTACACGTTGACGCCGCTGCACCTGTACGGCAGGAAGCGCGTCATGCTCCCGGAGCGGCGCGACGTGGCGGAACCGGTCGACGCGGCCCGGGACCCGCTGGGGCCGTGGAAGACGCTCAACGCGATGCTGGCCGAGAACCCCCCGCCGGCCCACCACGAACTGCTGCTCCGGCAGTTCGCGGAGATCGGCGTCGGGCCGGGCCTGGACGTCGAGGCGCAGCCGGAACCGGTGAAGCAGGGTCTGATCCGCGCTGCCGCCACCGGCCTGTCCATGCTCGAACAGCAGTTGCTCAGCGGCCAGTGGGCCACACTCGTCAACGGGTGGCGCTACCCGCCCCCGCAGATGGGCCACTTCGGCGACGACTTCCTGCGGCGGGCCGCGGAGCAGTCCCTGGTGGGCATCGCCGCCAACGACCCCGAGGAGGCCGTCTACCTGGCCGCCTTCGACGACTCGGACGGCAGGACGCTGACCACCGGCCGCTACCGCCTCCGCTTCGGGGCGGGCGAGCTGCCCCCGGTCGACGCGTTCTGGTCCCTGACCGCCTACGACGAGGACCGGAACCTGATCCCCAACCCGATCGACCGCTACTCCGTCGGCGACCGCACCCCGGGGCTGGTGACGGACACCGACGGGGGCCTGACCCTGTACCTCCAGCCGGACTCGCCGGGCCGCGAGCGGGAGTCCAACTGGCTGCCCACGCCCAAGCAGGGCATCTGGTACGTCGGGCTGCGCATGTACCTCCCGCACCCCGAGGTCGTCGACGCGCGGTGGCACTGCCCGCCGATCACCCGCGTCGGCTGACGGCGGCCCGGGCCGAGCGCACCGCAGCGGCGGAAGCCGTGGTGGGCGGCCGCGCCCTGCGGTCGGGAGCCGCCCGCGGACGGCGGGCGGCTCGGGACCCGGGCGCCCGGGGCGCCCGGTGACATCCGGACAACCGCGGCCGCGGCGCACCGCGGCCGGCTGGTGGGCCGGCCACCGGCGCGCATGGCTGCGCGGCGACCTGCTGGGCGCGTCGACGGCGTGGGCACTGATCGTGCCGGAGCCGGTGGCCTACGCGGGGATCGCCGGCGTGCCACCGCAGAACGCCTTCCACGGCGCCCCGGTCGCGCTCGCCCTCTACGGCCTGCCGGGCGGGTCCCGGTTCCTGATCGTGGGCGCGACGTCCGCAGCGGCGGTGCCGTCGGCCTCCACCGTCGCCGACGCCGGCGGCGGTCCCGGCGAGACCGTCGGGCTGTCGGCCGCACTGGCGGTGCTCGTGGGAGGGCTTCTCGTCGCGGCAGGGACGGCGCGCCTCGGATTCGTCACCACCTTCCCGGCCGAGCCGGCCCTGGTCGGCTTCCTGTTCGGCATGGCGTTGACGATCAGGCACCCGCTGCACTCGACCCTCAGCCCGGAACGCATCCACCCCACCGTGGCGGACGCACTGGCCGCGCTGGGCGGGACTTCCCGATGAAGCGCCACCCATGACACCCGACCGGCGACCGGCCCGGCGCGCGCAGGGCGGAGCACGATGTCCAGGCCGCGGGAGCGGGCGCGCGGCGGTCCGTCCGCACGGCCCGCGTCAGCCCGGGAGGATCGTCCTCCCGCCGGCCGCCGCGGACAGGGCAGCGGTGTCGGCACCTCCGCTCCCCGGAGTGTCGACGGTCTTCACGCTCTGACGGTGCGTCGCACAGGTGCAGCTGCCCGTGGCGGCGTCGTCCGCGGACGAGAAGGCGCGTCCCGCGCCACGGGCGCGGGACGGGGCCGCGGCCGCTGCGCGACGGTGGCAGGCAGCGCCCGGAGGCGGGCGGCGGCCTCGGCGGCCGGTACCGCACGGGTCTCGTCTTCGATCCGGCCGCCCGCACCGATCCGGCCGACGAGCCGGAAGGCCTCCTCCAGCGGGACGCCGTGGTCCGGGAGCGGAGGTCCGGGACGACGGAGGGGCCGCAGGTCAGGACCCTGCGGCCCGACCCGGGACCGTGCGGTTCGGGGCCGGTCCTCCGCCCAGGAGAGCCGGCCCCGGGGCCTTCCGGACATGCCGCGGGAGGAGGTCCTGGAGGCGTCCCCCGGATCCGCCCGCCGCGCCGCCGGGGTGCGTCCTTCGACGGGGTGTGCTGGTCTGGAGACAGCACCGCGGGAGGCGTGGCACCTCCCACCTGCGCGTGCACGGGGACGGTGCGACGGCGCCGAGCACGGAGGGAACCCCGGCGGTGCGGCACTCGCCCCGTGGAGGGACATGGTCCGCGGGGGCATGGGTTTCCACCGTGGACGGGACCGTTCGGCATCGGCGAGCGGGCCCGGGACGCCGAGGGTGGTGTGATGAGCGGCCAGGCGGTGCCACGCATGAGCGGGAGACCCGGGGCGGACCCGTCGCGGGCCTCCTCCGGCCGCCTGCCCGCAGGGCACCGCCCGTGCTGAGGGTGGGGACCTTCCTGCCGCCCGCCGCCCGCGGAGGGACGGCGGCGCCGCGTCCGCACACCGGCGTCGGGAGGATCCCGCCCGACGACCACGCGCTGCTCATGGAGCTGCTGGCCGGTCTCGCCGACGTCGGGTTCGTCCACGACCTGGACATCCGCCGGTCCTGCATCCGCAACGGCAGGGTGCACTGCGGTGACGTCTGCCTCAACGACCTCGACCTCTACGTCTGGCACGCCTGGATGGCGCGGGAGCCCGGCAGCTACGCCCTGGAGGCCCTGCGCACGCTCAGCGCGGACGTACCGGTCGTCCCCGACCCGGTGCGCTTCTCCACCGGCCTCGACAAGTACCGGGCGCACCTGCGGCTGTCCCGGGCCGGCCTCCCCGTGCCCGACACGGTCCTGCTCGACCGGCGGGACACGGCCGCCGCCGCGCCCGTCGTCGCGGAGTGGGGCCGCGCCCTGCTGAAACCCAGGCACGGCTCCTTCGGGCAGGGGGTCCTGCTGATCGAGGACCCCGCCACCCTGCGGGACCTGGCGGACTACCTGGACAGCACTCTCGCGGCGACCACGGAGAGCACCTTCCTCCTGGAGCGCTTCTACCCCAACAGCCCCGCGGACTGGATCGGCACGACCCTTATCGACGGCACGCTGATGTACGGCTACCGCAAGCGCAGCCACCGCTTCGCCCGCCTGTCCGCCGACGCCTGGAAGGTGTACGACCCCGAGGGGGCCGGCGGCGACGTCGACGGCTGCGAGGTCCCCCCGGTGCACGCCCGACTCGCCCGGCGTGCCCAGCAGGCCCTGGGCCTGCCGCTGGTGGGCTTCGACCTGATCCTGTCCGAGGGGCGGCCCGTCATCGTGGACGAGAACACCTTCCCCGGCCTGTACCCCGGTCTGTTCGCCGCCGCCGGGCGCTCTCTCGGCCGTGAACTCTTCGCCCTCGTCCGCGACCTGGTCGGGAACCGTCCCGGCGGACTCGCGCGTGCCCGCCAGGACGGGACGACGGTCCGGACGGATGCGGGCTGAACGCGGGGCGGCCCGAGCGCGGGGCGGGGACGGCCGTGCCGCCGGGGCCGGCGCCGGGTGGTGGCCGTCCGGCGCCCCCGCCCCCGGGGGAGGGCCCGCGGGGGTGGGGGGCGGACTGCGGGGGCTCAGGGGCGGTGCAGGCGCACCAGCGCGTCGACGGCCTCGGCGGCGGGGCCGCCGCCCTGGTCCTGTCCCCGTGCGTGCCCGGGGGCGACGGGGCGGCGGAGGCGTTCGGCGCGCACGGTCTCCAGTCCGGCGCCGGCGAGGTCGGCGAGGACGTCGTCGGGGGTGAACAGCACGGCCGGGTCCTGCGGGCCGCCGACGCCCTCGGTGAGGTTGGACGTGTCGTGGCCGATGACGAGCAGGGTGCCGCCGGGGGCGAGCGCGCGGGCGGCGTGGTCCAGCACGGTCCGCCGGTCGGCGGCGGGCAGGTGCAGGAAGCAGAGGACGACCAGGTCGTACCCGGCCGGCTCGGGGGTGTACGCGGTCGCGTCGGCGTGCACCCAGGTGATGCGGCCGGCCGTGCCGGGGGGCTGCGCGGCGGCCAGGCGGCGGCCGCGGTCGAGGGCGACCGGGGAGAGGTCGACGGCGGTGACCTGCCAGCCCGCCGCGGCGAGGGCGATGCTGTTGCGGCCCTCGCCCGCCGCGAGGTCGAGCGCGCGGCCGGGCGGGAGCCCGGCGGTCTCCCGCACCACCCAGCGGTTGGGCTCGGCGCCCCACACCAGGTCGGCGGCGGCGTAGCGGGCGTCCCAGTCGCGCTGGTCCATCGTGTCCTCCTGGCGGGATCAAGCGAAGGGGGGCGGGGTGGAGCGGGTTGCGGGGCGGGTCGCGGGGCACCCGGCAGCCGCGGGCCCGCGGCCGTGCGGTGGCCGGACCGCAGGGGCCGGCCGGGCGGTGGCCGGGCGGCGTTCGTGCGGGAGGCGGGCGGTGTTCGCGCGGGCGGCGGGTCAGCCGGTACCGCCGGTCGGGCGGGCCTCGGCCGGGAGTGCGGCGTCCGCGCCGGGCCCGGGCAGCAGGCCGAGGGCGCGGTCGCGCTCCGTCTCCCCCTCCCGCCGCACCAGCCGGAACCACATGAAGACCACGAAGCCCGCGAAGACGAACCACTCCAGGGTGTAGCCCAGGTTCTGGAAGGCCCGCAGGGTGAGGCCGTCCCCGCCCTCGGGCTGCACGGTGGGCACGGCGGTGAGGCCGGCCGGCGCGGCGTCGGCGGCGACCCAGCCGTCGTACACGCCGTACGGAAGCACGTTGACCAGGGTCGCCGGACTGATCGTGCCGAGCTGGCCCGGGGGCAGCCCGCCCGCCACGGCGCCGGAGGTGCCGGTGCCCTCGGCGGCCTGGAGGCGCCCGGTGACGGTCACCCGGCCGGCGGGCGCGGGGGGCCCGGCGGCGGGCGGGTCCCCGGCGTGCCAGCCGCGCACCACGGCGACGGCCCGGCCGTCGCCGGTGCGCAGCGGGGTGAGGACGTAGTAGCCCTCCCGCCCCTCCACGGTCCGGTGGGGCACCAGGAGCTGGTGGGCGGGGTCGTAGCTGCCGGTCGCGGTGACGGCGCGGCCCACGGTGTCGGTGCGGACGGCGGGCGGCGTGCCGAGGACCTGCGCGAGCGGGGCCGCGGCCGCGCCGGCGGCGGGACGGCCACCGTGGTGGGACTCCACGCGGGCCTCGAACCGGCCGAGCTGCCACGTCCCCAGCCACAGGCACGCGGTCACGGCGGTCACCGCGAGGAGGGTGGCGCCGATCCAGCGCGGGGTGAGGAGGAACCGGTACACACCCCCACGGTAACGACTGCGGCGGACGCAGGGGTGGCAGGGTCGGTCCCGGCGGGGCCGCCGCGGCGTCCGGAGGCGGCGGGGCCGGTCCGGTGGACGGTCGGCGCCGGGAGCCCGGGCGGTCGACGCCGGGAGCCCGGGCGTGCGGGACGCACCCGGGGGCGGCTCCGCGGCTGCCCGGGCGCCCTGCCACCGGGACCGCCGCGCTGTCCGACTGCTGCCGCCGTCCGGTTGCCCCGCTGCCCCGGTGTCCGGCTGTCCGGCTGTCCGGCTGTCCGGCTGTCCGGCTATCGGGCTATCGGGCTATCCGGCGGGCAGCGGCCCCGTGTGGTAGACGGTGCCCGTGCAGGCGCCCTCGATGGTGGCCGGACCCACCTGCGGCCCGCCGGCGTCCGGGGTGTGGCCGAGGCTGATGCTGCTCCCCGGTGCTCCCGGTCCGCCCGCCGCGCCCGCCTGGGCCGGGGCCGGGCTGACGTCGGTCTCCGGGGTGCTCGGCGTGGCGGAGGGCGTGCCGGGGCTGCCGCTCGGCTCGGGGGTGGGGGTCGGGGAGCAGACGGTGGCGTTGCCCTCACCGGGCACCCAGCCGAACCGGATCCGGTAGGCGCTCCCCGGGCGCAGGACCAGCCGGTCCGCCCCGGCCGACGGCGCGGGCAGGCCGGAGGCGGGGTCGCCGCCGGTGTGCACGAGGATCGTGATCTTCGACGCGTCGGTGCCGACCGCCGAACGGACCTGCACCGTACCGGCGCCCTCGACCGTGCAGGGCTCGGAGGAGGAGTTGACCACGGAGAAGAAGCCGTAGACGCGGCCGGCCGCGTCGGCCGGATCGACCCCGCTCGCCCCCGCGGACAGCTGGTCGGCCCGGCAGGCGGGAGCGGCGGCGGCACTGGACGCGCCGGTCCGTGCGCCGCCGGGCGGAACGCCTCCCGCCGCGCCGGAGGCGCTCCGTCCGGCGGTGGGGGCGCTGGATCCGGCGGGGCCGGTACCGGCCGTGCCGCCCGCACCGTCGCCGGGGCTCGGGGAGGACCCGTCGAGGGGAAGGTCGGCGCGGGGGGTGGAGTCCACGGCCCGGGAGCCGGACGCGGCGGGCAGGGGCGCGCCGGTGCCGTCGGCCCGGCGGGCGGCCGACACCCGGTCGCCGCCGTCCGCACCGGTCGCCGTCCACAGGGCGGGGACGCTCGCTCCGGCGAGCAGCAGGAGCGCGGCGGCGCCGGTCCAGGCCTGGCGGCGCCGGGCGCGGCGGCGCGGCACGGCGTGCTGGATGCGCCGGAGGGCGTCGGGGGTCGGGGCGAGCCCCTCCACCGCCCGGTGGAACAGCTCGCGGACCTCGCGCTCGTCGCCGTACAGGCCGTCGCCGTCGGGGCCGTCGCCACGCGGGCCGCCACCGTCCGGGCTCTCGCGGACCGGGCGCTCGCCCACCGGGCCAGCGTGGACGGGCCCGGCACCTGCGGCGCGGCCGCCCCGGTCCGCCGCCGGTGATCCGTCACCGGAACCACCGGAGCCATCGGAACCGCCGGAACCACCGGAGTCGCCCGAGCCGCGCACCAGCCGGAGGAAGGCGGCGGTACCGGCGGTACCGGGGCCGTCCCCCGGCCGCCCGGTGCCGCCGCCGCGCTCGTCGCCGCTCATGCCTGCGCCTCCATGCGGGTGCGCAGGGCCGCCAGGCCCCGCGAACCGTACGCCTTGACCGAACCCACCGAGATCCCCAGTGTCTCCGCCACCTGGGCCTCCGTCATGTCGGCGAAGTAGCGGAGCACCAGGACCTCGCGCTGACGCCGCTGCAGGCCGCGCATGGCCGCCTTGAGCTGGTCGCGCTCCAGCGCCTCGTACGCGCCCTCCTCGGCGCTGGCCATGTCGGGCATCGGCTTGGGCAGCAGCCGCAGGCCCAGGATGCGCCGGCGCAGTGCCGAGCGGGAGAGGTTGACCACGGTCTGCCGCAGGTAGGCGAGGGTCTTCTCGGGCTCGCGGACGCGGCGGCGGGCGGCGTGCACGCGGATGAACGCCTCCTGCACGACGTCCTCGCAGGAGGCGGTGTCGTCGAGCAGCAGGGCCGCGAGGCCGAGAAGGGAGCGGTAGTGCGCCCGGTACGTCTCGGTCAGCAGGTCGACGCTGGTGCCCTCGGAGGCCGCCTCGGCGGTCCGCACGTCCTCGCCGCGCTCAGCGGGCCGGCGCACGGCCGGGAAGGGCGTGGTCACGACCGCTCCGCCGGCCGCCGCCGGGACGGGCGGCGGGGCCGGTGCGAGGGCGAGCCGGGCGGTCCGCCCGGCAGTGCGCCCGCGGGGCGCGGGGACCCGGTCGGGAGCAGCCGCGAGCAGGGATGCCCGCCGTGCCGCACCGGCCCCCGCCAGGGCTCTGCCGGCTGCCGCCCCGACGGCTGTGCTCCGCACGCTCCGCATCTCCACCACGCCTGTTGGACACTCGACCCCCCGTCACGGTTGTGCTCTCCCGCGGACCTTCCGGTCCGTCCCCCGGATTCCCCTGCGGGACCCGCGGACGTCCCGGCCGGGACCGCCGGCCTCCCCGCCCGGGGGTGCCGGGCGGTCGGCGCCGGGCGGGTGCCGGCTGCCGGTGGTCGCCCCACCGTAGTCGGGTGCCGGTCCGTCATGGCGACGCCCCCCTCCTGCTTCGCGCACGTATCGGTGCAGTTCCGGGGCCTATCGGGACAAAGCAGAACCCCCTCGGGAGAGTCCGGGGGACTCTCCCGAGGGGGACACGCACCGGAGGTGCGAACGGTTGCGCCGGGGGCCGGGAAACCGGCCGGGGCTCAGGAGGACAGCTCGGCCGCCACGAGCTCGGCGATCTGGGCGGTGTTCAGCGCCGCGCCCTTGCGGAGGTTGTCCCCGCAGAGGAAGAGGTCCAGCGCGCGCGGGTCGTCGATGGCGCGGCGGACGCGGCCCACCCAGGTCGGGTCGGTGCCCACGACGTCGTTCGGCGTCGGGAACTCCCCGGCGCCCGGGTTGTCGTAGAGCACCACGCCGGGGGCGGTGCGCAGGATCTCGTGGGCCCGCTCGACGGTGACCTCGTTCTCGAAGACCGCGTGGACGGCCAGCGAGTGGGTGGTGATCACCGGGATGCGCACGCAGGTGGCGGAGACCCGCAGGCCGGGCAGGCCGAGGATCTTGCGGGACTCGTTGCGGACCTTGAGCTCCTCGGAGGACCAGCCGTCCTCCTTGAGGGAGCCGGCCCACGGCACGGCGTTGAGGGCCAGCGGGGCCGGGAACGGGCCGGTGTCGCCGACGGCGGCGCGCAGGTCGCCGGTGGCGGTGCCCAGTTCGGTGCCGGCGACCTTGGCGATCTGGTCGCGCAGGGTGTCCACGCCGGGCTGGCCGGCGCCGGAGGCCGCCTGGTAGGAGGCGACGACCAGCTCCTGGAGGCCGAACTCGGCGTGCAGCGCGCCCATCGCCACGATCATGGAGAGGGTGGTGCAGTTGGGGTTGGCGATGATGCCGCGCGGGCGGTTGCGGGCCGCCGGGGCGTTGACCTCAGGGACGACCAGCGGCACGTCGGCGTCCATGCGGAAGGCCCCGGAGTTGTCGACCGCCACCGCGCCCCTGGCCGCCGCGACCGGCGCCCACTGGGCGGAGACCTCGTCGGGGACGTCGAACATCGCGACGTCGACGCCGTCGAACGCCTCCTCGGAGAGCGCCACGACCTCGACCTCCTCACCGCGCACGGTCAGCCGCTTGCCGGCCGAGCGGGGGGAGGCGATGAGGCGGATCTCGCCCCAGACGTCCTCCCGGGTGGAGAGGATGTCGAGCATGACGGTGCCGACGGCGCCGGTGGCGCCGACGACGGCCAGGGTGGGCTTGCGGCTCATCGGCCGGTACCTCCGTAGACGACGGCCTCGTCGGACTCGCTGTCCAGGCCGAAAGCGGTGTGGACGGCGCGCACGGCCTCGTTGACGTCCTCGGCGCGGGTGACCACCGAGATGCGGATCTCGGAGGTCGAGATCAGCTCGATGTTGACGCCCGCACCCGAGAGCGCCTCGAAGAAGGCGGCGGTGACGCCGGGGTTGGAGCGCATGCCGGCGCCGACCAGGGAGATCTTCGCGATCTGGTCGTCGTAGCGGAGGGACTCGAAGCCGACCACGGCCCGAATCTTCCCCAGCGACTCGATGGCCTTGTGGCCGTCGGTCTTCGGCAGGGTGAAGGAGATGTCGGTGAGGCCGGTGGAGGCCGCCGAGACGTTCTGCACCACCATGTCGATGTTGATGTCGGAGTCCGCGATCACGCGGAAGATGCGGGCCGCCTCGCCCGGCTTGTCCGGCACGCCGACGACCGTGACCTTGGCCTCGGACGTGTCGTGGGCGACTCCGGAGATGATCGCCTGCTCCATCTCGCCCCCTTCGGGCTTCGTCGGCTTCTCGTTGCTCACCCAGGTGCCCACGTGGCCGGAGAACGACGACCGGACGTGGATGGGCATGTTGTAGCGCCGCGCGTACTCCACGCAGCGGTGCAGCAGCACCTTGGACCCGGACGAGGCGAGCTCCAGCATGTCCTCGTACGCGATCCAGTCGATCTTGCGGGCCTTCCTCACCACGCGCGGGTCGGCGGTGAAGACGCCGTCGACGTCGGTGTAGATCTCGCAGACCTCGGCGTCCAGGGCGGCGGCGAGCGCCACCGCGGTGGTGTCGGAGCCGCCGCGGCCCAGCGTGGTGATGTCCTTGCTGTCCTGCGAGACGCCCTGGAAGCCGGCCACGATCGCGATGTTGCCCTGGTCGAGGGCGTTGCGGATGCGGCCGGGCGTGACGTCGATGATGCGGGCCTTGTTGTGGACGGAGTCGGTGATCACTCCGGCCTGGCTGCCGGTGAACGACTGGGCCTCGTGGCCCAGGGATTTGATCGCCATTGCCAGGAGCGCCATGGAGATGCGCTCTCCGGCGGTCAGCAGCATGTCGAGCTCGCGTCCGGCAGGGATGGGGGAAACCTGCTCCGCGAGGTCGATGAGCTCGTCCGTGGTGTCGCCCATCGCGGACACCACGACGACGACCTCATGGCCGGCCTTCTTGGTGTCGGCGATCCGCCGGGCGACGCGCTTGATGCCCTCGGCATCGGCCACGGAGGAGCCGCCGTACTTCTGCACGACAAGGCCCACGTGCGCTCCTCGATCGGTGTGTCCTGCGGTCGGTCCAGTCTAACGAGCAGGACTGCACCGACGCCCTCGTTCCACATCGTGGGACACCGGTTCCGATGGGTGGGCGCAGAGGTGCCGCGGGGCGCCGCCCCGCGGCCCGCCGCGCCGCCCTCAGCGGCCCCCGCCGTGCCGGCCGAGCTCGGCCGCCATCAGCGCACCCGCCTGCGCCTCCAGCTGCTCGTCGGTGAGGCCGTCGTCGTCGGTGTCCGCGCCGTCCGGCACCGCGCCCAGCGGACTGTCCAGCCGCACGTGCGCCACCAGCGACTGCAGCGCGCGCAGCACCCCGGTGCAGGTCGAGCCCCAGTTGGACAGGTAGGAGAACTGCCACCACCACATGGCCTCGCTGACCCGGCCCTCGCGGTAGTGGGTCAGGCCGTGGGACAGGTCGGCGACCACACCCGCCAGGTCGTCGGAGATCCGGAAGGTCGCGGGCTTCTCCGGCGGCCCGTACGGGTCGAAGACCTCGTGGTACACGTCGATCGGCGCCAGCAGCGCGGCGAGCCGCTCCCGCAGCTCGTCGCCGTCCGGCTCCGGGCCGGTGTCCGGCTCGAAGCGGTCGTCGGGCAGGACGTCCTCGACCGCGCCCAGACGGCCGCCGGCCAGCAGCACCTGGGAGACCTCCAGCAGGAGGAGGGAGACGGCGCTGCCGGGCTCGTCGCCCTTGGCGATCTCGTGCACCGCCAGCACGAAGCTGTCGACGGAGTCGGCGATCTGCACCGCGAACTCGTCGGGCCCGGCGCCGGGAGCGTGTCCGGGGGCGTCCGGGGCGGTGCGCGCGGCGGCGCGCGGGGCGATGTGCGGGGCCGCGGGCACGGGGGCGGGTACGGCGGTGTGTACGGCGTCAGACATCGAGCAGTCGTCTCCCTTCGAAGGCCCGTCCGAGGGTGACCTCGTCGGCGTACTCCAGGTCTCCTCCCACCGGCAGGCCGCTGGCCAGGCGGGTCACCTTCAGGCCCATCGGCTTGCAGAGCCGGGCCAGGTAGGTGGCGGTCGCCTCCCCCTCCAGGTTGGGGTCGGTGGCCAGGATCAGCTCGGTGACGGTGCCGTCGGCGAGCCGGCCCAGCAGCTCACGGATCCGCAGGTCGTCCGGGCCCACGCCCTCGATGGGGCTGATGGCCCCGCCGAGCACGTGGTACCGGCCGCGGAACTCGCGGGTCCGCTCGATCGCGACGACGTCCTTCGGCTCCTCCACCACGCAGATCAGCGCGGGGTCGCGGCGCGGGTCCTGGCAGACGCGGCACAGCTCCGCCTCGGCCACGTTGCCGCAGACCGCGCAGAACCGCACCTTCTCCTTGACCTGCTGGAGCGCATGGGCCAGGCGCCGCACGTCCACCGGGTCCGCCTGCAGGATGTGGAAGGCGATCCGCTGGGCGCTCTTGGGCCCGACGCCGGGCAGCCTGCCCAGTTCGTCGATCAGGTCCTGAACAACGCCTTCGTACACGTCATGCCCTCCGTGAGCCGCCGCCGGCGGCGGACGTCCATGGCCATCATCCAACGGGAGGGGCGCCGGACACACCGTCCGACGCCCACCGAAACCGTTTCTTCCCCGGATCCGCTCAGAACGGCAGGCCGGGGATGCCCCCGCCGGGGCCGCCGAGGCCCTGGGTGAGCGGGCCCAGCCGGTCCGACTGCATCTTCTGCGCGGCGGCGGACGCGTCCCGCACCGCGGCCAGGACGAGGTCCGCCAGGGTCTCCGTGTCCTCGGGGTCCACCGCGGCCGGGGCGATGGTCAGCGCCAGCAGCTCGCCGGCGCCGGACACGGTCGCCTCCACCAGGCCCCCGCCCGCCGTCCCGCTCACCTTCGCCTCGGCCAGCTCCTGCTGGGCCTTGGCGAGGTCCTCCTGCATCTTCTGCGCCTGCTTGAGCAGCTGCTGCATGTTGGGCTGACCGCCACCGGGGAACACGGCTCACTCCTGCCTGAGGACGACGTCGTACGACGCCTCCGAGCCTACGTGCTCGCCCGGACGGGCGCGGGGCGGCCTCCGAACCGGCGGAGGCCCGGGGCCCGCTGCCCCCAGGGACGCCGGACGGGCTGCCCCCCGGGACGCCGGACGGGCCGGGCACGGAGCTCCCGGGCGGAGGGCGGCGGACGCTAGTCGTGGCGGATCTCCTCCAGGACGGTGGCGCCCAGCTCGCGGACGATGAGCTCCTGGCCGGAGAACGCCTCCTCGTTGAGGTCGGGGTCGTCGTCCTCCGGGATGTCGTCCTCGGGTGCGACCGGCGGCGGCGCCGCGGGGGTCGCCGCCGGTGCGGGCGCGGGCACGGCGGGTGCCGGGGTCCGCTGCGGGCCGGCGGTCGGCGCCGGGGCCGCGGGGGCGGCAGCCGGAGCCGCCTGGGCGGCGGGCGGCGGGAAGGGGGCGGCCGGCCGCGGGGCGTCGAAGCCGCCCCCTCCCCAGCCGCCGCCCCCGGAGGGCGGGGCCGGCGGGGCCGAGCCGCCGGACGGGTCGACGATGGCCTCGATGCGCCAGTCCGCGCCGAGAGTGTCGGCGACCGCCTGGTGGAGGATCTCGTCGCTCTTGCTGTTGACGAAGCTGTCGCGGGCCCCGAGGTTGCCGAAGGAGACCTGCAGCACGTTGCCGTCGAAGCCGGCCACCTGCCCGTGCTGGCTGAGCAGGATCCACGTGTAGCGGCGGCGGCCCTTCACCGCGTCGAGGATCTGCGGCCACAGCTGCCGGACCTGGGCCGCCCCCTGCTGGGCCGCGGCCGACGGCTGTGCCGTCGCGGCCTGGGTCTGGTGGGGCTGGGGGGAGGCGGGCTGCTGCGCGGGCGCCTGCGGGGCGGCGGCCTGCGGGGCCGGGGCGTCCTGGGCTTGGGGCCGGACCTGCGGTGCGGCCGCGGGCGGCGGGGACGCCGCGCCACCGCCGGGCGTGAAGCTCCGCGGTACCGGCCACGCGCCCGGCGCGGAGGCCGGCGCGGGCGCCCCCGCCGGGGTGCGGGAGGGCGCCGGGGCCGCCTGCGGCGCGACCGCCGCAGGCTGGGCCTGGGCGTGGACCTGCGCGGGGGCGGCCTGCGGAGGGGCCGCCTGCTGCACGGGGGCGGGCCGGGCCTCGGCGGGCGCTGCGGCGGGGTACGCCTGCGGCGCGCCCGGCGCCGGAAGGGAGCCCGGGGCCGGAAGGGAGCCCGGGGCCGGAAGGGAGCCCGGGGCCGGAAGGGAGCCCGGGGCCGGAAGGGAGCCCGGGGCCGGCGCGCCCGGGGCCGCGGGCAGGCCCGCACCGCCCAGGGAGGCGCGCCGCTCCAGCTTGTCGACCCTGGCCTGCAGCGACAGCTCGTCGTCGTACGCGCCCGGCAGCATCACCCGGGCGCAGATCAGCTCCAGCTGGAGCCGGGGGGCGGCGTTGCCGCGCATCTCCGTCAGCCCGGTGTTGACGATGTCGGCGGCGCGGCTCAGCTCGGCCGGTCCGAAGGCGGACGCCTGCCGGGCCATGACCTCCACCCGGTCGGCGGGGGCGTCGATCAGGCCCTTCTCCCCCGCGTCCGGCACGGCGGCCAGGACGACCAGGTCGCGCAGCCGCTCCAGCAGGTCGGCGACGAAGCGGCGCGGGTCGTGGCCGCCCTCGACCACACGGTCCACCACGCGGAAGACCGTGGCGCCGTCGTGCGCGGCGAAGGCGTCGACGACCTCGTCCAACAGGGTGGCGTCGGTGTAACCGAGCAGGGCGGTCGCCATGGCGTACGTCACACCCTCCTCCCCCGCGCCGGCCAGCAGCTGGTCCATCACCGACATCGAGTCGCGGACCGAGCCGGCGCCCGCGCGCACCACCAGGGGGAAGACGCTCTCCTCCACCCGGATGGACTCCCGGCCGCAGACCTCGGCCAGGTAGTCGCGCAGGGTGCCGGGCGGGACCAGGCGGAAGGGGTAGTGGTGGGTGCGGGACCGGATGGTCCCGATGACCTTCTCCGGCTCCGTGGTGGCGAAGATGAACTTCAGGTGCTCCGGGGGCTCCTCGACCACCTTCAGCAGGGCGTTGAAGCCCGCCGGGGTGACCATGTGGGCCTCGTCCAGGATGAAGATCTTGTACCGGCTGTGGACCGGGGCGAAGAACGCCCGCTCGCGCAGCTCGCGCGCGTCGTCGACGCCGCCGTGGGACGCCGCGTCGATCTCGATGACGTCGATCGACCCCGGGCCGCCGCGCGCCAGGTCCGTGCAGGACTGGCACGTCCCGCAGGGCGTGGGCGTGGGGCCCTGCTCGCAGTTGAGGCAGCGGGCCAGGATGCGGGCGCTGGTCGTCTTGCCGCAGCCGCGGGGGCCGCTGAACAGGTAGGCGTGGTTGACCCGGTTGTTGCGGAGGGCCTGCTGGAGCGGAGCGGTCACGTGCTCCTGGCCGATGACCTCCGCGAAGGTCTCGGGGCGGTAGCGGCGGTACAGGGCGAGGGACACGCCACCGACGATATAGGGGAGGACCGACAACCGGCGCCCCGCGTGCTCCGCGGACCGCGGCGGGTCCCGGCGGGTCCGGTGCGCGGGGGCCCGCACGGCAGGCCCCGGACGGAGGGCCCCGGGAACGACAGGACCCCCCGTGCACCCGCCAGAGCTCACCTACCCTTGCTGCCTTCCGGCCCTGGGGGGGTTCAGCGAGATGACGCCGCACGAGGGGCTGGCACCAGAGTAGCGGATCCCGGGACCGCTCATGACCGCAGCTCGGGCCCGCCGCGCGCCTCCCGGCCGGTGTGCACGAGCACCCCCGAACATCTAGTAAGCTCTCCCACGGAGGATTCGCCTAGAGGCCTAGGGCGCACGCTTGGAAAGCGTGTTGGGGGCAACCCCTCACGAGTTCGAATCTCGTATCCTCCGCCGGCAGAGGGCCCGGACCGCGTCAGCGGTCCGGGCCCTCGTCGTTTCGACCGGCCGCGCCGCTGCAGGCGTGGAGGGCCCGGCACCGGCGCCCCGCCGTCTCCCGCCCGGGCCGGCTCGCCCGGGCCGGCCCGGGCGGGTCAGCGTGCGAGGGCGAGGACGCCCAGGGCGTACCCGTTCTCGTCGACCACGGGGGAGGCCCCCAGCATCCGGTCGCGCAGGGCGCCGTCCGCGCTGCCCAGGGAGGTCGCGGAGGAGGTGAAGGGGCCCCGGTCGTGGACGATGTCCCGCAGCCGGGTCTGCTCGCAGTACCAGGAGCCGCCGCGGTGGGCGGTGAGCTGGTCCCGGGTGACCAGGCCGGAGCACCGGCCGTCCTCGTCCTGGACGAGCAGGTGCTCGACGCGGGCGCTGATGAGGACGGACAGCGCGATGTCGACGACCATGTCGTCGCCGACCTGGGGTCCGGGCGGGGCCATGGCGTCGAGGGCCGTCAGGCCCGTGCCGTCGGGCTGCCGCGGCTGCGTCCGAACCGGTGTCACAGGGCTTCTCCTTGTCAGTGGGGCGACGGGTCGGGTGCGTGCCGTCCGGGCGGCGTCTATGCGGTGCCGCCGAGCGAGGGGCCGCGTCGGGCCCGGACGGTGCGGCCGCGCCGGCCGCGGGCCGAGGGGGCGCTGCGGCGGGGACGCTCCACGACGGGTGCGGTGATGGTCACCGGGACGCCCGAGGGGGCCTGGGCGCCCGTGATGCGGCTCAGTTCGGCCTCGCCGGAGCGGACCCGGGTGGTCTGCGGGGTGATGCCGGCGTCGGCCATCACCCGGTTCATGCCGCGGCGCTGGTCGGGGAGGACGAGGGTGACGACGCTGCCGGACTCGCCGGCGCGGGCGGTGCGTCCGCCGCGGTGCAGGTAGTCCTTGTGGTCGGTCGGCGGGTCGACGTTGACGACGAGGTCGAGGTTGTCGACGTGGATGCCGCGCGCCGCGACGTTGGTCGCCACCAGCACCGTGACGTGGCCGGCCCTGAACTGGTCGAGGGTCCGGGTGCGCTGGGGCTGGGACTTGCCGCCGTGCAGGGCGGCCGCGCGCACCCCGCTGTTCAGCAGGTGCTCGGTGAGCCGGTCGACGGCGTGCTTGGTGTCCAGGAACATGATCACCCGGCCGTCGCGGGCGGCGATCTCGGTGGTGGTGGCGTACTTGTCGGCGCCGTGCACGTGCAGGACGTGGTGCTCCATCGTCGTCACCGCGCCCGCGGACGGATCGACCGAGTGCACCACCGGGTCGGTCAGGTAGCGGCGCACCAGGAGGTCGACGTTGCGGTCGAGGGTGGCCGAGAACAGCATCCGCTGGCCTCCGGGCCGGACCTGGTCGAGCAGGGCGGTGACCTGGGGCATGAATCCCATGTCGGCCATCTGGTCGGCCTCGTCCAGCACGGTGGTGGCGACCCGGTCGAGACGGCAGTCGCCGCGCTCGATGAGGTCCCTGAGCCGGCCCGGGGTCGCGACGACGACCTCGGTCCCGGCGCGCAGCGCGTTGGCCTGACGGCCGATCGGCATACCGCCGACGACGGTGGTCAGACGGAGCCTCAGCGATCGGGCGTAGGGGGCGAGGGCGTCCTTGACCTGCTGGGCCAGCTCCCGGGTCGGCACCAGGACCAGGGCCAGCGGCTGCCGCGGCTCGGCGCGCTGTCCGGCGGTGCGGGCGAGCAGGGACAGGCCGAAGGCCAGGGTCTTGCCCGACCCGGTGCGCCCGCGGCCCAGGACGTCCCGGCCCGCCAGCGAGTTCGGGAGCGTGGCCGCCTGGATCGGGAACGGCACGGACAGGCCCTCGGCGGTGAGGGAGGCCAGCAGCGCGGCCGGCATGTCCAGGTCGGCGAAGGAGGCGGCGGCGGGCAGCGCCGGGGTGGTGGTGACCGGGAGCGCGAACTCCCCCCGGAGCGCTGCGGGGCGCCGTCCGGAGCCGCCGGGACGGCCCGGGGAGCCCTGGCGGCTCGGGGCGGGGGAGCCGAAGCGGTCCCCCCTGCCGGAGCCGGAGAAGCCGATGGACCGGGTGCGGGAGTAACGGTCGTCCGTGCGAGCGGTGCGGTTCATGGAGAACCTTCCTCGATGCGGCGCGTTTCGAGGAATTCCCGGCGTCCGATGACGGCCGGGAGGATCGCAGGAACGAGCCGGGGAAAAAACGAAGACGAAGCCGGGCGGATAAATCGCGCCGGAGCTTCGAGGGGATCGGCGCCGGCCGAGGGAAAAGGACGGCCCGGGTGCCGGACCACGGGGGCGGGACGGTCATCCGTCCGGCCGGGG
This sequence comes from Streptomyces sp. NPDC001380, assembly GCF_042895785.1. Taxonomy (NCBI): domain Bacteria; kingdom Bacillati; phylum Actinomycetota; class Actinomycetes; order Kitasatosporales; family Streptomycetaceae; genus Streptomyces; species Streptomyces sp. NPDC001380. The sequence continues at coordinate 271,206 of NZ_JBIAWP010000006.1, read as the reverse complement.
CCGCGGCCGCGGGCGGATCGACGGCGGAACGCCGTCCCGCCGTCGCCCGTGGGACCGTTCCGGTCCACGGGCGTGAAAAGCAACGGGCCGGGGCCCGCACCCCAAGGTGCGGGCCCCGGCGACGCCGTGCGCGTCAGGCGGGAACGATGTTCTCGGCCTGCGGGCCCTTCTGGCCCTGCGTGACGTCGAAGTTCACCTTCTGGCCCTCCTGAAGCTCACGGAAGCCCTGGGCGGCGATGTTCGAGTAGTGGGCGAAGACGTCAGCGCCGCCGCCGTCCTGCTCGATGAAGCCGAAACCCTTTTCCGCGTTGAACCACTTCACGGTGCCAGATGCCATAGTCAATCTCCTTCGGGGCAGTACCCGGAGCCCGCACTGTGCGGGGCCGGCGTCGCCGCGATGGTGCCCGGCCCGGAAAGAACGCCGGACATAAAGAAGTGCTCCCGCCGACGCAGAGGGCCGACGGGGGCACTTGAAGTCTCTGGGAACCACAACTGCAACCGGGATTGACCGTAGCACGGAGCAGGCCCCCGGGCGCGGTGATTTTCCTTCCCCCGCCCGCCGGTCCATGAATTCTCGTCTTTCATTGCACTGAATTTCTCTTCCTGCGGCGACAGGTATTCGCACAGGGCGGGCGGGACGGGCGGCGTCGGCCGCCCGGTCCGGGCGGACGGGTGCGGGTGGGGCGGGGGTCGCCGCACGGGTGTCCGCCGGGGCCGGCCGACGGCGTCGGCCCGGTGCGCACGGCGCCGGGCCCCGCCCCTTCCCGTCCTGCCGGCGTGCCTCCGGGACCGTCGGGTCGGCCCGCCGCCCGGTCGTCGCGTCCTCGGGCCGCGTCCTCGGGCCGCGGCTTCAGGAACCGGTGTCCGCGTCGGGGCCGGCGGCCTCCTGGCGCAGCTCCTCGTTGAGGCGCAGGGCCTCCTCGAGCTGGTCCTCCAGGATGACGATGCGGCAGGCGGCGTCGATCGGGGTGCCCTGGTCGACGAGTTCGCGGGCGCGGGCGGCGATGCGCAGCTGGTAGCGGGAGTAGCGGCGGTGGCCGCCCTCGGAGCGCAGCGGGGTGATCAGGCGCGCCTCGCCCACGGCGCGGAGGAAGGCGGGTGTGGTGCCGATCATCTCGGCGGCGCGGCCCATGGTGTAGGCGGGGTAGTCGTCGTCGTCGAACCGGTCGGCGGTACGCGGTTTGGCCTCTGGGGTCACTTGCACCTCTTCTGGAACTGGAACGCGTCGAGGGGCCCCGGTGCCGTGCGGCACCGGGGCCCCGAGGGGTTCAACACCATCTACATCTACCGGCGCTGTGCGCCTCTCTGTGTCCGCACGGCCGTCCGGGAGGACGGGAGTGCGGGGATCGCGGATGCGTGACCGGGGACCACCTTCCATTCCGGGGTCTGCGGTACCCGAGCGGACCAGGTCGTGGCTCGGGCGATCCTGATGGCGTCGTCCACTCCTCTCTTTCTCATCTGTACTGGCTGGTACTGCTTCGGGCTGCGGTACCGACCGGCGGCCCCTCGGGCCGCCCGGCCCGGCAGTCAGCCGCGGGACCTTCCTCTGCTTGCCGGCCCCGCGCCCCCACTGCCGTGCCGATGCACCGCGCGCGGCGGTCCGTCTCTGCCGCGCTTCGACGACTTCTGGCTACGGGAGAAACCCTAGCCGAGGCGCCACCCAATGTCTACTGCGGACACAGCAGATTTTGCTGCGTCCGTGGGAGATGTCCCCTGCTGCGGCACAGCGTCGTGCTGCGGCACACCGTCGTGCCCTGCAGGGCGGCCCTGCGCGCGAGGACCCGGGGGACGCGGCGGTCCGGCGGCGGTCAGCCGCCGGCGGGCGCGGCGGCGTCCCACCAGTCGGGGTGGGCGCGGTACCAGGCGACGGTGCCGGCGAGGCCCTCGGCGAAGGGGCGGCGGGGGCGGTAGCCCAGCTCGGTGCGGATCCTGGTCCAGTCGAGGCTGTAGCGCGCGTCGTGGCCCTTGCGGTCGGCGACGTGCTCCACGCGGTCGGGGCCGGCCCCGCACGCCTCCAGGAGCATGCCGGTGAGCTCCAGGTTGGACAGCTCGGTGCCGCCGCCGACGTGGTAGACCCGGCCGGGGCGGCCGCCGTCCAGGACGAGCCGGACGGCGCGGCAGTGGTCCTCCACGTGCAGCCAGTCGCGGACGTTCCGGCCGTCGCCGTAGAGGGGGACGGTGCGGCCGGCCAGCAGGCGGCGGACGAAGCGCGGGACCAGCTTCTCCGGGTGCTGGCGGGGGCCGTAGGTGTTGGGGGCGCGGGTGATCCTGACGTCCAGGCCGTGGGTGCGGTGGTAGGCGAGGGCGAGGAGGTCGGCGCCGGCCTTGGAGGCGGAGTAGGGGGAACTGGGGTCGAGGGGCGCGTCCTCGGTCCACGAGCCGGAGGGGATCGAGCCGTAGACCTCGTCGGTGGAGACCTGGACGAAGGTGCGGGTGCCGGCCCGGACGGCGGCCTCCAGCAGCGTCTGCGTGCCCAGGACGTTGGTGGCGGTGCAGTCGGCGCCGCCCGCGATGGAGCGGTCGACGTGCGACTCGGCGGCGAAGTGGACCACGGCGTCGTGCCCGGGGAGCAGCGCCGCGGCCAGGGCGGCGTCGCGGACGTCGCCGCGGACGAGGCGGAAGCGCGGGTCGCCGGCGTGTTCGCGCAGGTTGGCGGGGTTGCCCGCGTAGGTGAGGGCGTCGAGGACGGTGACGGCGTCGGGCGCGTCCGGGCCGGACAGCAGCGCGCGGACGAAGTGGGAGCCGACGAAGCCGGCTCCGCCGGTGACGAGGACCTTCACGCCGGTGAGGCCGCCTTTCGCTGTGCGGGTGGTTCGGGGGCGGTGGTGCGGGGGCGGTGGTGCGGGGGCGATGGCAGGGCGGGCGCAGCCCCCGGGCGGGGGGCGGGGAGCCCGGCGGCACCCCGCCCGGGGCCGGGTTCCGCTCCCCCACCAGCATGGACCCGGCCGACGGGGAGCGGACGGGCGCCCTCCGGAACGGGATCCCCGTCCGCGTCACCCGCCGGCGTCACCCGCACCACGGCGCGGTACGGCGGCGCGGCCCGGCGGACCGTTCACGGCCCCGCCCCCGGCGGCACGACCGCCCCCGGCACGACGGCCGGATCCGGCTCCGCTACCGCCGTCGCGAACCGTCGCGGGCTCGGGCTCGGGCGCGGACGCCCGCTCCGCGGGGGCGCCCAGGCGGCGGACCACGAGCACCGCAGCGTCGTCCCCGAGGCGGCCGTCCGCGTACCGGCCGAGGTCGGCGCGCAGGTCGCGGACGAGGGCGTCGGGCCCGGCGGGCAGCCGCTCCGCGACGCGGTCCGCCAGCGGGTAGAAGACCCCGGCGGCGTCGCGGGCCTCGGGCACGCCGTCGGTGCAGAGCAGCAGCAGGTCCCCCTCCGCCAGGTCCGGGCACCAGGGGCTGCGCTCCGGGCCGGCCAGCGCGGTGAGGCCGAGCGGGAGGCCGGGGTCCGGGCACTCGTCCTCGGTCACCCGCGTGCCGTGCAGGAGCAGCGGCGGGAGGTGGCCGCAGGAGAGCAGCGACAGGGCTCCCCCGGGGGCGAACTCCGCGAGCAGCGCGGTGACGAAGCGCTCCGGCTGCCCGCCCTCCGCGGCCCGGCGGTTGTGGCGGACCACGGCCTGGTCGAGCCGGTCGGCCACGTCGGGGAGGGCCGCGAGGTGGTAGCCGGACTCGCGGAAGGCGCCGAGCACGGCGGCCCCGGTCTGGATGGCGTCCAGGCCCTTGCCCTGGACGTCCCCGATGAGCACGCGGGTGCCGTACGGGGACTCCACGACGGCGTAGACGTCGCCGCCGACCAGGGCGTCGGCCTGGGCGGGGGCATAGAAGCCGTGCACCTCCACGTCCGCGGTGCGCAGGGGCAGGGCCTGGAGCAGGGTCCGCTGGAGGACCCGGAGGGTGACCCGGGCGCGCATCAGGTCGCGCTCGCGCTGGAGGCGGTAGCGGCAGACGGCGGTGCAGACGGCGGAGACGGCGACGGCCGACCCGATGGTGAGCCAGTCGCCGGGGGTGCCGCCGTAGCTTGGGGAGACGCCGTACAGCAGGACGAGCGCCAGGACGGTGAGCCCGCCGAGGGAGGCGGTGCGGCCGACGGAGCAGACGTTGGCGGCCAGTCCGGGGACGACGAGGAGGACGACGCTGATCCAGTAGTGGCGCGCGGTGGCCAGGTCGAGGGCGACGACCAGGACGACCAGGGAGAGGAGCAGCAGGAACCAGGTGGCCTCGCGGGGGTCCTGGACCGGTTCGGGGGGACGTCTGCGCACCTCACGCATGCTATGCCCTGGTGTGCACACCTATGTCCGTACCCGCGCGGCGCCCGGCCGACGGGCGGCCGGGCCCGGGGCGGGGGGCTCACGGGCCGTCCGGGGCAGGGGGCTCACGGGCCGTCCGGCCCGGGGACCGCCTGCTCGGCCCAGATCACCTTGCCGTCCGGGGTGTAGCGGGTGCCCCAGCGCTCCGCGAACCGGGCCACCAGGAACAGCCCCCGGCCGCCCTCGTCGGTGTCCGCCGCGTACCGCAGGTGGGGCGAGGTGCTGCTGGTGTCGGAGACCTCGCAGACCAGGGCGCGGTCGCGGAGCAGCCGCACCCGGATGGGCCCGGTGGCGTGGCGGATGGCGTTGGTGATCAGCTCGCTGAGGATCAGCTCGGTGGTGAAGGCCGCCTCGTCGAGGTCCCACGCGGCGAGCTGCCGCGAGACCGCGGCACGGACGCCGGCGACGGCCGCCGGGTCGGAGGGCACGTCCCACTCGGCGACGCGCTCCGCCGGGAGCGTGCGGGCGCTCGCCACGAGGAGGGCGATGTCGTCGCCGGGCCGCTCGGGGAGCATGGCGTCCAGGACCGCGGTGCAGACCTCCTCGGGCGTCCGGTCCGCGGCGGCGGCCAGGGTGCTGCGCAGCAGCTCCAGCCCGACGTCGATGTCCCGGTCCCGGGCCTCCACCAGCCCGTCGGTGTAGAGGACGAGCCGGGTGCCCTCGGGGAGGTCCAGCTCGGCGGTCTCGAACGGCATGCCGCCCAGCCCGAGGGGCGGCCCGGCGGGCAGGTCGGGGAAGACGACGTCCCCTCCGGGCGTCACCACGGCGGGCAGCAGGTGGCCGGCGCGGGCGAGGGTGCAGCGGCCGGAGACCGGGTCGTGGATCGCGTACAGGCAGGTGGCGCCGGTGATGGCGCCCACGCCGCCCGCGGCCTCGTCCTGGTCGATGCGGGCGACCAGCTCGTCGAGGTGGCCGAGGAGCTCGTCGGGCGGCAGGTCGAGGGCGGAGAAGTTGTGGACGGCCGTGCGCAGCCGGCCCATGGTGGCGGCGGCGTGCAGTCCGTGGCCGACGACGTCGCCGACCACCAGGGCGACGCGGGCGCCGGGCAGCGGGATGACGTCGAACCAGTCGCCGCCCACGCCCGCCTGCGCGGGCAGGTAGCGGAAGGCGACGTCGAGCGCGGACTGCTCGGGCAGCCTGCGGGGCAGCAGGCTGTGCTGCAGGGTGACGGCGACGGCGTGCTCGCGGGTGTACCGGCGGGCGTTGTCGATGCAGACCGCCGCCCGGGCCGTCAGCTCCTCGGCGAGGGAGAGGTCGTCGTCCTCGAACGGCTCGGGCTTCTCCGAGCGGTAGAAGTGGACCATGCCCAGCAGGACGCCGCGGGCCAGCAGGGGCGCGGTGACCAGCGAGTGGATGCCGTGGGCGAGGACCCGGTCGGTGCGGTCGGGGTCCTGCGCCCGCCAGCCGACCGAGGAGCGCAGGTCGGGCTCCACCACGGCCCGGGCGTGGCCGAAGCCCCAGCCCTGCGGGGAGGAGGGGGAGAAGCGGATCAGCTGCCCGACGGGGTACAGGGGGTGGTCGTCGCGGATCCCGCGCACCGCCACCCGGCGCATCTCGGCGCGGGCCCCCGCGTGGGGCTCCTCGCCGGACAGCACCGACTCCACGAGGTCCACGGTGGCGAAGTCGGCGAACCGCGGCACCGCGACCCGGGTCAGCTCCTCGGCGGTGCGCACCACGTCGAGGGTGGTGCCCACGTCCACGCCCGCGTCGTACAGCAGCCGCAGGCGCTCCCGGGCGCCCTCGGCGCGTCCTGACAGGGCCCGCAGCTCGGTGGAGTCGCGGAGCGTGGCGACGCTGCCGGGCGGGCCGCCGTCGCGGTCGGTGGGCCGGTTGCTGACCGCCAGCAGCCGGTCGCCGGCCAGGACCACCTCGTCGGTGGCGGTCCGGCCCGAGGCCAGCAGCTCGGCGGCGCGGGGTTCGAGGCCGAGGTCGGCGACGGGCCTTCCCTCGGCGTCGGGCGGCAGGTCCAGGAGGCGGGACGCCTCGTCGTTGGCGAGCAGCAGCCGGCCGTCGCCGCCGACGATCAGCACGCCCTCGCGGACGGAGTGCAGGACGGCGTCGTGGTGCTCGTACATGCGGGTCATCTCGGTGGGTCCGAGCCCGCGGGTCTGGCGCCGCAGCCGCCTGCTGACCAGCGCCGTGCCGGCGGTGGCCAGGGCGAGCGCGACGGCGGCCGCGCCCAGCAGGAGCGGCAGCTGGCGGTCGACGGCGCCGGAGACCTTGGCGATGGTGATGCCCGCCGACACCAGGCCGACGACGCGGCCGCCGTCCCTGACCGGCACGACCGCCTGCACCAGCGGGCCGATGGTGCCGTTGACGGTCTCGGTGACGACCCCGCCCCGCAGCGCAGGTCCGATGGTGCCGACGAACCTCTTGCCGATGCGGTCCGGATGGGGATGGGTGTAGCGGATGCCGCGGGTGTCCGTGACCACGACGAAGTCGACGCCCGACAGGGCGCGGGCCGCCTCGGCCTTCGGCTGGAGCACCGCCGTCGGGTCGGGGCCCGCCAGCGCCTGCGGCACGCCGGGCGCGTTGGCGAACGCCTGGGCCACCGCGACCGAACGGTTGCGGGCCTCCTTGACGCTGTCGTACCGGGCCTGCAGCACGAGTTCGGCGACGGCCGCCACGACGAGCAGCAGCACCACCGTCACCTGGAGCACGAAGACCTGGCCCGCCAGGCTCCGCATGCCCAGCAGCCGCCGCGGGCGGGATGCCGGGCCGCGGCCGTCGCCGGACCGCCCGGTCCACCGCCCGGCCTGCCGCTCGGTTCGCTGGTCAGGCCGAGTCCGCGGGCGCCGACCGGGGGTCGTCGGGGCCGACTGGGCCCTGGATCGGCCCGGCTGTCGGGCCATACCCCATGTCTACACTGCCTCGATCGCGGAGGCGACCGCTGAGCCGGAGGCGGGAACGCGCCCGGGCCGGGCGGTCAGCCGGCGCTCTTGAGGGCCATCAGCAGGTGGTGGTGGCCGGGCTCCTCCGGGCCGTCCTGGGTGCCCCGCCCGGCCAGCAGGACGCGCTGCCCGGGGCCCAGCAGCGAGAACTGGACGTAGGGCGCCTCCAGCGCGCCGAGCGCGTCCGCGAGGTAGGCGGGGTTGAAGGAGGCGTGGGTCGCCGGGCCGCTCAGCGCGGCCGGCAGCCGCTGGGAGGCGGTGTCGTCGTCGCCCGCCCCGGCCTCCAGCAGCAGGGAGCCGGCGGAGAAGTCCAGCCGCACCGGGCCGTGCCGGTCGGCGACCACCGCCACCCGCCGGACCGCCTCGGCCAGCGGGGCCCGCTCGGCGACGACGACGGCCGGGCCGTCCAGCGCGAACAGCCGCTCGTGGCGGGGCAGGACGCCGTCGATCAGGCGCATCGTCGCGGCCGCGCCGCCGCCCTCCAGGCCCAGGACGCCGCCGTCCAGGGCGAGCCGGACCGTGCCGGCGCCCGCCAGGGCGCGTGCCGCGTCCAGCAGGCGGCGCGCCGGCACGACCACGGACCCCCCGGTGGCGGCTTTGTCGGTACCGGCCTTGTCGGTGCCGGACCCGCCGGTGCCGGACCCGCCGGTGCCGGACCCGCCCGGGGCGGACCCGCCCGGGGCGGACCCGCCCGGGGCGGACCGGCCGGGCAGGGGCCGCCAGTCCAGGGTCCGCACGGCGAAGCGGTAGCGGTCGGTGGCGGCCAGCACCAGGGTGTCGTCGTGCAGGTCGATCCGGATGCCGGTCAGGACCGGGAGGGTGTCGTCGCGGCCCGCGGCCACCGCCGTCTGCGCCACCGCGGCGGCGAGGGCGGCGGCGTCCAGCTCGCCGCACACCTCCGGCACCGCGGGCAGCGCCGGGTAGTCCTCCATCGGCAGCGCGGCCAGGCCGAAGCGGACGCCGCCGCAGGCCACGGCCAGGCGCGCACCCTCCCGTACGCACTCCACCGGGCCGTCGGGCAGCACCCGGCAGACGTCGAGCAGCCGGCGGCCGGCGACCAGCACCCGCCCGGGCTCGGCGGTGTCGGCCTCGGCGGCGGTCCGGGCGGAGACCTCGAGGTCGTGGCCGGAGACCGACAGCCGGCCGTCGGACGCCTCCAGCAGCAGGCCGCCGAGGACGGGCAGCGGCGTCCGGGCCGGCAGCGCGCGGCCGGCCCAGGCCACGGCGTCCGCCAGTGCGCCGCGCTCGATCCGGAACCTCATCGGGTGCCCTCCTGCCGTCGGATGTGCGGTGGGCCGGGACGCTACCGCCCGCCACCGACAACCGGCCGGGCACGCGGGGGCCGGAGGGGTCCGCCGGCGGTGCGCCCCCAAAACCCCCATAGGCGGCGAAACATGACGGACGGCAGGCCCGGGGCGGTACGACCTGCCCGGGCGGCCGTCGCCGCCTTCGCGCGTCGGCGCTGGTGGGAGGCGGCCGGTGCGAGAGGTGGGGCGTCCTTGCTGCGCCGCCGCCCGCGGGAACGGTAGGCTTTCCGTGTGATCTTCAAGCGCATCGGCAACGGGCGGCCGTACCCGGATCACGGCCGGAACAGCACCCGCCAGTGGGCGGACGTCGCCCCGCGTCCGGTGCGGCTGGACCAGTTGGTGACCACCAAGGGCCAGCTCGACCTGGAGACCCTCCTCGCGGAGGACTCCACCTTCTACGGCGACCTCTTCGCCCACGTGGTGAAGTGGCAGGGCGACCTCTACCTGGAGGACGGCCTGCACCGCGCCGTGCGTGCGGCCCTGCAGCAGCGGCAGGTCCTGCACGCCCGGGTCCTCGACATGGAGTGACCCGCCCCGGCGGCGCCGGGACGGCGCCGGACGGTTTCGTACCGGTCGGCGCGCGGCCGGGGGCACCGCGGCGGCGGGCGGGGACGCGCCGCCCGGTATCGCTTTGTGCACGCTTTCGGGTGCCCCCATACTCCAAATGATGATCATTTAGTACGCTCGCGCAAGGTCGGCACTACGCTGTTGACCACGGCCTCTGCGATGCCCGCAGCCGTATCCACCTGCCTGTCCCGCGCGAGGGGGCGACCCACGGTGAGCATGTTGACGCCCCCCGGACTGAAGGGGAAGCAGTACCGGGTCACCGGTACGAGCTACCCCCGCCTGGTCCCGCCCAACAAGCGCCGGCGGCGGATCACCGCCCTGGTGTCGACGGTGCTGGCGGTGGCCCTGATCAGCTGGGGCACGGTGCAACTGGCCGGCGTCTTCGGCGGCAAGGGCAGGAAGCTCTCCGCCGCGGCCTGCCCCGCGCCCTCCCCCTCGGCCTCCCGCGCGGCGGCCGGGGCCTTCCCGGCGCCCGGCCCCGTGCCCAGCCCGAAGGCCGTCACCGTCAACGTCTACAACGCCACCGCCAAGTCCGGCCTGGCCGGGCACACGGCCGACGAGCTGAAGAGGCGCGGCTTCAGGATCGGCAAGGTCGGCAACGCCCCGGCCTCGCTGGACAAGAAGGTCAAGGAGGCCGTCCGCCTGCTCGAGGGCCGCGCCGGCAGCAGGGCGGCCGCCCTGCTCGGCGCCCACGTCACCGGGGCGAGGAACACCGCGGACGCCCGCAAGGACGGCTCGGTCGACTTCGTCATCGGCGACGGCTTCAAGGCGCTGCGCACCCCCGCCCAGGCCGCGCAGGCACTGGCCGTGCTCACCAGGCCCGCGCCGAAGCCCTCCGCCTCCCACTGCTGAACCCGGCGCGGCGGGGCCCCTCCGGGCAGCCCCGCCGACGCCCGGACGCGGCTGCGGCCGGCCACCCCGTGCGGGGGTGGCCGGCCGCAGCCGCGTCCGTGGGGCGGGGTCAGCCCGCGGTGCCGTACAGGCGGTCGCCCGCGTCACCGAGGCCCGGCACGATGTAGCCCTGCTCGTTGAGGTGGTCGTCGACCGCGGCGGTCACCACCGTCACCGGCAGTCCGGCCAGGTCCTTCTCCATCGCGGCCACGCCCTCCGGGGCGGCGAGCAGGCAGATCGCGGTCACGTCGTCGGCGCCGCGGTCGATCAGCATCCGGATCGCGGCGACCAGGGTGCCGCCGGTGGCGAGCATCGGGTCCAGCACGTACACCTGGCGGCCGGAGAGGTCGTCGGGCATCCGCGTCGCGTACGTGGAGGCCTCCAGGGTCTCCTCGTTGCGGATCATCCCGAGGAAGCCGACCTCGGCGGTCGGCAGCAGCCGGGTCATGCCGTCGAGCATGCCCAGGCCGGCCCGGAGGATCGGCACCACGAGCGGCCGGGGGTAGCTCAGCCGCGTGCCGGTGGTGACGGCCACCGGGGTGGTGATCTCCACCTCGTCGGTGCGGACGTCCCGGGTCGCCTCGTACGCGAGGAGGGTGACCAGCTCGTCGGCGAGCCGGCGGAAGGTGGGCGAGTCGGTGCGCTCGTCGCGCAGCGTCGACAGCTTGTGGGCGACCAGCGGGTGGTCGAGGACGTGGATCCGCATGACTGAGACAGTAACCGAGCCCGGACACCCGTACGACCTGCGGGCGCCCCGGCGGGGGCGCCGGACGGGGCGGGCGGCGGCACCGGCGCGGCCCCGGGGCCGCCCCGGCGGGGACCCGGGGCGGTCCCGGCGGGGACCCGTCCGGCGGTGTCGATGCCGCCGGACGGGGAAAGGCTGACCGTATGAAAGGACGGGGGGCCGCGACAGGCGCGTCCCGTCCGGCCCCGTACGGGACAGCGGGCAGGCAGTGCGCGCGGATCGCAGGGGATCGCATGGCTGAGCAGAACCGGTCCGGACGGGACCGCGTCCGGCGGCGCCCCGGAGGCGCGGCCGCCTCCGGGACGGGGGCGGAGGCCGGGGGCGACGACACCCGTACGGACGGACCGGCGCCCCGCAGGGGCGCGGCCGACGGGGTCATATCCGCGGGCGGGGAGCCGGGGGCGGCCGCACCGCGCGGGGCCGCCGGACGGCGCCAGGAGACCGACGCCGAGCGGCGCCGGCGCCGGGCCCTCTTCCTGCGCGAACTGGCCGAGGCCCGCGAGCTGCGGGCCCGCGTCCAGCCGCGCCGCACCAAGGAGCGCAGGATGCGGGAGGTGCTGCGGATGCGCACCTTCCGCATCTGACGTCCGGTCCGGACGGCGTCGGCGGCCGGGGCCGGGGGCGTGATCCGCTCCGACACGACCTGCGGGGACGCGCTGCGGAACACCCCCCGCAGTGGCAGGGTTTCTGTCACGATTCCGGTTGGGGTGCCCGAGAGGCGGGCAGCCCTGGAGCGGGGGGCGTTCTTGCAGGGCCGCCGACCCGCACCGGCTCTCCGACAGCCGAGACCATGGGAGTGTCCTGGTGGCGTACTTCGCTGCAGTGCTCGCTCGCACCGAGGACGGGTGGAGCGTGGGCGAGACCGAGCTCGACAACGTGGAAACCCTCGCCGACCTGGCCGACCTGGCACGCCAGGCCTCGGACGACGAGGAGCCCGTCCTGGTCTTCATCGAGCAGGAGGACGCGTGGTTCGCCGTCGTCCGCGTGGACGGCGAGGAGGATCCGCGGATCTTCGTGTCGGACGGCGCCGCCGCCGCCCGCAGCGCCTACGGGGAGATCGTCCTCACCGACGAGCTCGTGGGGCGCAGCCCGGGCGACGGGCTGGACGACCTCGACACCCTGGTGGCCGAACTGGACGACGAGGACGGCGCCTCGGGCTCCGCCTCCGAGGACGACGACGACAACGGGACGGCCGCGGACCCGGACGGCGTGCCGGCCGGGCCGCTGGGCGACACCGAGGTGCTCGCCGAGTTCGGGATCACGGCCCGGGAGCTGCTCGCCATGAGCGGCGAGGGCGCCGTCCCCGGCGACGCGCTCGCCGAGATCGCCGACTCGCTGGGCTGCGCCGAGGTCCTGGAGGCCGTCCGCTGACGGACCGGGCGGGGTCCGTACGGCCGGCGGGGCCGCCGGACCGGGGTACCTCCCCGCCCGCGGGCCCGGCGCAGGCCGCGTGCCCGGCACGGCCCGCGGATCCGGGCCGCCCCGGGACCCGGCCGGGCCGCCGGGTGCCCGACACTGGAGGGCATGCAGACCACGCCCCTCCCGGCCCCCGTACGCCCCGACCCGGTGCGCGACCGCTGGACCGGCCCCATGCGGCTCGCGCTCGCCGAGGCCGCCCTGGCCCCGGCCACCGGGGACGTGCCGGTCGGCGCCGTCGTCCTGGGGCCGGACGGGACAGTGGTCGGGCGCGGCCGCAACGAGCGCGAGGCGGTCGGCGACCCGACCGCCCACGCCGAGGTGCTCGCGATCCGGGAGGCGGCCCGGGCCGTCGGGGAGTGGCGGCTGTCCGGCTGCACCCTGGTGGTCACCCTGGAGCCGTGCACGATGTGCGCGGGCGCCGTCGTGCTGTCCCGGCTGGACCGGGTCGTCTACGGCGCCGTGGACGAGAAGGCGGGCGCGGCGGGCTCCCTGTGGGACGTGGTCCGGGACCGCCGGCTGAACCACCGCCCCGAGGTGGTGCCGGGCGTCCTCGCGGAGGAGTGCGGCGCCGCCCTCACCGCCTTCTTCGACACCCACCGCGCCGAGCCGGGCTGATCGGCCGCCACCCCGGCAATGGATTTCACCGGCGCCCGGGCCGTCCGGTAGAGTCTGTCCCGGTAGCGTGTCCGAGCGGCCAAAGGAGCACGCCTCGAAAGCGTGTGTGGGGGCAACTCCACCGTGGGTTCGAATCCCACCGCTACCGCTCTGAGCAGGAACGACGAAGGGCCGGACGGGTATCCGTCCGGCCCTTCGTCGTTGGCTGGTCTCAATTGTGGTCCCAGTTGGCCTTCTAACTGATCGTTTCAGAATGAGGGGCGGCGGCGACGGAGGCAGACGGAGAGGGCCAGCGGGGTGCCGCGGCGATCGACGATCACACGGTGCTTGGATCCCGGGCGGCCGCGATCAACCGGGGACGGCCCGACATGACCCCCCTTTGAGAGCCCTGACATGGGAGCCGTCGACCGCGCAGTCGTCCATCTCCAGCAGGCCGGCACCGCGGAGCTCGGCGAGGAGCAGTGCATGCAGCCGGGGCCAGACGCCGGCCTCGGTCCAGTCCCGCAGTCGGCGCCAAGCGGTCATCCCCGAGCAGCCGACCATGGGGGCGGGGACGTCCCGCCAGGCGACACCCTTGCGCAGGACGTAGACGATCCCGGCGAGCGCGACGCGGGCGGGTACGCGCAGCCGTCCGGGCTGCCGGTGCCTGCGCTCGGGAGGCGGCGGCAGCAGCGGAGCCATGCGCTCCCACAGGCCATCCGGGACAAGATCATCGGACATCCGGCAGACCCTGCCTGCGAAGACCGCCCACTGCCAGCCGACACACCGATCTCATTCTGAAACGATCAGTAAACAGGATAACCCGTTCAGATACAGTTAGCCTTCCTAGTATGGTTACTGCATGACGACGATGCGAGGCGGTGCCCAGCGGCGCGAGCGCGTTCTCACTGCCGCGCTCGACGTGTTCGCCACTTTCGGGTTCCGTAAGACATCCATGGATTCGGTGGCGCAGGCCGCCGACATCTCAAGACCCGGCCTGTACTTCCTGTTCGAGAGCAAGGACGTGCTGTTCCGCGAAACGATGCGGCATGCGATGGACGGGACGATGGCGGATGTGCACGCCGCCCTCGATGATCCAACTGCGAGCCTCGCCGAACGGCTGGCGGCAGCGCTGGACGCGTGGCTCGGCCGTTATGTCGGCACCCACCTCAACCGCGGCGTGGACGCCTTGATGGAGCAGGGGCCGCAACAGTTGGGCGATCTGTATGACGAGTATCGAACCCTCATCCTGGCCTCCTTGGCGAGGGCGATCGCTGACGACGGACCGCGCAGCGATGCTGCAACTCCTGCAGACGTGGCTGATATGTTGCACGCCGCTGCAACGGGCTGGAAGTACCGCGTAAGCTCGCGTCACGAGTTCAAGAATAAGCTGGATACGGCAACTCGAATTGCCGTCGGTGGACAACCGCCCAGCAGTCACCAGCAGGTCCACTGAATCGAGAGTGGAACGGTGCGACGTCACCGGTCATCTCGCAAGGCCACGCCCGTGGTGCGGTTTTGACTGGTCGTCTTTCCTTGCCGATGCCACCACCGGTGTCACGAATGCAGGACCCTGACGCCGCCGGGATCCCGGGCGTCACGCCCCATGGCCAGATTCGCCGACATCCCAATTCAGAGGCCCCGTTGCCCCGTATGGAGCCGATCTTTGCGGCCGGCACCTCGAGGTCCGGCCCTGACACGGCGAGAAGCACCGACATCGTGCTCTGGTCCGCATCACCTACCAGCCCGCAGGGATCCCACCCCGCCCGACGGCGCCCAAGCCCAGGCGACCCGGTGGCGGTGAGCGGTGGGATGTAATCTCGCCAGCGATTTTGAGCACGCGCGCCTGCGGCCGAGGATCAGCCTGTCGTGCGAGTAACGTGCTCCCACTCCTCGTATTCAGCCATCAGTTCTTCGAATCGACCCCTGACCAAGTCCAATCCGAAGGCGCCGACGGCCAGGTGCAGCGGAGGGGCGTCGGTGCCGGTGATCTCCACGACGGCGGCCATGGACTTGGCGAGGTCGCCGCGCACGGACGTTGCCGCGAACTCAGCCATGGCGCTGTAAGCGGGGTCATAGTCCGGCAGTCGGTTGGCCACGGGCTGGGCGTTGCTGCCGAAGCTTGTCGTGCATCCAGCAGGTTCCACGAGGGTGACGTGAATACCCAGCGGCCCCACCTCCTTGGCGAGCCCTTCGGTGAGATTTTGCACAGCGCTCTTAGAAGAGGTGTACACAGCCATCGTGGGCAAGCTGACGTGCCCTCCCATCGAGCCGACGTTGAGAATGTGTCCGGACCGGCGTTCACGCATGTGCGGCAAGACGGCTTGGATGACGAGGACCGGGCCGATGACATTGGTCTCGTACTGGGCGCGGATCTGCTGCGGGGTGACCTCCTCGAGGGCTCCGAGCTGTCCGTAGCCGGCGTTGTTCATCACAGCGTCCACTGACCCGAAGCGGTCGATCGCCGTGGAGACGGCTCGCTCGATGCCGGGCGCATCGGTGACGTCCATGCGGAGGACGAGGACCTCGTCGAGTGCGGCGAAGTGAGGATTCGCCTTCGACGTGTCACGCATGGTGGCCACGACGTTCCACCCGCGCTCGACGTACTGGAAGACGGCCTCCTCTCCCATGCCCGAAGAGGCTCCGGTGATCAGGACTGTTTTGCTCATGCGGGATCTCCAGATTGCCATGTGTCTCCTGACGGGAGACACCGTGCGACTTAACGCACTGAACAAAATAAGCAGTCTTTGTGTAGCTTGCCGCACACTCGTTCAACCGTCAAGTACAGGCGGGACTCGCCGTACATCGTGCGGAGTCCCCCGGAGGCGTTGCATCCGGCGGCGACCGGGGTCCCGGCCGAGCCGGCAGGCCGCTATTGCCTGGCCGGGTTCATCGGCGGCGAGCCGCCCGACGTCCTGGCCCTGGCGGACGTGGTCGTGTCGCGCAGTGGGGCGGGAACGCTGGCGGAGCCGACCACGCTGGGCAAACCGGTGGTGTTCGTGCCGTTGGCGTCGGCGGCGGGAAACAAGCAGGTGCACAACACGCGGCATCTGGAGGAGGTGGGGGCACCGGTCGCGCTGACCGGCGAGGTGACGGCGGCCCGGCTGCAGGCGGCGATGGGCTCGCTCCTGGCCGATGCCCGGCTGAGGTGGGGCATGGCGGAGCGGGCCCGCGCGTCTGGCCGTCCGGACGCGGCGGACAGGCTCGTGGACGAGATCCTGGCCGCCGCGGCGGGTCAGTCGGTCACCCCGGAGGCTGGCCGGCGTGGAGAGCCGTCCCTGCCTCGATGAGGACGGCGCGCGTTGAACGCGTCCTGGTCCTTGACCATCGGGTCGGGTACGTCGCTGTCGCCCAGGTACAAGGTGAGCTCGGGTTGAACCGCACGGGCGAGAAGGACAAGCCCGGTGCGCCGCCGGCCGCACCCCTACCCGGTCCATGACGGCCCCTACCTGTGATCACACCAGGGCAGCGGGGCGACACACCAGACCACCGCGCTCGGGCCAGGTCTGTGCGGGCAGCGGCCCCCGGGCCGATCACGCTGACGTGTCGTCGACGCAGCGCTCCACTGATGCGCGCGGCCGCCGCGCCACTCGATCACGGCGGCTTCACCCTCGATGCCCAGCGCTGGGGCGACAGGCACAGCGTGCACTGGCTCGACCGTGAGGGGCTGCGGCGCTGGGCGGAGGAGGGGCCGGCCTTGCAGGAACTGCTGCGGTTGAAGGGCCGACGGCGTGGCCCCGTCACCCCGAAGCGCGCGCCCTGAGTGGTCTCAGTTGTGATCTCATTCGTCGGCATCCGGGGGCGTTCGCCGGTGCCTCGCGCAGGCTCCCTGACCTGGCGGGAGAACGGTCACGGAGCCCGGCGTACAGCGGGGGATCGCCGGCGCCGTCAGCATCCACGGCAGCCTCACCACACCGGCACCGTCACGGCCGCACGCCGTCCGCGGCAGGGTACTGGTCTGCCACGGCGCCTCGGACCCCCACGTCCCGGCGGCGGACGTCGCGTCGTTCGCCCGGGAGATGGAGGACGCCCACGCGGACTGGCGGCTCGTCATGTACGGCGGGGCCGTGCACGGCTTCACCCACCGGCACGCCCGACCCGGCGCCGTACCCGGAGTGGCCTACGACGAGCGCGCCGACGGACGCTCGTTCGCGGACGCGAGCCGGTTCCTCGCCGAGACGTTCGGCCTTCCGGCGGCACGAGGCCCCGGAGCGGCGGCGCTCCCGTCTCCCCGGAGCGGCACCGCTCCCGTCCCCGCGGTGCAGGCCCTGCGGCGTCCTCCGGGAGGGGCGGCGGGCCGCCGGACGCACCGGGGGCGGAGGCGCGGGCGGCCCGCACGGGCGCGTGGCCGGGGCGCGGCCCCCGGCGGGTGCGCCCGGCGCGACCCGGCAGGGGCCGGGCACGGGGTGCGGCGGAGGGCGGTACGGGGAACGACCGGTACGTGGACCGGTGCCCGGGGCGCGGAGCGCAGGGGGGAGCGGACTGCAGGAGGGGGAGCGGCTTCGGGGGGACAAGCCGCTCCCCCGGGACGGAGTCCCACAACCGGGGCCGCGTCGGGGGGAAGCCGCGGCGCCCGGTCCCACAGCGGGGACTCCGGATCCGGTACCGGCGGGTTCCTGCCAGACCCTCGGTACACCTCCATCGTGCGCCATGGGCGGGCGCGCGGCACCCCGGCGAAGCCATCCGGACCGGGGACTTTGGTCCTTTCGGCCGCAGCCGGGGGCACGGGCCCGCCCCGGGCCGGGGCGGGCGGGGCTCCGACCGGTGCCGCCCCCGCCGCCGGATGGATAGGCTGCGGCTTGCAAGTCGTCCGGGGGAGCACGGCAGCCGCCCCGAGGCGGCCCTTCCCGGGGCCTCCGGAGCTGCCGAGGGAGCGGGACGCCCCGGTGTGCGGGGCCGCGGCAGGGAGGCGGGTCAGGTTCATGGCTCAGGCGAAGAAGATCGGCATGTATCTCCTGCTCATCTTCGTGCTGTACACGATCATCACCTCGCCGTCCCGCGCCGCCGACCTGGTGCAGGTCGGCTTCGAGGGGATCTCCGGCGCGGCCAAGTCCGTGGGCACCTTCATGACGGGTCTGATCAACTGACCGGAACACCCGGCGGTTACGGTGGCGGGGAACCCCCGTCCCCTCACGCGAGGAGCGCCACCGTGATCCGGCACCTGGTCCTGTTCAAGCTCAACGACGGCGTCGACCGGGAGCGCGACGAGCGCGTCGCGGCCGGCGCCAAGGCCTTCGAGGAGCTCGGCGCGCTGGTCCCCGAGCTGCGCGCGTGGGAGTGCGGCTGGAACACCACGCAGCGCGACATCGCGTACGACTACGCCATCAGCTGCCTGGTCGACGACCGCGAGGCGCTGAAGGCCTACGCCGACCACCCGGCCCACCAGGCCGCCGCCGCGCAGTGGCGGGAGTTCGCCACCTGGGTGATCGCCGACATCGAGGTCTGAGCACCTCCCCGGGGCGGGCCCGCCGCCGTACGGGCCCGCCCCCGCACGGCCTCCGCGGCTCCGGGGGCCCGGGTCCCGCCGCCCGCAGTCCACCAACACGCGTAAGGGCGGTGCTTGCCCGAACTACAGTCGTCTTGTGATGCTATGACCGGTTTTGCCGGACAGGGGAGAGACACCAGTCGACCCCGGCACCAGGTGGTACGGAGGGGTGGCGGGTCCGTGCGGGCACAGGGCAGCGCGCCGGACGCGGGCGCGGAGCAGGACACGGGGCAGCGGGTCCTGACGGCAGGGGCACCTGCGCCCGGGGCGCGGTCGCCCCTGGACGTCAGGACCCTCACCAGGGTGCTCTTCGAACGCCTGGCCGAGCTCGAACCGGGCACCCCCGAGCACGAGCGCGTCCGCGCCGCGCTGATCGAGGTCAACGTCCCCCTGGTCCGGTACGCGGCGGCCCGCTTCCGGGGCCGCAGCGAGCCCATGGAGGACGTCGTGCAGGTCGGCACCATCGGGCTGATCAACGCGATCGACCGCTTCGACCCGGGGCGCGGGGTCCAGTTCCCCACGTACGCGCTGCCGACCATCCTGGGCGAGATCAAGCGGTACTTCCGCGACAACGTGCGCACCATGCACGTGCCCCGGCGCCTCCAGGAACTGTGGGTGCAGGTCAGCGGCGCCATGGAGGAGCTCACCGTGGCGCACGGCCGCACGCCGCGCATCCCCGAGATCGCCGCCCGGCTGCGCATCCCCGAGGAGGACGTGCGGGACTGCCTGGACGCCGGCCGCGCCTACAACGCCGCCTCGCTGGAGGCCGCCCAGGAGAGCGAGGGCGGACTGGCCCTGCTCGACCGCCTCGGCTACGAGGACGCGGCGCTGACGGACGTGGAGCACCGCGACATGGTGCGGCACCTGCTGGTGCAGCTGCCCGAGCGGGAGCGGCGGATCATCATGCTGCGCTTCTTCGGGAACCTGACGCAGTCCCAGATCAGCAGCGAGCTGGGGATGTCGCAGATGCACGTCTCCCGGCTGCTCGCCCGGATCTTCGCCCGGCTGCGGAGCAGCAACGCCTGGGATTCGTGAAGGCCCTGACGCGCCGTCCCCGCCCGCCGGACGGCGGGTCCGGGCGGCGGACGCGCGGCGGACGCGCGGCCGTCGGCGCGTTACCGGCGCGTGACATCTTGCGACGCCGGGGTTTGCCGGGGAGCGTGAGCCGGTATTCCACTGGACGTAGCCGGGAACCGCCGCGCGGCGGACTCCGTTGGTCAGTCAGGAGGGGGTGGGTTGATGTCGGTCGACCTGGACAGCTCTGAGATCCACGGTGCGGAGGCGGTCGAGGCGGTCCCCGCGGGGACGGGCCCGGAGGCGGCGGAGGGACTGGACACCCGCACGCTGTCGCGCTCGCTCTTCCTGCGGCTCGCGGACCTGGCACCCGACTGCCCCGAGCGGCTCTACGTGCGGGACACGCTGATCGAGCTCAACCTGCCGCTCGTGCGGTACGCGGCGGCCCGGTTCCGCAGCCGCAACGAGCCGATGGAGGACATCGTCCAGGTCGGCACGATCGGCCTGATCAAGGCGATCGACCGGTTCGACCCGGAGCGCGGGGTGGAGTTCCCCACCTTCGCGATGCCGACCGTGGTCGGCGAGATCAAGCGGTTCTTCCGGGACACCAGCTGGTCGGTGCGGGTGCCGCGGCGGCTGCAGGAGCTCCGGCTGGCCCTCACCCGCGCCGGCGACGAGCTCGCGCAGGAGCTGGACCGCTCCCCCACCGTCGCCGAGCTCGCCCGCTGCCTGGGCGTGAGCGAGGAGGACGTGGTGGAGGGCCTCGCCGTCGGCAACGCCTACACCGCCAGCTCCCTGGACTCCACCCCGGCCGAGGAGGACGGCGACGGGCCGCTCGCCGAGCGGCTGGGGTACGAGGACGTCGCGCTGGAGGGCGTGGAGTACCGGGAGTCGCTCAAGCCGCTGCTGGCACGGCTGCCGGCCCGCGAGCGGCGCATCATCATGCTGCGCTTCTTCGCCAACATGACGCAGTCCCAGATCGGCGAGGACATCGGGATCTCGCAGATGCACGTCTCCCGGCTGCTCACCCGCACGCTGGCGCAGCTCCGGCACGGCCTGACCTCGGAGGAGTAGGACGCCGCGTCCCGGGCCGCCACCGGCCCGGGACGGTGGTCCGCGCGGTCCGGGCGGCCCCGGCCCCGCGCCTCCGTGGCCCGGGCCCGGCTCAGCCCTCCAGCAGATTGGCCCGCAGACCCCGCAGCACGTCGTCGCCGAGGCCGAGGCCGTCCGCGAGGAAGCCGTCGAAGTCCGGCCAGCCCGCCTCGACCTCGGCGAAGGCGGCCTCCAGGTAGGCGGCCTCGGCGCGGTAGACGGGCAGCAGCAGCTCCGGCTCCTCCATGACCCCGCGGGTGCCGAAGGCCTCCATGATCCGCTCCACGAGGACGGCGTGTCGCTCGTTGGTGAGCAGGTAGTCGTCGAAGACGGTGTCCCGGTCGACGCCGAGCGCGGTGAGCAGCACGGCGGCGGTCCAGCCGGTGCGGTCCTTGCCCGCGGTGCAGTGGAAGAGCAGGGGCGTGCCGCCCGGCTGCGCCAGCAGCCGCAGGACGCGGGCGAAGCGGCCGCGGGCGTCCTCGTCGGTGACGAACCAGCGGTAGAGGCCGGTCATGATGGCCTCGCCGCCCCCGTCGCCGAGCAGGGCGCGCTGGGAGGCGGGGTCGCGGCCGGCGAGGGCGTCGCGCAGGGCCACGTAGATGTCGAAGTGGTGGGAGTACACCGGCAGGTGGTGCAGGGTGACGCCGTCCGGGCCCTCCGGCACGACGGTCATCGGGGTGGCGGAGTGCTCGGCGGCGTCGATCTCCGCGACGGGCAGGCCGGGCACCCGGTCCGGCCCGTTCTCCCGGACCTCCGCGAGGCCCCGCAGGTCGACGACCTGGCGCAGGCCGAGGACGCTGAGGGCTTCGAGGTCCTCGGCGGAGAGCCGGTGCAGGGCGTCGCTGCGCAGGGCCGCCCCGTGGCGGACGGTGCGCCCGTCGGCGGTGCGGTAGCCGCCCAGGTCGCGGGCGTTGAGGGCGCCGCCGAGGCCGAGGCTGCGGGCCGCGGGCCGGTCGGCGACGGCGGGGGCGCCGGAGGCAGGCTCCACGCCGGACGGGGCGGTGGCGACGGCCTCGGCGGGCGGCTGCTGGCGGTCGGTCATCGCTTCCTCCCGGGGGTGGGGCTGCTGGACTGGCGTTCGGTGGATGTTCCACGTGGAACGTCGACCGGGCTCGCGCCGGGGGCGCGCACCGCCTGGCGGGCGCCCCGCCGCCGGGCGCGCGGGAGCAACCGGCGGCTCCCTGCCGGACGTGCGGTCACCGGACGTGAGGTGACCGGACGTGCGGCCCGGGGGCTCCGGCCGCGCGCCGGCCGGCCGGACTGCCGGCCGGCCCGGAAGGCGGACGGCCCCGGCCGGTCGGCCGGGGCGGAGGACCGGAGAGGCGGGTCGGGGAGGCGGAACGGTCAGGAGAAGGCGAGCCAGGCGACCGCGGCCACGACGACCACGGCGGCGATCACCACGGCGGCGATCACGCCGGTGCGGCTGCCGCCGTCGGTGCCGGTGGCGGCGGGGGTGCGGGGTTCCGGGGTGTCGACGAAAGCCCGGAACATCTGGGTGGAGGCGGCGGGGTCGATGTCGTTGTCGGCCATGGCGAGGACTCTAACGAACCCGGGGCCCCCGCGGGACCCCGGTCCCCCGGAGGAGTTGCGGCCGGCCCGGCGGCGGTCCGGCGGCGGTCCGGCGGCGGTCCGGCGGCGCTCCGGCGGCGCTCCGGCGAACGGTGCGACCGGGGCCGGGACCGGGTCCGGCGGGGTGAAACAACGGGCGCCGCCGGTACGTTGGCCCCTGCATGACCGACAAGCGCATGGTGACCCTCGGCGGCTCCGACCTGGCCGTCCTCCCCCTCTCCCTGGGCGGCAACGTCTTCGGCTGGACCGCGGACGAGCAGCAGTCCTTCGCCGTCCTCGACGCCTACGCGGCCGGCGGCGGCAACTTCGTCGACACCGCCGACGTCTACTCGGCCTGGGCGCCGGGGAACTCCGGCGGCGAGTCCGAGACGGTCATCGGCAGGTGGATGCGGTCCCGGGGCAACCGCGACGCCGTCGTGGTCGCCACCAAGGTGGGCGCGCACCCCGAGCGCAAGGGCCTGCGGGCCGCGAACGTCCGCGCCGCGGCCGAGGACTCCCTGCGCCGGCTGCAGACCGACCGCATCGACCTGCTGTACACCCACTTCGACGACCCGGAGACCCCGGTCGAGGAGTTCCTCGGCGCGCTGGACGAGCTGGTCCGCGCGGGCAAGGTCCGCCACATCGCGGCCTCCAACATCAGCCCGGAGCGGCTGGAGGAGGCGCTGGCGGCCTCCGAGCGGGAGGGGCTGGCCCGGTACGTGGCCGTCCAGCCGCACTACAACCTGGTCTCCCGCGGGACCTACGAGGGCCCTCTCGCGGAGACGGCGGCCCGGCACGGCCTCTCCGCGGTGCCGTACTTCGCGCTGGCCTCGGGCTTCCTCACCGGCAAGTACCGGCCGGGGGGCGCCGCGGTGGAGAGCGCGCGGGCGGCCGGCGCGGGGAAGTACCTGGAGGACCCGCGCGGGCCGAGGATCCTGGAGGCGCTGGACGCGGTCGCCGCCGCCCGCGGCGCGGAGGTCGCCACGGTGGCACTGGCCTGGCTGGCGGCGCAGCCGACGGTGGCCGCGCCGATCGCCAGCGCCCGCACGGTGGAGCAGGTGCCGGCACTGCTGGCGGCGGCGGAGCTGGAGCTGACGGCGGACGAGCTGGCGGCGCTCACCGCGGCGTCCGCCTGAGCGGACGGGTCCGGCCCGGCGCGGGGGCCCGCGGCGGTTCCGGCCGGGGGGCGGCCCCGGTGCCGGAACCGGCCCGGCGCCCGGGCGGACGCCGGGGCGCGGGCCGGGCGGACGCCGGGGCGCGGGCCGGGCGGCGCGGGCCGGCCGCCCCGCCTCACCTGCGCCGGCCGTCCCGCCGCGCGGACGCGCCGGGCACGCCGGCCGGGGCGACGAAGGCGACCAGCAGCTGCTCCATCAGCGCGCTGCGGGCCTGGCGGTCCAGCTCCTGGGAGGTGGCGCGCTCCAGCCGGCGCACGGCGAGCGCGGCGGCCTCCACCGCGTCGTCGACGATGACGTTCCGCAGGCCGGCGTCGAGGTCGGCCACCCGGCGGCGGCGCATGCTGTCGGCGACGTCCGGACCGTACTCCAGGGAGAGCGGCTGGACGGAGTACACCTCCAGGCCGACCGGGAGGGCCTCCGCGGCCAGGGCGCGGGTGAGCTCCTCGCCGAACCACTGCCCGTCGCGCAGCGACGGGCCGGGCTCGTCGAAGGTGTCGCACGGCAGGAGGGCGGCGGTGCGGCTCAGCACGGCGTGGACCTGCTCGCGCAGGTAGTCCTCGTGGTCCAGCACGGAGAGGACGGCCCGGGCGGTGTCCCTGACCCGCCAGACGACGAGCAGGCCGACCCGGATCGGGACGCCCTGGCGGTCCACCGCCTCCACCGGCTCGCTGCGCCAGTGCCGGATCCGGACGTCGACGCGGCGGCGGCGCAGGACCGGGTTGACCCAGACCAGGCCGGTCCTGCGCACGGTGCCCCGGTAGTGGCCCCAGCAGGCGAGCACCCGGGCCTCGCCGCCGACGTTGGCCATCAGGCCGGCGAGCGTGAAGAGGCCGACGCAGGCGGGCAGCACGGCGAGGCGGGCGGCGGTGACCCGCCCGGCGGGGAAGGCCTCCGCCGGTCCGGGCAGCCACCACGGGAGCATGCCCGCCCGGCCCAGCAGCATCTCCGCGCCGGCGGCGCAGGCGAGCAGCAGGAGGAGGGCGGCCCAGCCGGGGAGCACGACCCGCGGCAGGTGCTCCTTCAGGCCGGCGTCGGCCCGCGGCGGGCGCCGGCCGTGCACGGCGGCGGCCGCGGCTGCGGCGGCGGCCGGAGTGCCGGTGTCGACGGGGGCGGCTGCGGAGGGGTCGGGGGCGGGCCCGGCCGGGACGGCGGACGGCGCGGCGGTGGCGGGAGGTGCCGCGACGGGCCGCGCACCGGCGGCGGGTGCGCCGGCGAGGGGCGCGTCGGCGAGCGCGGTCCCGGCGAGGGACGCGGCCACCGTGAGGGGCCTGACGGGTGCGGGCCGGGCCGCGGGGGGCGCGCCCGGCGCCCCGGCGGCGGCGCCGGACTGCCGGGCGGCGCCGCGGGGTTCGCCGCCGTACCGGCCGGCGTCGCCGTACGGGTCCGCACCGCCGTAGGGGTCGCGGACGGGGCCGTCCGGACGGGCGGAGCGTCCGGGCGGGCCGTCGAAGGGTTCGGCCGTGCCGACGGGCGGCTCCTCCTCGGGATGCTGCGCCCGGGGGACGGAGCGCTGGAGGCTGCGGGGGATCACGTCCATGCACGGTCCTCGTGGTCTGTGGGTCCGGTTCCCCGGCCAGGGTAGGCATATAACCCATCAATTCCGGCATAGAGGAATGCTCGTGTCGCAATCGGCATCCTGCGGACCACGGTCCCGCCGGGTCCCGGGCGCCCCGGCGGGACGCCCCGCCGCACTCCGGGCAGCACTTCTCCGCCGGCCCCGTCCGTCGGCTCCCGGCCGGGCACGGCCGGAGCACGGCCGGTGCGGGAAGCCCCGCCCCCCGGGGACGCTGCCCGCACCGGACGGGGCCGCGCACGGGCCGCAGACCGGCCCGCCGGACACGGCCGGACGGGGCAGGATGGGGGCGTGACGCCCTCCACCGTGCGCCCCATCACCCCCGAGCGGCTCGCCGGCGAACTGGCGGACCGCATCACCGCCCTGCCGGGCACGCCCTGGCTGCGGGTCGCCGTGGACGGCGCCCCCGCGGCGGGGCCCGGCGCCCTCGCCGACGCCCTCTGCGCGCCGCTGCGCCTGCGCGGCCGGCCCGTGCTGCGGGTGTCCGCCGGGGACTTCCTGCGGCCCGCCTCGCTCCGGCTGGAGTACGGGCACCAGGACCCGGACTCCTACTACGACGGCTGGCTGGACTCCGGCGGGCTGCTGCGCGAGGTGCTCGCCCCGCTGGACCCGGGCGGCAGCGGCCGGGTGCTGCCCTCGCTGCGGGACGCCGCCTCGGACCGGTCCACCCGGGCCCCGTACGCGGAACTGCCCCCGGGCGGGGTGCTCCTGCTCGACGGGGACCTGCTGCTGGGGCGGTGGCTGCCGTTCGAGCTGACCGTGCACCTGGCGCTCACCCCCGGCGCGCTCTCCCGGCGCACGCCGCCGGAGGACCGCTGGACGCTCCCGGCGTACGCCCGCTACGAGGAGGAGGTCGGGCCGGCCGCGGCCGCCGACGTCGTCGTGCGGGCCGACGACCCGCGGCACCCCGCGCTGGTGGAGCGGCCGGGCTGACCCGCGCCGGTCCGCAGCGCCGGGCCCCGCACGCGGACCGGCCCGCACCGGCGGGGCCGGTGCGGGCCGGGACGGCACGCGGGTGCGGGCGCACGGGCGCAGGTGCGGGCGCGGGCTCGGGGCCCCGCGCCGCCCGGTTCAGACCCTGGTGTGCGCCTGCTCGGGGAACGGCCGCTGGCCGAGCTCGGCCGTGCAGAAGGCGCAGCGGGTGGCGGCGGCCGGGATGGAGCTCAGGCACTTCGGGCACTCGGCCTTGGGCGCCTCGATGTCCTTGCGGGGCAGGAAGCGGTCGCTGAGCTTGGCGAACGGCAGCACCACCAGGAAGTAGATCACCGCCGCGACCAGCACGAAGCTGATCAGTGCGTCCAGGAAGGCGCCGACGGGGAACTTGGTGCCGGCGACCGTGTAGGACTTCTGGCTGAAGTCGCCCACCGTGCCGGTGGCCAGGCCCATCAGCGGGGTGAGGAACGCGGTGACGAAGCCTTTGACGACGGCGGTGAAGGCCGCGCCGATGACGATGCCGACCGCGAGGTCGACGACGTTGCCGCGTAGCAGGAAGCTGCGGAAGCCCTTCACGTGGCTGCTCCATTCGTGGGGGGACGGGTCGTGGGAGGACGGGGTGCGTCTGCCCGGAGCGCTCCCGGGCAGGCACGGGCCCCGGGGCATCCTTGCGGATCCGGGCGCCGGGGCGAAGCCGGACGGAGGGCCGCCCTCCGCTTCGTCCGCCCTTCAACCTGTGACCTGTAAACGACTGTCCGGAATTGACCGCACAGAGCGCTTTCTGACTCTTCATCTGCACAATCTGTTCGCAGAGTCACGGCATCGATACAGTCAGGCCCCGTGACAGTGAACCCCGATCTCATCAAGAGAAGCTTTTCGGCCGTCCAGCCCCACGGGACAGAGGTGACCGCCTGGTTCTACGACCACCTCTTCGCCCGCCACCCCGAGGTCCGCGGACTCTTCGCCGAGCACCTGGGGCAGCAGCAGGACCGGCTGTGGGCGGCCCTCGGCGCGCTGGTGGCGAACCTGGAGGACCCCGCGGCCCTGACCCGGATCCTGGAGAACCTCGGCCGCCGGCACGCCTCCTACGGCGCCCTCCCCGAGCACTACCCGGCCGTCGGCGCCAGCCTGCTGGCCACCCTGGAGCACTTCGCGGGCGACACCTGGACCCCCGAGACCGCCGCCTCCTGGGGCGCCGTCTACGGGGTGGTCAGCAGCACCATGACCAGCGCCGCCGCGGGCGAACCGACCCCGGCCGCCTGAGGCGACCGCCCGTGGCCTTCGACCCCGCGGTCCTCCGCGACAGCTTCGCCGTCGTGGAGCGCCGTGCCGACCACGTGGCCAAGTACTTCTACGCCCACCTGTTCACCCACAACCCGGGCGTCCGCGCGCTCTTCCCCGAGGACATGGGGGAGCAGCGCGACCGGCTCTTCGGCGCGCTCACCCACCTGGTGCTGCGGCTGGAGGACCCCGGCCGGCTGACCGCCTACCTCGGCGCCCTCGGCCGCGACCACCGCAAGTTCGAGGCGCTGGAGGAGCACTACCCGGCGGTCGGCGCCAGCCTCGTGGCCGCCCTGCGGCACTTCTCAGGCCACTCCTGGACCGCCGAGGTCGAGAAGGCCTGGTGCGAGGCGTACGCGGTGATCTCGCAGGCGATGACCGACGCAGCCCGCGCGGTGCCGGCCGACGAGCCCGCCTGGTGGAACGCCCGCATCACCGGCCGGCGCCGGGCCGCCCCGGACGTCGCCGTGCTCACCCTCGCCCCCGACCGGCCGTACCCGTTCACCGCGGGCCAGTACCTCAGCGCGTGCAGCGCCCGGGCGTCCCGGGTCTGGCGGCCGTACTCGGTCGCGAACGCGCCCCGCGCCGACGGCACCCTGGACATCCACGTGCGCCGGATCCCCGGCGGGCTGCTCAGCGGGGTGCTGGTGGACCTCGCGGTCCCCGGGGAGTGGCTGCGCCTGGGCCCGCCGATGGGCGGCGCCGTCCTCGACCCGGCCTCCCGCCGGCCGCTGCTGGCGGTCTGCGGCGGTACGGGGTGGGCGCAGACCGGGGCGCTGCTGGAGCAGGCGGCGGCCGCCCCGCGCCCGGCGGTGGCCTTCGTCGGCGCCCGCAGCGACGCCGACCACTACGACCTGGAACGGATCCGGGCCCTGGTCGGCCGCCACCCGTGGCTGGAGGTCGTCCTCGCCGCACCGGAGGACGGCGGCAGCCGGGAGGACGCGGCGCGGCTGCTGCGTGCGGGGCTGGCGGAGCGCGGCGGCTGGGAGGGGTACGACGTGCACCTGAGCGGGCCGCCCGGCATGGGGGACTCGCTGGCGGCGCTGCTGCGCTCCTGCGGGGCCGAGCCGGAGCGGATCCGGTACGACCCGGTGCCCGCGCCGCAGGAGGGCCGGCCGCTGACCCCCTCGGACTGGTTCCTCATGCAGCGGGACGTCCCCTGGATCAACGGCACCGAGCTGGGAGGCGCATGACGCAGAGGGCCCCGGGCATCAGCCCGGGGCCCTCTGCGTGCTGTGCGCTCGGCAGGATTCGAACCTGCAACCTTTTGATCCGTAGTCAAATGCTCTATCCGTTGAGCTACGAGCGCCCTCAGTCGGCCTGCGGCCTCCTGCGGTGGTGCGGGGACAACACTACCCGATCCGGGAGGCGGTTCCGACCAGGCACGCCCGGCACCCGGGGCGGGCCGCCCGGAATCCGGTGCGGGAGGCCCCCGGGAACGGGGCCGGCGGGCTCCCGGTGCGGCACCCCCGGACGCCGCGCGGGGCCCGGGCCCGGAGGCGGGCACCCCCAGGCGGGCACCCCCACGACGCAGAGGGCCCCGGGCTGGTGCCCGGGGCCCTCTGCGTGCTGTGCGCTCGGCAGGATTCGAACCTGCAACCTTTTGATCCGTAGTCAAATGCTCTATCCGTTGAGCTACGAGCGCCCTCAGTCGGCCTGCGGCCTCCTGCGGTGGTGCGGGGACAACATTACATGACCTCCGCGCCGGGACGAAATCGGATATCCGCGCCCGGCCGGGCGCCGCCTGCGGCCCTCCGTTCGCTCACGGCGAACAGGGGCGGCGGCCGGCGGGGGTCCGCCGGGCCGGGAGACGGAGAAGCCCCGCCGACGGTGTCGGCGGGGCTGTCCCGGAGTGCGGAGGCTCGGGGATTTGAACCCCGGATGGGCTTTAAGGCCCAAACCGCATTAGCAGTGCGGCGCCATAGACCAGACTAGGCGAAGCCTCCCTGCGCGGGTCCGCGTCACGACGAGCGACGCGCACCACGTGCCTGGATGGTGCCACAGCCTACCCGGCCGCGGCCAACCGCCGCCAACGTTACTAGGCGGGTCGTCGGAACCGCAAAAACAATGCGATAGTGCTGGGTGGCACAGCCCGGGGGAGCGGGGGAGCGGTGGAAGGGACACCGCGGCACAGCACGAGTTCAGCCAGAGGAGGACCCCTCGACGTGAGCAGCAGGCCGACCCGAGGCGCTGCTCGCCTCGCAGCGATACTCGACGCCCTTCCGGACGCGCTGCTCCTCGTGAACAGCAACGGCACGGTCGTGGACGCGAACACCGCTGCCGTGGAGAGCCTCCAGGCGCCGGGCACCTCACTGGTCGGGATGGGCGTGCTCGCGCTGCTCCCCGACCTGGACCCCAGCCGCATCCCCGGATCCATGCGCCCCTCCCAGGGCGGCCCGCAGGGGCTGGACCGCCCCGTCCGGATGACCGCGCACCGCACCGACGGCACCAGCCTCCAGGTCGAGGTCTCCTCCAACGACTTCGAGGACGAGGGCTCGCAGTACTCCCTCTCCCCCCTCGTCCCCTACGACCCGTTCCGCGGCGGCTCCTCCGGCTGGGCCGCCCCCGGGTACGGGACCTCCGACGGCGGCGCCCGCGAGCTGCTGCTGATCATGGTCCGCGACCTGACGGACCGGCTCGGCGTCGAGGCGGAGCTGCGGCGCCAGCACAAGCAGACCGAGATGATCCTGCGCGCCGCCGCCGAGGGCATCGTCGGCGTCGACCTCGACGGCCGCGTGGTCCTGGTCAACCCCGCCGCCGCCCACATCCTCGGCTTCCGGGCGAGCGAGCTGGGCGGCCGCGAACTGCAGCCGCTCGTCCAGCACTCCAGGGCGGACGGCACCCCGGTGGCCGCCGACGAGTCCCCGCTGAACGACACCCTGGCCTCCGGCCGCAAGCACCGGGTGCGCGGCACCGTGCTGTGGCGCAAGGACGGCCGGCCGGTGACCGTGGACCTCACCACCGCCCCCGTGCGCGACGGCGAGCAGCTCGTCGGCGCCGTGATGACCTTCACCGACCGGACGAGGGAGCTGGCGCTGGCCGCCCGCGGCCGCCACCTGACGGCGGTGCTGGAGGAGGAGCTGCGCGGCTCGCTGGACCAGCTGCGCCGTCGCATCGACGGCCTGGCCGGCGACCCGGCCGGCCAGCTGTGGCCGGAGGCCAACTGGACGCTGCGGCGCCTCGCCGACGAGTGCGCCCGCTTCTCCCGGCTGGTCGACGGCGTGCTGTCGTACCAGCGCTTCGAGGCCGCCGCGGAGGCCGGCAAGGACGCCCTGGACCGCAGGCCGGTGAGCCTGGAGAAGGTCGTGCAGCGGTCCGTGGACGCGGCCGGGGAGCTCGTGGGGGCCGACCGGGTGCGGATCTCGGTGCACGCGGCGCCCCTCGAGGTGGTCGCGGACTCCGCCCGCCTCGCCCAGGCCCTGGCCCACCTGGTGGCCGACGTCAGCGGGGTCACCCTGTCGCTGGACGCCGCCGAGGACGCGGCGCGCGCCGCGGCCGTCCCCTACGGGGGCGCGCCGGCGCTGCCGCCGGTGGGCGGCGACGCGCCCGTGGTGGTCGTGGCGGCCGCGCAGCGCGGGGACGTGGCCCGGATCGAGGTGCGCGGCCCCGGCGACGGCGGGAGCCCGGTGCACCTGCCGATAGCCCGCGGCATGGTGGAGCGGCACGGCGGCGTGCTGCAGCCGCACCGGCTGCCGGACGGCAAGGGCACCACGTACGTCGTGGAGCTGCCCCTGGACCCGGCCGCCGCGCGGGCCGCGGCGGAGCGGGCCGGGGCGGCCGGGCGCCGCGACGCGCCCAAGGAGACGGACACCGCCGTCCTGCCGGAGCTGCCCGAGGGCATCCCCGCGGCGCGCGGGCCGCAGGACGGTCCCCGCGACGGCGCAGCGGACGGCGGACGGGGCGCGGAGGCCGCCCGGGCGGCGGACCGCGGCCCGGACAGCGGCCCGGGCGGCCCGCAGGCCTCCCGGGGGCCGATAGCCCTCGGCCCCGGCTCCCCCGCCGGGGAGCCGGAGGGGCGCGACGGCCCCCGCCCGCCCCGGCAGCGGACCGCCGAGGACGGGCCCCGGCCGGACCGGCCCGGCGACGGGCGGCGCAGGCGCGCGCTCCCGGCCGCCGAGGGCGCCGAGTCCTACCCGGGCGACCCCTCGCGGGGCGCCCGGCCCGCCGCGGCCGACCCCCGGGGCGGCACCCCGCCCCAGGACACCGCGTCCGCGCCGCCGCAGGCCGGCGGCCGGCCCGCGGGCGCGGCGGACGGCGGCGCACCGTACGGCGCCGAGCACGGCGGCGCCGCACCGCACGGCGGCCCCCACGGCCTCCCGGCGCAGGCCACCCCGCCGCACGGGCTCCCCCTGCCCGCGGCCCCCCTCTACCCCGGCCTGGAGAACGCCCTGCCCGCCGCCCCGGCCGTACCGGCGCAGGCCTCCGCGCCCGCGCCCACCGGCCGCCGCCGGCGGCTGGCGGTGCCCCCGGGCGACGACGCCCGGCCCGGGGAGCAGGCCGGCGCGGCCGCACCGGACCAGGGGGCGCCCGCCGCGCCGCAGGCGCCCCTCGCCCAGCCGGCGCTCCCGCCGGCCCCCGCGCAGCCCGTCGGCGGCCCGGCGGCGCTGGAGCCCGCCCGACCGGGGCCCGGGGACCCCTTCGTCACCGGCTCCGGCTTCCTGCCGGCGCCCTTCCCCCCGGGGCCGTTCGCCCCGGGCACGTCCGGTCCGGCGGTGCTGCCGGTGACCGCGATCCGGACCGACGGCGTCGCGGCCGGCCCCGTACGGGAACTGGCGCCCCGCGCCGCGGACCGGCCCTCCGACGGCCCCCTGGCGCTGGCGGCGGCCCCGGCGGCCGCGCCCGCCCCGCCGCAGCCCATCGCGGTGCCGCCGCTCACCGGGACCGACGACACGGACGGCGCCGGACTGCCGTCGCCGGGCGGCGCCGGTGCCCACGGTGCCCCCGGCACCGTCGGGACCGGGACGGACGACCCGGCCCAGGCCCCGGGCGCCGCGCCGTCGCCGGACGACGGGCCGCGCCGGCTGCTGGTGTGGCCGGAGCCGGAGCCGTCCACCAAGCAGGCGCTCAAGGACCGCGGCTACCGCCCGGTGATCGTCCGCTCCCGGGAGGAGGTGGACGCGCAGGCCGGGGCGCGCCCGGCGGCGCTCTTCGTCGACCCGCTGACCGGTCCGATCACCCGCACCGCCCTGCAGTCGCTGCGCACCGCCGCCGTCAACGCGCAGGTGCCGGTGCTGGTGACGGCGGGTCTGGGGCAGGCCACCCGGGAGGCCGCGTACGGCGCGGACCCGGCGGTGCTGCTGCGGGCGCTGTCGCCGCGCGACAGCGAGAGCCACGCACCGCGGGTGCTGCTCGTGGAGGCGGACCCGGACATCGCCACGGCCCTCTCCTCCGGACTGGAGCGGCGCGGCATGCACGTGGAGCACGCGGCGTCGGAGAGCGACGCGGTGTCCCGGGCGAGCAGCGTGCAGCCCAACCTGGTGGTGATGGACCTGCTGCTGGTGCGGCGGCGCCGGGTCGGGATCGTGGACTGGCTGCGGTCCAACGACCGGCTGTACCGGACGCCGCTGGTCGTCTACACCTCGGTGGACATGGACCCGCAGGAGCTCCCGCGGCTGCGGACCGGCGAGACGGTGCTGTTCCTGGCGGAGCGCTCCACCACGCCGGACGTCCAGGGCCGGATCGTCGACCTGCTGGGCAAGATCGGGTCCCCGGCCGGCGAGGTCCACTGACCCCGGTACGGGCGCGGCCCCGGAACGGGCACGGGCGCGGCCCCGGAACGGGCACGCGCGGGCGGGCCGGGGCGGCGCCCCGGCCCGCCCGGCGGGTCACTTCCCCAGCAGGGTGACGTCGATCTCGCCGGCGGCGTACTGCCGCCGGATCACCTTCTTGTCGAACTTGCCGACCGACGTCTTCGGCACGGCCTCCACCACCGACCAGCGCTCCGGCAGCTGCCAGGAGGCGACCCGGTCGGCGAGGAAGGCCCGCAGCACGGCGAGGTCGGCGGCGGCCCCGGCCCGCAGGACGACGGTGGCCAGCGGCCGCTCCCCCCACCTCTCGTCGGGCACGGCGACGACGGCGGCCTCGGCGACGTCGGGGTGGGCCATCAGGTGGTTCTCCAGCTCCACCGAGGAGATCCACTCGCCGCCGGACTTGATGACGTCCTTGGCCCGGTCGGTGAGGGTGAGGTAGCCGTCGGGGGTGATGGTGCCGACGTCGCCGGTCCGCAGCCAGCCGTCCTCGCTGAACTTGTCCTCCGGCCGGAGCGGCTCCTGCCCGGCGCCGCCGTAGTAGGCGCCGGCGATCCAGGGGCCGCGGACCTCCAGCTCGCCCGCCGAGACGCCGTCGTGGGGCATCCGGCTGCCGTCCGGGCCGGTGAGCCGGGCCTCGACGGAGGCGGGGAAGCGGCCCTGGGTGGTGCGGTAGCGCCACGCCTGCTCGGGCGTCAGGCCGCCGGGGACGGTGGCGAAGGAGCCCAGCGGCGAGGTCTCGGTCATGCCCCAGGCGTGCACCACGTCGATGCCGTGCCGCTCCTCGAAGGCCCGCATGAGCGAGGGCGGGCAGGCGGAGCCGCCGATGACGACCATTCGCAGCGAGGAGGTGTCGTACGACCCGTGGTCGAGCTCGTCGAGCAGTCCGGTCCAGATGGTGGGGACGGCGGCGCTGACGGTGGGCCGCTCGGCGTCGATCATGCGGGCCAGCGGCTGCGGCTGGAGGAAGCGGTCGGGCATCAGCAGGTTCGTGCCGGACATGAAGGCCGCGTGCGGGATGCCCCAGGCGTTGACGTGGAACATCGGCACGACCGGCAGCGCGGTGTCGCGGGCGGTGAGGGCGAAGGAGTCGCCGGCGATGACCTGGAGGCAGTGCAGGTAGACCGAGCGGTGGCTGTAGGCGACGCCCTTGGGGTCGCCGGTGGTGCCGGAGGTGTAGCAGAGGGCGGCGGCGGAGCGCTCGTCGAGGTCGGGCCAGGGGTAGTCGGCGGGACGGCCGGCGATGAGCTCCTCGTAGTCGTGGACGGTGCCGGCGAACCCCTCCAGGGGGGTGCGGTCGCCGTCGCCCACGACCACGATGTGCTTCAGGGCGGGGCCGAGCAGCGGCAGGACGGGTCCGAGCAGCGGCAGCAGGCTCGCGTCGACCAGGACCGCGTGGTCGGCGGCGTGGTCGATGATGTACGCGAGCTGGTGGGCGGGGAGCCTCAGGTTGAGGGTGTGGAGGACGGCGCCCATGGCGGGGACGGCCAGGTACGCCTCCAGGTGGCCGGCGTTGTTCCACATCAGGGTGGCGACGCGCTGGTCGCCGGTGACGCCCAGCTCGTCGCGGAGCGCGTGGGCGAGCCGGGCGGCGCGGGCGCCGACCTCGGCGTAGGTGCGGCGGTCGACGCCGGTGCCGTTCCAGGTGGAGACGGTGGAGCTTCCGTGGACGGTCGACCCGTGGACCAGGATCCGGGCGACGGTGAGCGGGACGTCCTGCATGGTGCTGAGCACTCGGGTCCTCCTTGACCGGGCGGCTGCTGCGACCCCCGCCCCCTACCCGCCGGTAGCGGGGGCCGTGGCCCGATTCTGTCCCCGTGGCGGCCGGATGTCAGCAGGCGATTCCGTACTGCAACCCGGCCCGCGCGCCCGGGCCGGCCGCGCCGCCGCCCCGGGCGCCCGGCCCGTCCGCCCGCCGGCCGGCCGCCGTCCGCCGTCCGCCCACCACCGCGTCAGCGCCCGGCCGGTGCGCGGCCGGTGTCCGGTCAGCGCACGGTCAGCGCACGGTCAGCGCCCGGCCGGAATTCCGCCGCCGCCCGGCCGGCGCCCCGTCACCGGCGGACCACCGCCACCGGCGCGTCCACGGAGTTGCGGTCGATGGTGAGGGCGGCGCCGCCGTGGCTCTCCCGGACGTTGCCGCTGTACTGGTGGATGCGGTGGTGCCGCCAGGCGTGGTGCGGGAGGCACCAGGTGCGTCCGGTGCCCCGGCGGCCGTTCCAGTGCGCGAACCAGACGGTGCCGGGCAGCGGTCCGCGGCCGGCCCGACGGGCGGCGGCCAGGTCGGCGATGCCGGAGGCGGCACTGCCGTAGAAGCCCGACCGGTAGCGGGCGGCCCTGAGCCCTGTGGTCCAGCCGACGGCGTAGTCGACGACGGCGCGGGTGCAGCGGGCGTCGTTGCGCCGGTAGCTCTCGACGTCGAGGTAGAGCGGGCTGCCGGCCCGCAGGCCGAGGGCGCGGGCGCGGCGGACGGCGTCGGCGGCCTGCGCGCGGCCCTGGGCGCGGGCGCGGCGGGGGTCGATGCGGGCGAGCCGGTGGTGGGGTGAGGTGCGGCAGGGCGGCTGGAGGCCGACGTACACCGGCAGGAGCCGCCAGCCCATGCGGTCGACGGCGCGGACCCAGCCGGCGGTGAGGCGCGGCTGGGCGCAGGCCCGGTTGACGCCGCCGATGTAGATGCCGGCCGCGCGGTACGGGGAGTGGCGGTACCAGCGGCGCATGGCGTCGAGGGAGGGGGCGGAGCAGGAGTCGAAGGCCCGCCCGGTGAAGTAGCGGGCCCGGGCGGCCGCGGCGGCCGGCGGGGCGTCCGCGAGCACGGCGGCGGGCGGGGCGAGCAGGACGAGGGTGGCGGCCAGGACGGCCGCGGGTCGCGGTAGACGCACGGTCCATCGTTTCCTTTTGAGATGATTTTCCACTTATCGCCACGCCGAGGTAACGAGTTTGCGGCCTCTGCGGTCCTTACGACAGACTGGGCCCATGTCCTCCCCCGCCCCCGAGCGCGTCCTGCCCGGCGTCCCCGCCGAGGCCCTCGTCGTGCCGCCCTCCCCCAAGGGCGAGCCCGCAGGCGAGCGCGGCGGGTGGCGACGAGGCGCCGTCCGCACCGGGGACCCGGGCCCCGCACCCGGACCGGCCCCCCGCCCCCCGGGGCGGCGGACCCCGACCCTGCTGCGGCGCCTGGACTCGGTCCCGGCGCCGCTTTTCTGCCTCCTCGCCATGGGGACCGTGCAGTCGGGCATCGCGCTCTCCACCCCGCTCTTCGGACCGCTCGGCGTCACCGGCACCACCTTCCTGCGGCTGGTCGTCGCCGCCGCGGTGCTGCTCACCGCCACCCGGCCCCGGCTGCGCGACCGGTCCCCGCGCGACCTCGCCTCGGCCGGCCTGCTCGGCGTCGCCTCGGCGGGGATGACCCTGCTCTTCGCCGGGGCGGTGCACCGGCTGCCGATGGGCACCGCCGCCACCATCGAGTTCCTCGGCCCCCTCGCGGTGTCCCTCG
This sequence comes from Streptomyces sp. NPDC001380, assembly GCF_042895785.1. Lineage (NCBI taxonomy): Bacteria > Bacillati > Actinomycetota > Actinomycetes > Kitasatosporales > Streptomycetaceae > Streptomyces > Streptomyces sp. NPDC001380. The sequence goes on along the minus strand of NZ_JBIAWP010000006.1, from coordinate 235,147 downwards.
CCCTCGCCCGCCGCCTCGGCCACGTGCTGTGGGCGTGCCTGGCCGGCGGCGGCGTGGTGCTGCTCACCGCGGCCGGCGGCCACGGCGCCGGGGGCGGCGGGCACGCGGGCCTCGACCCGGTCGGCCTGGCCTTCGCGTTCGGCGCGGCCGCCTGCTACGCCGGGTACATCCTGCTCACCCACCGGGTGGGCGCGGCGTTCCGCGGCTTCGAGGGCCTGGCCGTCTCCATCGCGGTCGGCGCCGTCGTGCTCGCCCCGGTCGGACTGGCCCCGGCCTGGCACGGGCTGGCGGCGGACCCGCACCCGTGGGCCCTGCTGCTGCGGGTCGCGGGGGTGGCGATGCTCTTCCCGGTCATCCCCTACGCCCTGGAGATGACCGCGCTGCGGCGCCTGCCGCAGCGGGTGTTCAGCGTGGTCGTCAGCCTGGAGCCGGCGGTGAGCGCCGGGGTCGGCGCGGTGGTGCTGGGGCAGCTGGTGGGGCTGCCGCAGGCGCTCGGCATCGCCTGCGTGGTGGCGGCCAGCGCCGGGGCGACCCTGACCGGACGCGGAGCGGGCTGAGCCCTCCGCGGCGGGCCGCCCGGTCCTCGGCCGGGCCCCTGCGCGGCGGCACGGCGCGCGGAGGCCCGGCGCGCGGAGGCCCGGCGCGCGGAGGCCCGGGGGCGGCACCGCGGCGGTGCCGCCCCCCGGGGCCGGCGTGCGGTGACCCTTTCCGCCGCCGGAGGCCCCCGTCAGCCGGCGGGCTGCGCGTAGTGGATGTTCAGGTTGTTCTGCGTGGAGTAGAGCTGGCCGGAGTTGCCCCTCACCCCCAGGGTGTTGTCCTGGTTGGAGGCGCCGGAGCCGGTGGCGGTCTGCTGCGCCCAGTCCGTGTTGCCGTCGACCCGGCCGAAGACGTTCCCGCTGCCGGTGGCGGAGACGGCGGAGCCGCTGGAGCCGTCGCCGGCCGGAACGCCGGGGGCCGCCTGGGCGGCGGCCGCCCCGGCGAGGAGCAGGGCCGCCGCCAGGGGCGCGGCCGCGAGGAGGCCGGTCGGGCGGGCGGTCCGGAAACGAGCCATGGTGTCCTCCGGGAGGCTGGAGTCGGATGTGCGGGCTGCGACGCCGGGACCAGCGTTCCGCAACAAATCGACAAAGTTCCAGCACGAACGGTTCATTTAGCCCGTAGGTGTGACATCGCACCGCCAAACCCCCTCCGGGCCCCCGCCGCCCGTCCGGCCCAACCCGGTCGCGGACCGGGCCGCAGCCGGGACCACGGCCCCGGCCGGACCAGGGGCCGCAGCCGGGGCCGCTCCCCGGGCCTCACCCCACCGTGCGCGGCAGCCGGGTGCTGAGCAGCACGACCGCCGCCGTACCGGCCAGCTGCAGCAGGAGCACCAGCACGACGGCGTCCCGCATGCCCAGCGCGGAGGCCGGCGCGAGCGAGAGGAAGAGCGTGCCCAGGGTCGCCACGCCCAGGGCGAGGCTCGACTGCTGGGTGGTGACGAGCACGCCGCTGCCCACCCCGGCCCGCTCCACCGGCACGTCCGCCAGCACCACCCGGAACAGCGGCGTCATCACCAGGCCCTGCCCCAGCCCGGCGAGCGCGGTCCCCGGCAGCAGGTCCAGCGGGCCGAGGTCCGGCCAGCCGCGCAGGAAGGTCGCGGCCAGCACCACCAGTCCGGCGCCCTGCAGCAGCGCGCCGGCCGTGATCGTGCGGCTCCCGTACCGGCCGACCAGCCGCGGGCCGGCCAGCGAGGCGGCGAAGAAGCCCAGCGCCATCGGCACCAGGGCCGCCCCCGCCGCGACCGGGCCGAGCCGCAGCCCCTGCTGGAGTGCCACCGCGACCGTGAACATGAACCCGCCGAAGCCCGTGAAGAACGGCAGCCCCAGCGCCAGCCCGCGCCGCAGCCCCGGCACCGCGAGCAGCGACGGCGGCACCAGCGGCACCCGGCCGGCCCGCTCGCCCCGCCGCTCCACCGCGGCGAACGCGGCAGCGGCGAACGGGAACGCGGCCAGCAGCAGCCAGGTCCACAGCGGCCACCCCAGGGCCCGGCCCTCCGTCAGCGGCACCAGCAGCGCCAGCAGCGAGGCCGCCAGCAGCGCCGTGCCCGCGACGTCCACCCGGGCCGGGTGCGGGGAGCGGCTCTCCGGGACGGCGCGCAGCGCCAGCGCGGCGGCGGCCAGCGCGACCGGCACGTTGACCAGGAAGATCGCCCGCCAGCCGGTGCCGAACAGGTCGGCGGAGACGAGCACCCCGCCCAGGACCTGCCCGACGACCACGGAGATCCCGCCGACCGCGCCGTAGCGGCTCAGGGCGCGGGCCCGGTGGTGCCCGGTGGTGGTGGCCTGGATGGTGGCCAGCACCTGCGGCAGCATCAGCGCGGCCGCGGCGCCCTGGGCGATCCGGGCGGCGACCAGCGTGCCGGCGGTGGGGGCGAGGCCGCAGGCGAGGGAGGTCGCCGCGAAGGCGACGGCCCCGGCGGTGAACAGGCGGCGCCGGCCGAAGGTGTCGCCCAGCCGGCCGCCGAGCACCAGCAGGACGGCGTAGGCGACGCCGTAGCCGGCGACCACCAGCTCCAGCACGGCCGGTCCGGCGGACAGCTCGCGGTCGATGGTGGGCAGGGCGACGTTGACGATGAAGAAGTCGAGCATCGGGAGGAAGGCGCCCAGCAGCACGGTGGCCAGCCCCAGCGGGCCCAGCGCGGCCGCGGGGGCCGCGGGGCCCCCGGGGGCCGCGGCGACGGGGGCGGCGACGGTGCGCGGGGCGCCGCCCGGGCGGATCACCCGGGGCAGCACGGTGGCGCGGGAGGGGGGCACGGCGGTGGCCGCGCGGGCTGCGGTCCGTTCGGTCGTCTCGTTCACGGGACCCACTCTGTGCCACCCTTCAGAGGGGTACCAGAGTGTGGTTATCCAGGTATCAGCAGTACCTGGCACAGGGATCGCCTCTGCGCCATGCTGGGACCATGACCACCGCTGCCACCGCCCCGCCGGCCTCCCCTCCGGCCTCCCCGCCGACCGCCGCCCCCGGCGACCGGGTGCGGCGCCGGGAGCTGGCCTCCTTCCTCCGCAGCCGCCGGGAGCGGATCACCCCGGAGCAGGTGGGCCTGCCCTCGGGCGGCCGCCGCCGCACCCCGGGCCTGCGGCGCGAGGAGGTCGCCCAGCTCTCCGCCGTCGGCGTCACCTGGTACACGTGGCTGGAGCAGGCGCGCGACATCCAGGTGTCGGCGCAGGTGCTGGACGCGGTCGCCCGCACCCTGATGCTCGACCCGAACGAGCGGGCCCACCTCTTCCTGCTGGCCGGCACGGTCGACCCCTCCCCGGACCGGACGTGCGCCTACCTCACCCCGGCGCTGCGGGAGATGATCGCCCGCCTGGAGCCGCTGCCCGCCTGCGTGATCAACGGCCGGTACGACATCCTCGCCTACAACCGCACCTACGCCCGGCTCGTGGACGACCTGGACGCGCTGCCCGCCGAGGACCGCAACGGCCTGTGGCTGGCGTTCACCCACCCCGCGTGGCGGCAGGCCATGGTCGACCGGGACGCCGCGCTGGCGTCGATGGTGGCCCGCTACCGGGCGGCGATGGCGAACCACGTCGCCGAGCCCGCCTGGAAGGCGCTGGTCAAGCGGCTGCGCGCGGCCTCGCCGGAGTTCGCCGCCGCCTGGGAGCGGCACGAGGTCGCGCAGCCGGACGCCGGCGGTTCCAAGCGCTTCCTCAACCCGCACGTCGGGCTGCTCGCCTTCGACTTCACCCACCTGTGGCTCTCGCCGCGGATGGGCACCCGCCTGATCACGTACACCCCGGTGGACGACGCGACCCGCGCCCGCCTGGACCGCCTGCACGACCTCTCCCTGGAGAGCGGCTGACGCCGCGTCGGCCGACGTGGCGTCATGTCCCCGGCACATCAAGGGGCCCCGCCGGTGCGGCGGGGCCCCTGGACGTGCCGGTCGTCCGGTGCGCGGTTACCAGCGGTACCAGCGGCCGCGGCCGCCGCCGGAGCCCGCGCTCCGGAAGACGAAGCCCAGCGCCCAGACGATCAGGACGATGACGGCGATCCACCAGAGCGCCTTGAGGGCGAAACCGGCACCGAAAAGGACCAGAGCAAGCAGCAGAACCAGCAGCAAAGGAATCATTGTGTCCCACCTCCTGGCTCCGCGCTTGCCCCCGGCCGGCACCTTCATGCCTGCTTTCCCGGAAAGCCGCTGACCCCCTGTCGGGGACGGACCGCGGCCCCCGCGGACCGCGGGTCAGAAGGTGAACGGGAGCGACCTCACCCGGTGGTCGAAGCTCGACGGCACCAGCACCGGCTCCCCCGCCGCGCGCACCTGCGGCAGCCGGGTCAGCAGCTCGGTGAAGAGCGCCCGCATCTCCTGCCGGGCCAGGTGGGCGCCCAGGCAGAAGTGCGGGCCGCCGCCCCCGAAGCCCAGGTGCGGGTTGGGGCTGCGGGTGATGTCGAAGGCGTCCGGGTCGGCGAAGACCGAGGCGTCGCGGTTGGCGGAGGCGAAGAACAGCACCGCCTTCTCCCCCCTGCGCAGGACGTGCCCGCCGATCTCGTGGTCGTGCGCCAGCGTCCGCCGGAACTGGATGATCGGCGAGGAGTGGCGGACCATCTCCTCCACCGCGCCCCCGATCCGCCCCTCGACGTCCGCCATGAGCAGCTCCCGCTGCTCCGGGTGGCCGGTGAGCAGCCGCAGGCCGTGCGCCATCGCGTTGCGGGTGGTCTCGACACCCGCCACCAGCAGCAGGGAGAAGAAGGCGCCCAGTTCGCGGGAGTCCAGTCCCCGCCCGTCCACGTCGGCCGTCACCAGCGCGGAGATGAGGTCGTCGGCGGGGCGGCGGCGGCGCTCCCGTCCGACCTCGGCGACCAGCCACTGCATGCGGGCCAGCGCCCGCAGGCCCCGGCCCGGCACCCGCAGCCGGCGGCGGCGCACCCCCGTGTGCTCGGTGGCGTCGTCGACCAGGTCCAGGATGCGGCGGCGCGGCTCCTCGGGGATGCCCATCATCGTGCAGATGACCTCGTAGGGCATGGGTCCGGCGACGGCGGCGACGAAGTCCCCGGGGCGGCGGGCCGCCACGTCGTCGACGATCCGGCGGGCGGTGGCGCGGATGTCCTCCTCGACCCGGGCGACCAGGCGGGGGGTGAAGGCCCGCGACACGACGCGGCGCAGCTGGGCGTGGCGGGGGTCGTCCAGGTTGACCATGGAGTCGCCGAAGAGGGCCCGCACCCAGCGGGCGGGTTCGGGGGTGGTGACGCCCGGTCCGCTGACGAAGGTCCGCGGGCTGCGGCCGGCCGCGACGACGTCGGCGTGCCGCACGAGGGCGTGGAAGCCCCGGCGGGGGCGGAGCGCGGACGCCTCCCGCTCGGTGAAGAAGACGGGGTGGTCCAGGTCCCGCAGCCGGGCGAAGGCCGCGTCCCGCTCGGCGGCGGGGAGCCGCCAGAAGCGCGGGTCGGCGAGGTCGGCGGAGGCCCGCACCGGACGGGCGGCCGCTTCCGTGTGCGCAGTCATGGGGGCGTTATCGGCAGGAGGCGGCGGCCCGTCCAGTCCGCGCGGTGCCGTTCACCCGGTCGGGCCGGTCGGGCCCGCGGGGCCGGTCGTACCGGAAGGCCGGGTGGACGCGGCGCGGCCCGCGGCGGCCGGGTGCGGCGTCCCGGTGCGGCACGCGGCACCGCACCGGCTCACCCGTGCCCGGGCGGCAGCTCCAGCTCCGCCCACACCACCTTGCCGTGCGGCGTGGTCCGACTGCCCCACCGGTGCGCCAGTTCGTTGACCAGCCGCATGCCGCGGCCGCCCTCGTCCTCCGCGGAGGCGCGCCGCAGCCGGGGCGGCTGGTGCCCGATGTCCGCCACCTCCACGGTGAGGACCCGGTCGCGGATCAGCCGCAGCTGCTTGGGCGCGCCGGCGTGCAGCAGGGCGTTGGTGACCAGCTCGCTGACCAGCAGCTGGGCGAAGTCCGAGAGGGCGTTCAGCCGCCAGTCCTGCAGGACCTGCCGGGTGAAGCGGCGGGCCTCGCTCGCCGTCGTGCGGTCCCGGTCCAGCGGCAGCGTGGCGACCCGGTCGGCGGGGACGGGCGTGGCCCGGGCCATGATGACCGCGACGTCGTCCTCGGTGCCGGCCCGCACCAGGGTCTCGACGACGGCGTCGCAGGTCTCCTCCAGCGTGCCGCGGCGTTCGGCGACGGTCCGGCAGAGCAGGCCGATCCCCTGGTCGATGTCCTCGCCGCGGCGCTCGACCAGGCCGTCGGTGTACAGCACCAGCACGGCGCCCTCGGGCAGGGTGAGGTCCACGCTCTCGAAGACCGCGCCGCCGACGCCGAGCGGCACCCCCGACGGCACGTCCACCGGCCGGCTGCTGCCGTCGGGGCAGGACACCACCGGCGGCAGGTGCCCGGCGCTGGCCACCGTGCAGCTGCGCTCCACCGGGTCGTACACGGCGCAGACGCAGGTCGCGAACTGGCCCTCGCCCATGCCCGAGGTCGTCTCGTCGAGCCGGGTCAGCAGCTGCTCGGGCGGCATGTCCAGCGTGGCGAGGGTGCGGGCGACGGTGCGGATCTGCCCCATGGTGGCGGCGGCCCGGATGCCGTGCCCCATCACGTCGCCCACCACCAGCGCGACCCGCCCGCAGGACAGCGGCACCACGTCGAACCAGTCGCCGCCGACCTCGCTGACCAGGCTGCTCGGCAGGTACCGGTGGGCGATCTCCAGGCCCAGCGTCGGGTGGACCTCCTGCGGCAGCAGGCTGCGCTGCAGGGTCAGCGCGGTGGCGCGCTCGCGCCGGTACAGGCGGGCGTTGTCGACGCAGACCGCGGCGCGGCTCACCAGCTCCTCGGCGAGGGCCACGTCCTCCGGCCCGAAGGGCTCCGAGCCCCGCAGCCGCACGAACTCCGCGCCGCCCAGCACCGCCCCCCGGGCCAGCAGCGGCACCATCAGGTACGAGCGGACCCCGGCCTCCAGCGCGGGCGCCACCCGGTCCGGGGTGGCCACGATGCTCCGCACGTCGTCCTCGGTGACGTCCGCGACCAGCACCGAGCGGCCGGTGCGCAGGCTGCGGGCGTAGAGCTTGGAGGAGCCGAACTCGGAGGTCTCCCCCACGGTGTCGGTCACCGGCGAGGCGCCCGGCCCGCGGGCGCGGCCCACCGCGACGGCGCGCAGCAGCACCGGGCCGTCCTCCGGCACGGTGGCCGGCTCCTCCCCGCGCAGCACCGGGTCCAGCAGGTCCACGGTGACCAGGTCGGCGAACCGCGGCACCGCCAGCTCCACCAGCTCCTCGGCCGTGCGTTGCAGGTCCAGGGTGGTGCCGATGCGGCTGCCGGCCTCGTTGATGAGCGCGAGGCGGGCCTGCGCGGTCTGGGCCTCCTCCAGGGCCTGCTGCCGCTGCCGGGCGGACTCGCGCTGGCTCGTGTAGAGCCGCGCGTTGTCGATGGAGATGGCGGCGCGGGCGGTGATCTCCACGGCCAGCGCCAGGTCCTCGGCGGTGAACGGCTCGGGGGTGTCCCGCAGGCGGACGAACTCGGCCCCGCCCAGCACCAGGCCGCGGGCCCGCATGGGCACCGCCATGTACGAGTGCAGGCCCTCCCGGCGGAAGACCTCCACGCGGGAGGGGACGCTCGCGATGCGCTCCAGGTCCGCGGGACCCACCTCGGGGACGAGCACCGGGCGGCCCGAGGCGAGGCAGCGGGCGTGGTAGGTGTCGGCGCCCCACCCCTTGGCGGTGCCCGCGGCGTCGATGCCCTCCGCCGTCATCGGCCGGTCCTGCTCCGGGCCGACGGCCAGGGTGCGCAGCCGGACCTGCCAGTCGGGGTCCGGCGCGGCGGGCGGGGCGCCGTGGACCACCGACTCGCGGACGGCCACCGCGGCGGCGTCCGCCAGGCGGGGCACCGCCACGTCCATCAGCTCGCGGGCGGTGCGGCCCATGTCCAGGGTCGTGCCGATCCGGGTGCCGGCCTCGTTGATGAGCAGCAGCCGCTCGCGGGCCGCGTTGGCCTCCTGCAGCGCCCGCTGCCGGGCCTCCGCGGTGCTGTGCTCCCGGGTGTACAGCCACGCGTTGTCGATGGAGACGGCGGCGCGGGCGGCCAGCTGGTCGGCGAGGGTGGTGTCCTCGTCCTCGAACGGCTCGCGCTCGCCGTGCCGGGCGTACACCACCAGGCCCAGCACCCGGCCACGCGCCACCAGCGGCGTCGCCCGCGCCGACCACGACGTGCGGTCGACGTACCGGCGCAGCCGGGCGGTGCGGATCTCCGTCAGCGAGTCCCGGTTCGGCCAGGGCACCTCCACGGTGCGGCCCGTGGCCAGGGCCTGCGCGTACGGCGAGCCGGGCGGCACCGGGCAGACCTCGTCGAGCTCCAGGTCCTGCAGCGGGAGGGCGGGGTCCGCCGCGGCGGCGGCGATGCGGCGGACCGGCTCGGACTCCCAGCCGGGCTCCGCCTCCGCCCCGGAGACCCGGTGCTCCAGGACGAACACCGTGCCGACGTCGGCGAGCTGCGGCACCATGGCGGCGGCGAGCTCGCGGGCCGTCTCCCGCAGGTCCAGGGTGGTGCCGACGCTGCCCGCGGCCTCCACCAGCATCGCCAGCCGGTCGCGGGCCCGCGCGGCCCGCGCGTCGGCCTCGAACCGCTCGGTGACGTCGATCAGCGACGAGCAGACGCCGAGGATCCGGCCGGCCTGGTCCTGCAGCCGGAAGTACGACGCCGACCAGGCGTGGTCGCGGTCCGGGTCGCCCGGGGTGCGGCCGTGCGACCGGGCGTCGACCACCGGACGCCCGGTGTCGAGGACCTCCTGCATCACGGCCTCGATCTCCAGGCCGTTGATGGCCGGCAGCACCTCGCTCAGCCGCCGCCCGAGGTGCCCCTCCTGCGACACGCCGTTCATCCGGGCCAGCGCCTCGTTGACCCGCACGAACCGCAGGTCGGTGTCGTACACCATCAGCCCGATCGGGGCCTGCGCGAAGAACGCGTCGAGGACCGCCAGGTCCTCCTCGACACGGCGCAGCGAGCGCACGTCGGTGGCCACCGCCAGCACCATCGGCCGGAGGCCCGGGCCGGTCACCGGGTGGGTGCGGAACTCCAGCTCGACCTGGTGCCCGTCGCGGTGCCGCATCGGGAAGGCGCCGGACCAGCTGCTGCCGGACAGGATGCGGGTGAACAGCTCCATGCCCGGTTTCCGCCGATCCTCGGGGACCAGCAGGTCCAGCGAGAAGCGGCCGACCGCCTCGGCGGGCGGATACCCCAGCAGGGACTCGGCGCCGTCGCTCCAGTGCAGGATGCGGCCGTCGTCGCCGATCAGGGCCGTGGCCAGGGGCACCACCAGCAGGCCGCCCGCCCGCTCGGGGCGCGGCGGCGCGGGCGCCGGGAGGGCCGGGGCGCCTCCGGGGGCCGCCGGGCCGGGCGGGCCGGTCCGTCCGGGCGGGCCGTCGACGGCGGAGGCGGTCCCGGCGGCGTGGACCGGCCCCGCGGCAGACGGGAACCCGCCGGCGGCACCAGGACGGCCGGCGCTGCGGGAGGAGGGGGGCTGGCCTTCGATCTCGGACTGGCCTCCGGTGTCGGGCTGGTCGGCGGTGTCGGACTGGTCGGCGGTGTCGGACTGGTCTGCGCGCATGGTCGGGAACCACCTGTGGTCCGGCTCCCGCCCATTCTTCACCCCGACGGCCCCGGACGCCTCCCCCGTGACGCCGTCCTGGTGCCCGGCCCGGGGTACGGCCCCGGCCGCCGGGCCGCCCGGGGCGGGCCGCCGGGAAGGGCGGGGCGGGCGGCCTCAGGGACGGAAAGGTCCGCCACTCGCCCGCACGTGGCCCCGCCGGTTCGGGCGGGGCCTGCCGCAGCGCGGACAGATCGGCCCCTATCGGACCCCCCGAGTAACGGCTCGGCCACGGACCATCCGTCCCCATACCGTCGGGCGACACCCGGCTGACACGCTGTCACCACAAGATCGCCACAACGCCGGGGATGCCATGCACCATCCGTACCAGCAGCCGCCCGCTCCGCCCAGCGGTCCGCCCGGGCGCAGGGGCCCGAAGATCGCAGCCATCGGCTGCGGCGGCCTCCTCGCCCTGCTCCTCCTCATCGGCGGCATCGGTGCCGCCGCCGGGAACGGCGGCACCACGGCCAAGCCCGCCGCGACCGTCACCGCCACCACCACGGCCACGGTCACGGCCCAGGCGGAGCCGGCGCCCACCGTCACCGTCACCCGCACCGCCGAAGCCACCGTGACGGCGACCATGACCGCGAGGGCCGGGACCGCCGGCAGCAGCGCGAAGACCTCCAGGCCCGCGTCCCACTCCGGCGGCAGCACGGCGACCCACAGCTCGGGAAGCAGCACGGGCGGCGGCGGGAACGGCTCCGGCGGCGGAGCGGAACGGTGCAGTATCCGCTCCAACGCGGGGAACTGCTACGAGGCGGGGCAGTTCTGCCGGAAGGCCGACCTGGGCAGCACCACCACCGACGCCGCCGGCCGCCGCATCACCTGCGGCATGGTCTCCGGAAGGCCGCACTGGCACTACTGAGCCGCCCCTGCGAAGGCGCGGCCGCCGGGCATGCGACCGGCCCCTGACCGTCGGTGCTGGTCAGGGGCCGGTTCGTGCAGCTCCCGCGGAGGGCGAGGGATTCGAACCCTCGGCCAGGGTCACCCCTGGCGACAGTTTTCAAGACTGTTCCCTTAGGCCACTCGGGCAGCCCTCCTGGCGGAGGTCAGCCTAACGGGTCGCGGCCGGGCCGGGGTGCGGAGATCGGCATGCCGCGCGGGGCGGGCTACCGGCTGTCGCCCTTGCGCTCGCCGAGGGTGATGGTGGTGGTGCGGCTCTGGCCGTCGCGGGTGTAGACGACCTCCACCTTCTCGCCCGGCCGGTGCGACCAGATCTCGCTGACCAGGGTCGGTCCGCTGTCGATCGGCACGCCGTCGAGCCTGGTGATGACGTCGCCCGGCTTGAGGCCGGCCTTGTCGGCGGGTCCGCCGGGGGTGACGGCCGGGGTGCCCTGGACGTCGGACGGCATGATCTGGGCGCCGTCGCCGTTGTAGTTGTCGTTCCGCAGCACGCCGAAGATGGCGTACACCGGCTGGCCGGTGCGGATCAGCGTGTCGGCGACCCACTTGGCCTGGTTGATCGGGATGGCGAAGCCGAGGCCGATGCTGCCGGCCTGCTCGGTCTGCCCGCCGAAGGGGCTGCTGCCGCCCCCGCCGCCGGTGGACTGGATGGCCGAGTTGATGCCGATGACCTGCCCGCCGGCGTTGAGCAGCGGGCCGCCGGAGTTGCCGGGGTTGATGGAGGCGTCCGTCTGGAGGGCGTTCATGTACGACGCCTGGGCGCCGGTGGAGTCGCCGGAGGCGACGGGCCGGTCCTTGGCGCTGACGATGCCCGTGGTGACGGTGCCCTCCAGGCCGAAGGGGGCGCCGATGGCGACGGTGGCGTCGCCGACCGCGACCTTGTCGGAGTCGCCGAGCGGCAGCGGGCTCAGTCGGCCCTTGGGCGGGTTGTCGAGCTTGACCACGGCCACGTCGTAGCCCTCGGCGCGGCCGACCACGGAGGCGCGGTAGCTGGAGCCGTCGGAGAACTTCACGGTGAGCTTGCCGCCGTCGGCCGCCGGGGCGACCACGTGGTTGTTGGTGAGGATGTGGCCCTCGGTGTCGTAGACGAAGCCGGTGCCCGTGCCGGACTCCTGGGAGCCCTCGGCCTTGATGGTGACGGTGCTGGGCAGCGCCTTGGCAGCGATGCCGGCGACCGACGTGGGGGCCCGGTTGAGGGCGGCCTTGTCGACCGTCGAGGAGACGGTGGTGCTGCTGGTGGAGGAGCCGGAGGCGGAGTCGTCCGCGGCCCAGGCGCCGATGCCGCCGCCGATGCCGCCGGCCGCGAGGGCCACGGCGGCGATCAGCGCGACCATGCCGCCGCGCCCGCGGCGCGGTGCGCCGCCGTCACGGTCGGGCCCGCCGGGCTGTCCGGGCGCGCCCCAGCCGCCGACGGGGTGTCCGGCGCCGAAGGGGTGGCCGCTGGGCGGCGGCCAGGAGGCGTGGTCGGCCGCGCTCCCGGCCGGGCCGGCGCCCTGCCCGGGGCCGTAGGGCGCGCCCGCGGGGACGCCGTACGGCCCGTCGTGGGCGGGCGGGGGCGGGTAGGCGGAGGGCGGCGGGTACGCCCCCGCGGGCTGCTGCGGCGGCGGAGGGGCTGCCGGGTACGGGCGGTCCGCCGCCGGGGCTGCGGGCGCCGCACCGTCCGACGGCACGGCGGGCTGCGGCGCCGTACGGTCGGGAGCCGGACCCACCGCGTCGTGGCCGCCGGCGGGCTGTGCCCCCTGCGGCCCGGTGAACCCACTCTCGTGCTCGGTGCTCACGGACGACCTCCATGGATGACAGGACCTTGGTCCCCAGCATTTCCCATCGTCCGTCTGGGCGCCGTAAGCAGCACACCCGTGCGGACGACGGGTTCCTTAGGCCGGTTTGATGTGTGCAGGTCGCCGGCCTTGGCGGACCCTGCCCTTACGCCTACCATGTCTTCTCGAACTGACACGCGGGAGCTTGGACCCAGACCAGGCTGAGAGGGCGCCGGTCGGCCGCAGCAGCGGACCGAGGGGGCGCCGACCGCCGGAACCTGACCGGGTAATGCCGGCGTAGGGAGCACTGGCCGTGACGGCTTCATCGTCCACGTCCCTGTCCGCACCGGCCTCCGCGGGGGCGTCGCAGCCCCCGGGCGAGGCCCCGCTGGTCCTGGACACCGACCCGCCCCGCCCGCTGGGCTTCCGCGACCAGGCGGCCTTCTGGCTGAACCTGGGCGTGAGCCTCATCGGCTTCAGCAGCGCGGTGACCGTGCTCGGCACAGGCAAGGCCCAGCTGTCGTTCGCCGCCTCGGTGACGGCGATCGCGGTCGGCACCGCGGTCGGCACCGCGATGCTGGCGGTGGCGGCGGTCATCGGCGCCCGCACCGGGGCGCCCGCCATGGCGGTGCTGCGCGGCCTGTTCGGCACCCGGCTCTCCTACGTGCCGACCGTGCTGAACATCGTGCAGTGCGTCGGCTGGGGCGTGTACGAGCTGACCGTCATCGCGATGGGCGCCGAGGCGCTCACCCACGGCCGCGGCTGGCACTGGCTGTACGTGGTGCTGGCGGGCGCCGTGACCACGGCCCTGACCGTGCGGCCGCTGGGCGCGATCGCCCTGCTGCGCCGGTACGTGGCCGTCGCGGTGGGCGTGTCGATGGTGTACTTCACGGTGCAGCTGGTGCGGCAGGGGGTGCCGGACCCGGGCGCGGGCAACTGGCACGGCTTCCTGGGCGCCACCGACTACGTGCTGGCGGTGTCGATCTCCTTCGTCCCGCTGGCCGCCGACTACACGCGGCACTCGCGGACCCCCGGCTCGGCGTTCTGGGGCACCTTCGCCGGCTACACGGTCGCCCAGGTGTGGTGCTTCGTCCTGGGGCTGATGGCGCTGCTGCAGGTCCAGGGGGACAGCGCGAAGATCTTCGACACCTTCCTCGGGGTCACCGCCGGCTGGCTGTTCTTCGCCGTGCTGGTGCTGCGCGAGACGGACCAGTCCTTCGCCAACGTGTACTCGACCGCGATGTCCGTCCACAACCTCTTCCCCCGGGTGGACCGGCGGGTGCTGACCGTCGGGACCGGCGTGCTGGTGACGGTGCTGGCGCTGCCGGTGAAGGAGTTCGCCGACTGGTACTACGGCTTCCTCGGGCTGATCGGTTCGGTCTTCGTGCCGCTGCTGGCCGTGCTGGCGGTCGACTTCTTCCTGGGCCGCGGGCGGCACGGCGGCTGGGACATGTCGGACGGGGCGCCGTCGCGGCCGCTGATGCTGCTGCCGTGGCTGCTGGGCTTCGTGACGTACCAGTTCCTGGCCCCGTCCGACATCGGCGCCTGGTGGACGGACTTCTGGGGGCGGGTGCACGGCTGGGCGGGCTTCGGCCCGCAGGAGTGGACCTCGGCGTCGCTCCTCGCCTTCCTGGTGCCCGCCCTGGTGACCTGGGCCCTGGTGCCGCTGGGCCGGCGCGGCCGGGGCGCGGGGACCCCCGCGCAGGACGCCCCGGAGGCGGCCGCCCGCCCGTAGCGCGGTGTTCACCCGGCCGTCCGCGGCGTCGCGGCCGGCCGGGGGCCGGCCGCCCGTACGCTGGGCCGCGTGAGCACAGCGACACCCCCCGCACCCGTGCCCCTGCTGGCCGTGCCGAACCGGTCCGCCGTCCGCGTGGTCGCCCACCGCGGCTCGTCGGACGCCGTGCCCGAGCACACCCTGGCCGCCTACCGGCTGGCGATCGAGGAGGGCGCGGACGCCCTGGAGTGCGACGTGCGGCTGACCGCCGACGGCCACCTGGTGTGCGTGCACGACCGCCGGGTGGACCGCACCTCCGACGGCCGCGGGGTGGTGTCGACGCTGGAGCTGGCGCAGCTCGCGGAGCTGGACTTCGGGTCGTGGAAGGACGGCGGGCCGCCCGGGGAGCCGGAGGCGCCGGACCGGGTGCCGCCGGCGCCGGGCCCGGACGGTACGGGGACGGCGGCGGGCCGGGAGGCCGATCCGGAGCGGTCCTCGGTGCTGACGCTGGAGCGGCTGCTGGAGCTGGTCGCGGACGCCGGACGCCGCGTGGAGCTGGCGATCGAGACCAAGCACCCGACCCGGTACGCGGGCCGGGTGGAGGCGGAGCTGCTGCGGCTGCTGCACCGCTTCGGCCTGCCGGGGCACGACCGGGGGCGGGCGGGCGGGGGCGCGGAGCCGCCGCCGGTGCGGATCATGAGCTTCTCGCAGCTGTCGCTGCGCCGGGTGCGGCAGGCGGCACCGAGCATCCCCACGGTCTTCCTGATGGAGCGCCTCCCGCTGCGGTTCCGGGACGGGTCGCTGCCGCGGGGCACGGGGATCGCCGGGCCGGGCATCGACCTGGTGCGGGCCAACCCGGGGTTCGTGGCGCGGCTGCACCGGGCCGGGCACCGGGTGCACGTGTGGACGGTGGACGAGCCGGCGGACGTGGAGCTGTGCCTGCGGCTCGGCGTGGACGCGATCATCACCAACCGGCCGCGGCAGGTGCTCGGCCAGCTGGGCCGCGGCGGGGGGACGCCGGGCGTGCGGTCCGCCGCGGAGGGGCCGCGGACGGGCGTCGGCGGGCTCCTACCGGACCCCGGCGCGGCCTCGGGCCGGACGCCGGGCCGCGCTCCTGGCCGGGAACGGGACCGGAGCTGACCGGTTCCGCCCGGACAGGACCAATCCCCGGGCGCGACCTCCGGTAATCATCACATTACGGATTGTCTCCATCGTGTTGTGTGTCATATTCCGACTTCGGGCGATCGTGGAATACCCGTTTCCCGTTCATTCACCCTGGGCATTCACCTCTCGGCATGCGGTAGGCATGCGGTGAAGGAGGTCTCGGGGGTGGCGTTGGTGATGGCGCACGAGGTGCCGACTACGTCGACCATGGCACTGCCGCATGGTCCAGCGAGTGTCGGAGCCGCGCGGCGACGCCTGCGCCGGGAGCTCTGCGACCGGCGGGTACCGGAGACGGTCGTCGACGACGCGGTCCTGATCCTGTCCGAACTGCTCAGCAACGCGTGCCGTCACGCACGGCCGCTCGCACCGCTGCCCGACCTCGACCGGGCCGCCCACGGCCCCGGCGGACCGGCGGGCGGGGCCGCCTCCGGGGAGGCGGGCCGGAGGGCTGCCGACGGGAGACCCGGGGAGCACCGGGAGCCCTGGGAGTCCGGGGACGCGGAGGGCGTCGGCGGCGTCCTGGTGGGCTGGCAGGTCCACGAGGACGGGCTGCTCACCCTGGAGGTCACCGACGGCGGTGCGGCCACCCGGCCGCGCAGCGCCCGGCCCTCGCTCACCTCGCACGGCGGCCGCGGCCTGAGCATCGTCGGCCGGCTCGCCTCCGACTGGGGAGTGCGCGACGCACCCGGCGAGGTGACGGTCTGGGCGGTGCTCCCCGTACGGGCGCGCCACGCGCGGCGCACGGCGCACGGCTGCCGGCCGGCCGCGCTGCAGGTCCCCGCGGCGTCCGACCTCGGACTGTCCGCGGCGCGGCCCCCGGCGGCGGGCGGCGAACCCGCCTGACGAGGCGTGGCGGCGCAGGCGCAGGCGCACCGGGCCGCGCGGCACGGCGGGCAGCACGGCGGCCGGCCGGGGCGGCGGTCGGTCGGCCCGCGCGACAGGAGGCCGGCGGCGGAGCCTGTGCGGCAGTCCCTGCGGTGAGGAATTCCTGATATTCCGTCAGTCATTTTCGGCGACGGCCGCCGGCCGACGGGCACGCGCACGCGACGCACGCCGGCCGGACCGCCCCCGCGCCCCGGCCCCTCCCCCGGCCCGTCGCCTCCCCCGCCCCCGGCTTCCCCCGCCCCCGGCTTCCCCCGCCCGCAGCTTCCCCGGTCCCGGCGCGGCGGCCCGTCCGACGCGCCGCCGCCCCGGGGCGGGCGCGCCGAAGCGGCCTCGGCCCCGGCACGCCCGGATACGCTTCCCGGCGGAGAGAACCACCCGCCGGGAACGGCGTACCGAGAACCACGCACCGAGAACCGCGCACCCGGCACCGCCGGTCGCGTCACCGCATTGGGGAGACCCGCACCATGGCCAAGAAGGCCGCCAAGAAGGCGTCCCAGCGCAAGCCGTCCGCCGCCGCGTCGCAGGAGACCGCCGCCGATCCCGGATCGGTCCCGGTCGTCGGCGCCCGCGAACCCTGCCCCTGCGGGTCCGGCCGCCGGTACAAGGCCTGCCACGGCCGGGAGGCCGCGCACGCCGTGCAGCAGCTGGTGCAGCGCCCGTTCGAGGGGCTGCCCGGCGAGGCGGACTGGGTGGCGATGCGCGAGCTGGTGCCCGCCGCCACCGCGCCGCTGACGCTCCGCCAGGGCGTCGCCGGCGAGGGGGAGCAGCCGTCGGTGACGCTGGCCACGGTGCTGCCGATGGCCTGGCCGGCGATGCGCCGCGCGGACGGCTCGGTGCTGCTGGGCCTGCAGACCCAGGCGTCCTCCGGCGACGTCAGCCGGGACCTGGCGGACGCCCTGGAGCAGGCGCTGGCGGCCGAGCCGGGCAGCCCCGTGCCGGGGCGCCGCCCCGCGCCCGGCGGTCCGCGCCTGCAGGACCTGCTGGACCTGTCCGCGCCGGTGGTGCCGACCGTCCACACCGGTTTCGACTTCTGGCTGGAGGACGCGGAGACCGCCTCCGGCGAGGTGGCGGCGTCCCTGGAGCAGGCGAACGCCTCGGTCATCCCCACCGAGCGGCTGCAGGGCGTGGAGTCCGCGTACTGGTGCGGCACGCCGGAGAAGAACCACCTGCGGTGGGTGACCACCCACCCGGAGGAGGAACTGCTGGACGCGCTGGCACGGCTCTCCGCCGCCGGCGAGGCCTCGCTCGGCGAGGGCACCCGGCTGGTGGGCTCGTTCCGGGCGCACGGGCTGACCGTGCCGGTCTGGGACCTGCCCCGGGAGATGTCGGCGGCGGACTGCGAGAAGCCGGCGGCGGCCTTCGCGGAGCGGCTGGCCGACGTCCTGGCCGCGCCCGCGCCGCTCACGGCGGAGGAGCGCCGGGTGCGGGCGGGTCTGGTGAACCGCCAGATCACCCTCGGCTGACCGTTCCGGGCCCCGCCCCCGCGGCGGGGCCCGCAGCCGGTCCCCCGCTGGCGGCGGACCGCCCGCGAGGCGGATCCGCCGGGATCGGGACGGGCTCCGCACCGGACCGGTCACGAATCGCGTGAGACCTGTCACATTTCCGTCGTCGCAACCGAACACCCAGGTCGGGATCGGTCGTGTGAATTTGCGGATCGTCCGATCCTTGTTACCGTTTAAACAGCCCGGTCGCTGGTGCATCCCCCGTCGCCAGCGGCCGGGCGTTCGACTTCCCGGCCCGTCCCCGGCCCCTGCGGCCCGGTGGCGGGCCGTCGGCGTACCGGGACCCCGCGGCCCCTCCGGCGGAGGCGCGCACCGGACGGCCGGCCCGGCACCGGCGCGGTCCGGCACCGTCCCGACCCGGGCACGGCCCGTCGGCACGGCGGCCCCGTTCCGCCGGGCCTCAGTACGCCAGACGGCTGCCGTCGGGCGTCGCGGTGCTCGCCGCCACCAGCGCGTCCAGGAGGTCGCCGACCCGCGGCAGCCAGGGGGCCCCGCCCGGCGCGCCGTCGGCGGCCGCCGGCGGGCGCTCCCACCGCACCGTGCCGCGGCCGGTCCGGGACGGCGGCAGCACCACGTAGCCGCCGGGCCCGTGGTAGCGCAGCGAGGTGGGCACGTTCTCCTGACGGACCAGCAGTTCGCCCAGCTCGTCGAAGCCGAAGGGCGCGACGAGCAGCACGTGGCGGGTCGGGGTGGCCACCACCGGACCGGTCCGCACGTGCAGCGCGTCGAAGTAGTCGAGGACCCGGGCGCCGGCGGCGGCGGGGAGGCTCACCGCCGCGACGGCGCCTCCGGTGGCGACGACGATCGGTGCGTCGGGCCGCTGGGCCCACCACCACCGGACCATCGCCGGGTCGGTGGTGGCCGCGAGCAGCGGCGGGTCGTGGGGGTGGGCGCCCGGGACCGGGCAGTCCGGCCGGGGGCAGGCGCAGCAGCGGACCGTCCGGCGGCGGTCGCCGCGGGCCCGGCGGCCTCCGGAACCCCCTGCGGCGTCCCCGCCGCCGTCGGCAGCCCCGATGCCGCCGGCGCGCTCGGCGAAGCGGTCGCGGAGCGGGCGCGGCCGGGTCCCGGCGCCCGGCAGCACTGGCCATTTCCACTGCTCCGCGCAGGTCAGGGCCGCGGCCGGCAGCGCCGACCTCTTCCTCCGTCGCCTTCCGAGGATCTCGCGCATGTGCGCTCGTTCCTTTCCGTGACCGTTGAGGCTCGGGCAGTGACACACGGGGCGGCGTGAGCGGGCGCCTGGACAAGCGCACCACGGCCGCGCCGTTTCCGGTATGTGGCGAGGGGTGGCGGATGGTGGCGTTTGCCCCCCGCGGCCTCCGCGGAGGTTTCGCTGCGGGCGGCCGTGGGGAGACCCGGGGCCCGTTGTGCGGCGGCGGCGCCCGGATCGGTGCGGGGCTGCGGTGGTGCCGGTCCCGGAGGAGCACCCCCCGGTGTTCGGGGTGACGCGGCGCGAGGAGCGGTGGTTCCGCCGGACGGGGGAGCGGATTCCGGCCGTCCGGGCGCACGTCCATCGTACGGCCGGGGCCGGGGGCGCAGCAGACCCCCGGCGGCGCCGGTCGCGGCCATCGCGTCCCCTCCCTCCCGCTCGGACGGCGGCCCCGTACGGGCCGCGCCTGCACCTTCGTCTCTCCGATATCGCGCCCGGCACGCAGGCGGTTCGGAGGAGGGGCCGGTCGGGGGCGCCCGGGGTGGCCGGTTCACCCACCACGGGCCCCCCTGGTCCCGGCGGGACCAGGAGTCGCGGCGCTCACCCCGGGGCGCCTGCCGCCCGGGCGGCGCGGATCCGCGCCCGTCCCCCGCCAGCCCCACGCCGAGGGCGGCCCTGGATGTTTTCCGGCCATGTTCTCCGGCCATGACACCAGTCACCCGGCAGGGCCGCAGTTCTGGACACGCCCCGATCGGCCTGTGTAGAAGTGAGGTCATTCCTTGCCTTATGGCATCACATGGGGGTGTACCGGCCATGCCGGTCAGCCTCCCGAAGGGCGGATGTCATGACCGAAACGCATCCCTCCCCCACCGGCGCCGGCAGGCTGACCGCCGTCCCCGACCACGAGCACGCGTCGCCCCGCCGGGCCGAGCAGGACCTCGACGGACAGGCCTCCGCGCACCGGGCCCGGTCCGCCCCGGACACCGTCCTCGGCCTCCCGCTCCCCGGCGCCCCCCTGGGGCAGGACGCCGGGCGGGAGGGGCTCGCGGCCCGGCTCTCCGACCTCTCCGACCTGGCCGGCCTGCACGAGCACACCGGGCGCCTGGCCTTTGCCCGGGGCACCGCCGCCGTCCTGCGCACCGTCCTGGAGGCCGGGGCCGCCCTCCTCGGCGCCCGCCGCGGCCTGCTGGTCCTCCGCGGCCACCACGGCGACGCGGCGGGTCTCGGCCTCGACCGCTCGGAGCGGGGCGCCCTGGAGACCGTCCCCCGCGACACCGGCCCCTACGCCGGGCTGCTCGCCCGCGAGGAGCGGCCCGCCCTGGTCCTCCACACCGACCTCGCCCGCGGCCCCGGCACCGACCCCCGCTACCGCGACGTCGCGGCCCAGCTCGGCATCGGCGCCTCCTGCGCGCTGCCGCTGGCCACCCCTGAGGACGGGCCGGTCGGCGCGGCCGTCTGGTTCTACGACGGGCCGGCCGAGCCCTCCCGACGGCAGCGGCACCTCGCCCGCCTCTACTGCGCGTTCGCCGCGCCGCTGGTCGCCGGGGAGCTGGAGCGGGAGCGGCTGCGGCGCGACTGCGACGCCCTGCGGCGCGGCCTGCTGCCCGACCTGCTGCCCCGCGTCCCGGGGGTGCGGCTCGCGGTCCGGCACGCGCCCGCCGGACTGGACCGCTCCGCGGGCAGCGACTGGTACGACGCCCTCGCGCTGCCGGAGGGGATGCTCGCGCTCAGCGTCGGCAGCGTCTGCGGGGGCGGGACGGGCGCGGCCGCCGCGATGGGCCGCCTGCGGACCGCCCTGCGCGCCTACGCGGTCCTGGAGGGCGAGGACCCGGTGGCGGTCCTCGGCGACCTGGAGGTGCTGCTGCGGACGACCGAGCCGGCCCGGTCCGCCACGGCGCTGTACGCGTGGGTGGACCCGGCGGAGCGGCAGGTCGCGCTGGCCGGGGCGGGGAGCTGCCCGCCGCTGCTGGTCGGCGGGCGGGGCGCGGACTTCGTCGAGACCTCCCTCTCCGCGCCGCTCGGCATGCTGGGCTGCTGGGAGGCGCCCGCGGTGGAGCTGCGCGCCGACCCGGGCGACGTGCTGGTCCTCTACACCGAGGGCGCGGCCCGGCGGTGCGGACCCGGCCTGGACGCGGGCCAGGCCCGGCTGCGGGCGGCCGCGGCGGAGGCCCCGCCCGAGGTCCGGCAGGACCCGGAGCGGCTCTGCGCCCACCTGGAGGCGGTCTGCCTGGCCGGCGGGGGCGCGGCCGGCACGACGGACGACCTGGTGCTGCTGGCCGCCCGCCTGGGCTGAGCACTCCGCCCGGCCGGACCGCCCGGCCGGGACCGGCCTCCGCGCCGGGACCGCGTCCGGACCGCTCCCGCACCGCCGGGCCCGGCAGGCGGCGCCCGCCGCCCCGGGACACGCCCCCGGACGCCGCGCCGGGGCCCCCGCCTACCATGGGGAGGACCGCCCGAGCGCACGTCCGAGACCCGGCAGCGCGCCCCGGGCGGTCCGACGACGCGAGGAGGCGACGCACGTGACCCAGGACCGCACCCCGGCGGCGGCGGAGAACCCCGAGTCGGCCGTGCCCGACGAGGGCGAGAAGCCGATCAAGGGACGCAAGAACGGCCTCTACCCGGAGGTCTCCGACGAGCTGGCCGCGCTGATGAGGAGCGGCTGGGCCGACACCGAGCTGCGCGACCTGCAGCCGCGGGAGCAGTCCCCGTACGCCGCCGAGCGGCGGGCGCGGCTCTCCGCGCGGTTCCCCGGCGAGCGGCTCGTCGTCCCCGCGGGCAACCTCAAGACCCGCTCCAACGACGACGACTACTCCTTCCGGCCCTCCAGCGAGTACGTCCACCTCACGGGCGACCAGACGCAGGACGCGGTGCTGGTGCTGGAGCCGCGGACCGGCGGCGGCCACGACGCCACCGCCTACCTGCTGCCGCGCTCCGACCGGGAGAACGGCGAGTTCTGGCTCGACGGCCAGGGCGAGCTGTGGGTCGGCCGCCGGAACAGCCTGGCCGAGGCCGAGCGGCTGCTCGGCCTGCCCTGCCGCGACGTGCGGAAGGCCGCCGAGGAGATCGCCGCGGCGGTCGCCGCGAACCCGGCCCCCACCCGCATCGTGCGCCGCCACGACGCCGGCCTGGAGGCCGCCCTCGCGGCCGCCGAGGCCGACCGCGCCGAGCAGCGGACCGACGCCGACACCCCCACCGCCGCCGAGGAGCGCGACGAGGAGCTGCGGGTCTTCCTGAGCGAGCTGCGGCTGGTGAAGGACGACTGGGAGGTCGGACAGCTCCAGGCCGCCTGCGACTCCACCGTCCGCGGCTTCACCGACGTGGTGCGCGAGCTGTCGCAGGCGGTCGCCACCTCCGAGCGGTGGATCGAGGGCACCTTCTGGCGGCGTGCCCGCGTCGAGGGCAACGACGTCGGCTACGGCTCCATCTGCGCGTCCGGCCCGCACGCCACCACCCTGCACTGGGTGCGCAACGACGGCCCGGTGCGGCCCGGCGACCTGCTCCTGCTGGACGCGGGCGTGGAGACGCACACCCTGTACACGGCGGACGTCACCCGCACCCTGCCGGTCGACGGCACCTTCACCCCGCTGCAGCGCCGCATCTACGACGCGGTGTACGACGCCCAGGAGGCGGGCATCGCGGCGGTCCGCCCCGGCGCCCGGTACCGGGACTTCCACGAGGCCGCGCAGCGGGTGCTCGCCGAGCGGCTGGTGGAGTGGGGCCTGCTCGACCAGGACGTCGACAAGGTGCTGGAGCTCGGCCTGCAGCGCCGCTGGACCCTGCACGGCACCGGCCACATGCTGGGCCTGGACGTGCACGACTGCGCCCACGCGCGGACGGAGACGTACGTCGACGCGGTGCTGGAGCCGGGCATGGTCCTCACCGTGGAGCCGGGCCTGTACTTCCAGGCCGACGACCTGACGGTGCCGGAGGAGTACCGCGGCATCGGCGTGCGGATCGAGGACGACATCCTGGTGACCGCCGACGGCAGCCGCAACCTGTCGGCGGGGCTGCCGCGCCGCTCCGCCGAGGTCGAGGAGTGGATGCGCGGCCTGGCCGGCTGACGCACCGCGGCCGCGGGCCCGGCACCCCCGTGGGGTGCCGGGCCCGCGGCGTCCGGGCTCAGCCCTCCCCGGCCCCGCCCTCGGCGCGGTCGGCGTTGGCGTGGACCGCGTCGCGCAGCCACTGCGCCAGGCCCGCGCGGACCTGCTCGTAGGTGGCGGTGAACCGGGGGTCGGCGAGGTACATGTCCCCGATGCCCCGGTGGACCGCGTACGAGCAGTCGTAGAAGTGCCGCACGATCTGCTGCCGGTGCTCCTCGGCCAGGTCCATGGCCGGGCCGCTGCGGGGGTCGGTGCCGGCGTCCACCGCCTCGGCGAGACGGCGGTTGAGGTCGTCGCCCTCCTCCTTGATCCTGACCCAGTCCTCCTTGGTGTAGCCGGCGGTCCGCCGCTGCGACTGGCGCCACTGCTCGGTGCCGCCCCAGTTCTGCTCGGCCTCGTCCGCCCAGCCCTCGTACTCGGGCCCGAAGAGCTCGAACTTCTCCTCGGGTGTCAGGTCGATCCCCATCCTGCGTGCCTCCATGGCCCTCTCCACGGCCGCGGCCATCTCCGTCAGGCGCCCGATGCGCTCCGTGAGCATCCGGTGGTGCCGGCGCAGGTGCTCGGTCGGCGTGCGCTCCGGGCCGTCGAGGACGGCCGCGATGTCGTCGAGGGGGAACCCCAGTTCCCGGTAGAAGAGGACCTGCTGCAGCCGGTCCAGGTCCGCGTCGCCGTACCGCCGGTGGCCGGACGGGGTGCGGCCGCCGGGGCGCAGCAGGCCGACCTCGTCGTAGTGGTGCAGCGTGCGCACGGTCACCCCGGCCAGGCGTGCGACCTCTCCCACGGAGTAGTCCACGGGCTCCTCCCTCCTTCCCGGCACGAGCCTCGGGCCTCACGCGGCGTGAGGGTCAAGCCCGTTCCGCACGGTACTGCCGCGGACGGGTGAGGGGCTCGCCCACGAACGGGTGGCGGGCCCGCGGACGGCGCGCGCCGGGTGCTACTGATGGCGGGTTCGGCGTCCGACCGCGATCCGGGGAGTCCGCCATGTCCGTCGTCACCGCCCGTCCCGCCGGCCCCGGGGCCACGGGCACGAGCACCGGTGTGCGCAGCGCCGAGGAACGGGACCTGTCCTTCGGGGGCTTCCGCTACACCTGCCGGGTGGTCCGGCAGGACGACCCGGTGACGGCGCCGCTCGTCCTGCTGGGCGGCTCGGCCCAGGACCGCAGGTCCTGGGTGCGCCACGAGCGCTGGCTCACCCCGCTGTGCACGGTGGTCACCGTGGACCTGCCCGGCTACGGCACGGCGGACTTCCTGCCCGCCCGGTACGGCATCGACTTCCTCGCCGCCGCGGTGCGGCACATGCTCACCGAGCTGGGGATGGCGGAGGTCAACCTGGTCGGGGCCTGCTTCGGCGGGGCGGTGGGGCTGCGCTTCGCCCAGCACCACCCGGGGACGGTGCGGCGGATGGTGCTGGCGGGCATGACCACGGTCGAGCCGCGCGACCACTACGGCGACAGCGTGCCGCGCTGGTCCCGGATGCTCGACGAGGGCCGCGTCGACGACCTCGCCCGGGAGCTGGCGGCCTGGTTCACGGCGCCGCCCGGCACGGCGGAGGTCCGCAAGCAGGCGGCGATGGCCCGCTTCCTGTACCGGCAGTTCGTGGCGCAGAGCCCGCGGGAGCTGGCGATGTGGCTGGAGCACAACGTCCGCCTGGTGAACCACGAGTGGTACCGGCCCGAGCCGCTGCCGCCGCTGCCGGTCCTGGTGCTCACCGGGGAGCACGACATCCTCACCACGCCCCGGATGGGCCGGGAGGTGGCGGCCCGGCTGCCGGGGGCGCGGTTCACCACCGTCCGGGAGGCGGACCACCTGGTGCACCTGGAGCGGATGGAGGAGTTCACCGAGGTCATCGCCCGCTTCTGCACCGACCGGCCGGTGGACGGGCTGCCCTGGTGCACGCCCCTGGAGAGCTGGCCCGCGGACGGACTCATGGCGGACGGGCGGGCGGCGGACGGGGCGCGGCCGGTCGGTGTGCCCCGGTCAGCCCGCGACGGCGCCGGGGAGTGACACCGGGGGCGCGTCGCAGACGTCGACGTGGCTGACCCGGCAGGTGCCGGAGGGGAAGGCCCGGCCGAGGACGACGGCGGTGCCGTCGCCCGCGATCCGCCACCGGCGGCCGGGCGGGACGGCGGAGACGGGCCGCTCCCCCGGTTCGAGCAGCAGCCACCGGCCGCGCAGGGTGGGGTGCCATTCCGCGGTTGCGCCGCACCGGCGGCAGGCGGTGGGGCCGCCGGCCCGGGGGTCCTCGGAGCCGCGCCGCTCGGCCCGGGCGCGCTCCAGCTCCCGCAGGCAGGCGGTCACGGCCTCGCGGAGCGGGACGGGGTCGCGGTCGGGGCCGGGGCCGGGAGGGCAGTGAAGCGTCAGCACGTCCCCATGCTGGGGACCGGCCGCCGGTTCCGCCCCGCTTTCACCCGTACTGCACTCGAACGGGGCCGGTGCTCGGAATGATCCCTACCTGCGGACAGGGGCCTTGCGCGCGTCCGGCGCCGCCGCGGCGACACGCCTGTGACGGCCCTGCCCGCACCGGCCCTGCCCGGGGACGGGTCCACGGGCGGCTGCACGACGGCGGGGCGGAGGGGCCCCGGGAGGAACGGATCTGACGTCAGGTCAGCCCTTTTCGCCGAGGGCGATTCCGCCCAGGGCGTGACGGGGTTCCGGCGCGGCCCCGGGCGGGGCAGGGTGCCCGGCATGAGACTTCTGGTGCTGGGCGGTACGGAGTTCGTGGGGCGGGCCGTCGCCGAGGCCGCCGTCGCCCGCGGATGGCACGTCGACGTGTTCAACCGGGGCCGGGGCGCGGCCCCGGCCGGGACCCGGCCCCTGCGGGGCGACCGCACCGCCCGGGACGGCCTGGCCGCGCTCGCGGAGGGCACGTGGGACGCGGTGGTGGACACCTGGTCCTGGGCGCCCCGCGCGGTGCGGGACGCGGCGCGCCTGCTCGCCGGCCGGGCCGGGTGCTACGCCTACGTGTCCAGCCGCTCGGTGTACACCTGGCCCGCACCCGCCGGACTGACGGAGGACGGCCCCGTCGTCGACGCCTCCCCCGACGACGACGGCCACGCCGACTACGCCCGGGCCAAGCGCGGCGGCGAGCTCGCCGCCGGGGCGGCCTTCGGCGACCGGGCGCTGCTGGTGCGGGCGGGCCTGGTCCTCGGCCCGTACGAGAACGTCGGGCGGCTGCCCTGGTGGCTGCTGCGGACCGCCCGCGGCGGCCCCGTCGTGGCGCCGGGCCCGCGCGACCTGCCGCTGCAGTACATCGACGCCCGCGACCTGGCGGAGTGGACGCTGGACGCCGCCGCCCGCGGGCTCGGCGGCCCGTACAACCTGGTGAGCCCCTCCGGGCACACCACCACGGGCGGGCTGCTGGAGGCCTGCGCGGCGGCCACCGGCTCCCGGGCGGAGCTGCGCTGGACCGCGCCCGAGCGGATCCTCGCCGCCGGGGTCGAGCCCTGGCTGGAGCTGCCGGTGTGGCTGCCGCCGGGCGAGGGCCACGACGCGATGCACCGGTCCGACGTCTCCCGGGCCCTGGCCGCGGGGCTGCGGTGCCGGCCGGTGGAGGAGACGGTCGCCGACACCTGGGCGTGGCTGCGCTCCCTGCCCGGCGGGCCGCCGCAGCGGGCGGACCGGCCGGCGGTGGGCCTGCCGCCGGGGAAGGAGGCCGTGCTGCTGGGCGGCACGTGAGGCCGGCCGGTCCGGCGGCCCGGCGGCGGGGTCCGGCGGCGGGGGTCGGGCGGCGGGGGTCGGGCGGCGGTCAGGAGACGGCGCGCAGCAGCGCGTTCTCCTGCCAGGTGAGCACCTTGTCGAAGCTGACGATGGTGCCCTGGCGGGGGTGGCTGCGGAGCTGCATGTGGTCGGTCAGCGCCCGGATCAGGAAGAGGCCGCGGCCGCTCTCCGCCGCCGGGTCGGGCAGCTCGGTGCCGATGTCGAGCGGCAGCGCGGGCAGCCCGTCGGACGGGGAGCCGGCCAGGGGGTCGGCCGGGCCGTCGGACAGGCCCGCGGTGAGGACGTGGGCGTCGTACGGCGCGGGCCGCTCGGTGCCGCGCAGGCGGCGGGCCGAGGCGGCCGGGCTGAGGGAGGCCATCACCGCGGCCCGGCTGATGACGGTGGTGCGCCCCCGCTTGCTCTGGCAGCGCGGCGCCGGGCGGGCCGGCGCCTTGTGGGCCGGTGCCACGGGCACGGCCAGGGGCCGGCGCTGCACGCGCGGCGCGGACGGCGCCAGCAGCGGGACGCCGGGCGGGGGCGGCGGCAGGGCGGGGCCGGCGCCCGGCGGCAGGGCCGGTCCGCAGTCCACCACCTCGATGCTCAGCCGGTCGCCGTCGATGGACGCGGTGACCTGGAAGCCCTGGTCGGGCTCGGCGACCGCGGCGTGCTCGACGGCGTTGGCGCAGGCCTCGCTGAGGGCGATCCCCATCTCGTGGGCGACCTGGGCGTCCACACCCGCGGTCTCCATCGTGCCCAGCAGGATGCGGCGGGCCAGCGGGACGCTGGCAGGCTCGCGTTTGAGGTGCAGCGTCCACCAGATGTCCACGACGGGTTCCT
This sequence comes from Streptomyces sp. NPDC001380, assembly GCF_042895785.1. Classification (NCBI taxonomy): domain Bacteria; kingdom Bacillati; phylum Actinomycetota; class Actinomycetes; order Kitasatosporales; family Streptomycetaceae; genus Streptomyces; species Streptomyces sp. NPDC001380. Next base: position 207,839 of record NZ_JBIAWP010000006.1, on the reverse strand, counting down.
CCTGGCCCTGGCCGCGGGTCCACATACAGCTAGGTATTGCCGACGCTCCGTGCCGCCAATCTCCTCCGGCGGCCGGGACCGCCCGTTCGGAGGAAGCAGCGCGCGGGCGGGCACGGGCGGGGGTATGCGGCCGGGGAGGCGGCGGAGCGGACGGTACGGCTCCCGGCGGCCCCCCGGCGCGGGGTCCGGCGGCCCCGGGCGCGGCTCCCGGCGGCCCCCGCGGGCGGGGCCCGGAGTGGGGTTCCCCACCCCCGGACCGGCCGGGGGGCGGCCGGTGGGATGATGGCGGGACCATGCCCGTCCAGCGCGCAGCCGTCCCGTACCGGGCCGCCGCGGCACCGCAGCAGCCGGTGCCCGCCGCCGCCTGGGACCTGCGCGTGCTCCGGGCCGTCCCCTTCGCGGCCGTCTGCACCCTGGCGGCCGCCGCCGGGCACGCCGCCGCCTCCGGCGGTCCGGTGCCCGCGGGGACGCTCGCGGCGGGCTTCGCCGCGGTGTGCGTCCTGGCCGCCCTGCTCGGCGGCCGGGAGCGGTCGCTGACGGCGATAGCCGGCGGCCTGGTCACCGGGCAGCTGGCGCTCCACCTGCTCTTCCACTCGGCCCGGGGCATGGCCGGGTCAGCCGCCCGCGCGGGCATGCCCGGCATGGGCGGCGGCACGGGCGGCCGGTCCGGGGCGGCCGCGGTCGCGGAGCGGCTGCTCTGCCACGAGGGCCTCGCGCACGGCGCACCGCTGCTCCCGCCGGGCACGACCCCGGAGCAGCTGCTGACCCGGGCGGGCCTGGACCCGTCCGCGTACGCCGCGCCGCCCGTCCCCTGGTGGCACGCCGGGGTCCTGGGCCTCTCCCCGCTGATGCTGGCCGGCCACCTCGCGGCCGCGTTGGCGGCCGGCTGGTGGCTGCGGCGCGGCGAGGCCGCGCTGTGGCGGCTGGTGCGGCTGGCGGGCTCCGCGGTGCAGGACGCGGTACGGGAGTGCGCGGCGCCGCTGCGCGCCGTCCTCGCGGTGGCCGGGGCCCTGCTGCGCGGCCTGACCGGGGCGTCACCGGTCCGTCCGCTGCGCCCGTACGGGCCGGAGCGGGGCGGATGGCGGCTGCCGGGGGCGGCTCCGCTGCGGCACTCCGTGGTCCGGCGCGGCCCGCCGGCGGCGGTGCACGCGATCTGACCGGCTCCCCGGGCGGCGCCGCGCTGCGGCGCGTCCCGGTGCGGGAGGAACCGTCCGGTCGGTCGCGCCCCGCGTATGCCGAGCCAGACCACTCCCGGCACGCCCCCGGGGCCGCCCGTCGCGGCCCGCGCGTGCCCATCCGCCGGACGGAGATCCGACATGAACCGCAGGACCGCCCTCGCCCGCCGCTCCGCGACCGTCGTCGCGGCCGCCGCCACCGCCGTGCTGGCCGCGGCCGGCGCGGCCTCCGCGCACGTCAGCGTGAACCCGGACGAGGCCGTGCAGGGCAGCTACACCAAGGTCGCCTTCCGGGTGCCCAACGAGCGGGACGACTCCTCGACCACCAGGGTCGAGGTCGACCTGCCGAAGGACCACCCGGTGGCGTCCGTGTCCGTCCGGCCGCTGCCCGGCTGGACCGCGGCCGTGGAGAAGAGCACGCTGGACAAGCCGCTGACCTCGGACGACGGCCAGATCACCGAGGCCGTCACGAAGATCACCTGGACCGCCGACAAGGGCGCGAGGATCGGCCCGGGGCAGTTCCAGGAGTTCGACGTGTCGCTCGGCCCGCTGCCGGCCGACACCGCGTCGATGGTCTTCAAGGCCCTGCAGACCTACGACGACGGCCAGGTCGTCCGCTGGATCGACGTGGCCGAGGAGGGCAAGCCCGAGCCCGAGCACCCGGCGCCGACGCTGGCCCTCACCAAGGCCGCCGCGGTCGGCGGCGACCACCACGGCGCGGCCCCGGCGGCGGGTGCGGCCGGCGGCGACCACGCGGACGGGGCCGAGGCGGCCCCGGCGGCCTCCGGCGACGACTCCACCGCCCGCGCCCTGGGCGTGGCGGGGATCGTGGTCGGCGTGGTCGGCGCCGGACTCGGCGTCCTCGGCCTGCGCCGCCGGTCCGGCTCCGCCTCCTGACGGCGGCGGTGCGGGCGGGCGGCCGCCCGGCGCGTCCGCCCCGCCCGCACCGTCCCACCCGTACCGCCCCCACCCCCCGTGCACGGCCCGGGGCCGCGAGGCCCCGGGCACCGCACCGCACCGCACCGCACCGCACCGCACCGCACCGCACCGCACCGATGATCGGACCCCACGCATGAACCGCACCCCCCGGCAGGGCCGGAGCCGGCGCCCCGCCGCCGCGGCCGCCCTCGCCCTCACCGCCGCCCTCGCCCTCGGCGCCTGCGGCGGCCCCTCCTCCGGCAGCACGGCGCAGGAGGTCACCGCCTCCCGGGAGTCGAACGGCTCCCCCTACCTCGGCACCGCCCTCAGCAGGCCCTTCACCAAGCCGGACCTCGTCCTCGACGACACCTCCGGCAAGCCCTTCCCCCTGCGCGAGCGGACCGCCGGCAAGCCGGTGCTGCTCTTCTTCGGCTACACCAGCTGCCCCGACGTCTGTCCCACCACCATGGGCGACATCGCCGTCGCCATGAAGAAGCTGCCCCCCGCCCAGCGGGACAGGGTGGAGGTCGTCTTCGTCTCCACCGACCCCCAGCGGGACACCCCGAGGACGCTCCGCACCTGGCTGGACTCCTTCGACACCCGGTTCGTCGGCCTCACCGGCGACCTGGGGAAGGTGAAGGCAGCCGCCAGGACGCTCGGCATCCTGGTCGAGGACCCGGTCGTCAACAAGGACGGCAGCGTCACCTCCAGCCACGGCGCCCAGGTGCTCGCCTTCCTGCCCTCGGACGACAAGGCGCACGTCCTCTACCTCAGCCAGAGCTCGGTGGACGTCTTCGCCCACGACCTGCCGCTGCTCGCCAAGGGGGTCACGCCGTGACCCGGCGTCCGCGCCGCGCCGTACCGGCGGCCGCCGCCCTGGCCGCAGCCGCGGCGGTCCTCGCGGGCTGCGGTCCGGCGGACGGCGGCGGGCGGGCGGCGGCCCGGATGGACGGCGGCCCGGCCCGGATCAGCGTCACGGGCGCCTACATCCCGCTGCCGCCCTCCCCGTCGGTGGCCGCCGGCTACCTCGTCCTGCACAACGCCGGCGGCACCGCCGACCGGCTGCTCGGCGTCACCAGCCCGGCCGCCCGCTCGGTCACGATGCACCGGTCGACGGCCGGCTCGATGCTGCCGCTGGACGGCCTGGACGTGCCCGCGCACGGCACCGCCGCGTTCTCCCGCGGCGGCGACCACCTGATGATCACCGGTCTCGACCGCCGCCCCGCGCTCGGCGACCGCGTGGAGCTCGACCTCACCTTCGCCCGCACCGGGACCGTGTCGGTGCAGGTGCCCGTCGAACCCCTCACGTACCGGCCGCCCGGCGCCGCAGCCGGCGCGGGCGGCTGACCGGAGGACCGGACCGATGAACTCCCCCCAGGACCACCGGGCGCACCCCGCCGCCGGGCCGCCGCGGCGCGGACGGCACCGGGCCGCCGCCCTGCTGACCGTGCTGGGCACGGTGCTCGCCCTGCTGCTCGGCGGTGCGGGCCCCGCGTCCGCGCACGCCGCGCTGGTCTCCACCGACCCCCCGCAGGACGCGGTGGTCGCCACCGCACCCTCCCGGGTCGTGCTCACGTTCAGCGAGGGCGTCACCCTCGCCGCCGACGCGGTGCAGGTCTTCGACCCGTCCGGGCGGCGGGTCGACCGGGGTCCGGCGGCGCACGACGGCGGCCGGACCGCCACCGCCGCCGTCGGCCTGGGGAGCGGCCTGCCGCAGGGCACCTACACGGTCTCCTGGCGGGCGGTCTCGGACGACTCCCACCCGGTCTCCGGCGCCTTCACCTTCTCCGTGGGGAAGCGGACGCAGAGCGCGGTGCCCTCCGAGGTCGCCCGCCGTGACGGCGGGAGCACCGCGGTCGGCGTCCTCTACGGCACCGCCCGCGCGGCGGCGTTCGGCGCGTTCGCCCTGCTGGTGGGTGCGGCCGCGTTCGTGCTGCTGTGCTGGCCGCGGGGGGCGGCCACCCGGCAGGTGCAGCGGCTGCTGATGGCCGGCTGGGGCGGCCTGCTGGTGTCCACCGTGGCGGTGCTGCTGCTGCGGGGCCCGTACGAGCGGGGCAGCGGGCTCGGCGACGCCCTCGACCTCTCCCTGGTGCGGGCCACCCTGGACGAGCGGCTCGGGACCGCGCTCGCGGCGCGGCTGCTGCTGCTCGCGGCGGCCGGCGTCTTCCTGTCGCTGCTGGTGGGGCAGCTGGGGCAGGAGCCCGCAGCGGCGTCCGGCAGGAGGCCGGACCCCGGGGACGCCGGGAACACCGGGGACGCCGGGGACACCGGCGGTCCCGAGGAGCCGGACGACCCCGAGGCCGCCGAGCTGCGGCGGCTGGAGGAGCGGGCCGCCGCACGGCCCGAGCGCGAGGCCCGGATCGGCCTGGCCGGCGCCGGACTGCTGCTCGCCGCCGCCCTCGCCGCCACCTGGGCCGCCGCCGACCACGCCTCGGTCGGCCTGCAGGCGGGCCTGGCGCTGCCGCTGGACGTGCTGCACCTGCTGGCCATGGCCGTGTGGCTGGGCGGCCTCGCCGCCCTGCTGACGGGCCTGCGGATCCCCCGGGAGCGGGGCGGCGCCGGACCGGCAGCGGCGGAGGCGTTCTCCCGGACCGCGTTCGTCTGCGTCGCGGTGCTCGTCGCCACCGGCGTGTACCAGTCGTGGCGCGGCCTGGGCACCTGGGGCGCCTTCACCTCGACGGACTACGGGCGGCTGCTGCTGGTCAAGATCGGCCTGGTGGCGGTGCTGCTGGGCGCCGCCTGGTCCTCGCGGGCCTGGACGGCGCGGCTGCGCACGGCGGCGTCCGGGGCGGCGGCGGACGCCGCCGGGGCCGGGGAGGCGGCGGTGCCCGCCGGAGCCGCCGGACGGCGGGACGCCGCAGAGCCGGCCGGCGGCGAGGACGTCCCGGACCCCGTGCGGCGGGCGCAGCTGGACCGGCAGCGCGCCGCCCGCGCGGCGGCGGCCGAACGCCGGACCAGGTCGGAGTCGCTGGCCCGCGAGCGGGCGACCGGGGGCGGCCGCTCCGGGCTGCGCCGGTCGGTCCTGGCGGAGGTCGCGGTCGCGGCCGCCGTCCTGGCCGTCACCACGCTGCTCACGAACTCCCCGCCCGGCCGCACCGCCGCCGCGGCCGCACCGGCCGCCGCGCGGCCGGTGAGCCTCACCGTCCCGTACGACACCGGCGGCGACGGCCCCGGGGCGAAGGGCACCGCCGCCGTCACCCTGGACCCGGGGCGCACCGGGGGCAACGCGGTGCACGTGACGCTCTCGGACCCCGCCGGCCGCCCGGTGGACGTGCCGGAGGTCCGGGCCGCCCTCACGCTGCCCGCGCGGAACCTCGGGCCGCTCCGGCCCGTGCTGGAGAAGGTCGACGCGGGCCACTGGACGGCGCAGGTGCAGCTGCCGGTGGCGGGCGACTGGAGGCTCACCCTGACGGTGCGGTCCTCGGACATCGACGAGGTCGAGGAGACCGCGCAGGTGCACGTCGGATGAGGCGGACCGGGGCGCGGGCACGGGGAGCGGACGCGGCGGTAACGGACGCCGCGGGAACGGACGCGGCGGTAACGGACGCCGCGGGAACGGGAACGGAAGCAGTGGTGGGAGCAGTGGCGGTGGCGGCGGGCACGGAGGCGTCCGGCGGGGGTGCGGCGCGGTGAGCGGGCGGCAGGACGCGGGGACGGACCGGCCCGGTCCGGGCACGGCGGCGGACCGGCCCGGAACCGCCGGGGCCGACGGGGCCGACGGGGCCGGTACCGGCCGGGCCCGCACGCTCGGCCGGCGCCGGCTGCTCGGCGCGGCCGGGGCCGCCGGGCTGGCGGTGGGGGCGGCCGGCGGGGTCCTCGGCCGCGCGGCGGCGGAGGAGGGCCCGGCCGGCCGGCCCGGCGCCGCCGCAGCGCCGGGTGCGGCCCGGGTGCCGTTCCACGGCGTCCACCAGGCGGGCATCCTGCAGGTCCAGCAGGCACGGGTGCACCTGGCCGCCTTCGACCTCGCCGACGGGGCGGGCCGGGCGCAGGCGGCGGCGCTGATGCGGCGCTGGTCGGAGTCGGCGGCGCGGATGGCGGAGGGCCGGCCGGCGGCGGAGCACGAGAACCAGGTCGCCCTGGACGCGGGCCCGTGCGCGCTCACGGTGACCTTCGGCTTCGGCGCCTCCTTCTTCGACCGCGTCGGACTGGCCCGGGCCCGCCCGGCCGCGCTGGACCCGCTGCCGCCCTTCCCCGGCGACGCCCTCGACCGGTCCCGGGGCGGCGGCGACCTGTGGGTGCAGATCGGCGCCGACGACGCCCTGGTCGCCTTCCACGCGCTGCGCGTGCTCCAGCAGCAGGCGGCGGGCACGGCCCGGGTCCGCTGGCAGATGTCGGGCTTCAGCCGCTCCCCGGGCGCCACGGCCCGGCCGATGACCACCCGCAACCTCATGGGCCAGGTGGACGGCACCAACAACCCGAGGCCGTCGGACCCCGGCTTCGAGGAGAAGGTGTTCGTGCCGCGGCGGGGCGGCGGTCCGGCCTGGATGGCGGGCGGCACCTACGCGGTGTTCCGGCGGATCCGGATGCTGCTGGACAACTGGGAGAACCTCCCCGTGGACCGCCAGGAGCGGGTGGTCGGGCGGCGGAAGTCCGACGGCGCCCCGCTCTCCGGCGGCACGGAGACCACGCCCGTCGACCTGGGGCGGCAGAACCCGGACGGCACCCTGGCGGTCCCGGCGGACGCCCACGTCCGGGTGGCGGCGCCGTCGGCCAACGGCGGGGCGGCCATGCTGCGCCGCGGGTTCTCGTACCACGACGGCTTCCTGCCGGACGGCTCCCCGGACGCCGGACTGCTCTTCGTCGCCTTCCAGTCCGACCCGCTGACCGGGTTCGTGCCGGTGCAGCGGAAGCTGGCGCGGGCCGACAGCCTCTCCCGGTTCCTGCGGCACGAGGCGAGCGGGCTGTACGCGGTGCCGGGCGGGGCGGCGCCGGGCGGGTACGTGGGGCAGGCGCTGCTGGAGCCCTGAGGCCGGACCGGCGCATCCCCCGGGGGCGGGCCGGGGGCCGGGACCGGGCCGCGGGGCCCGGTCCCAGGGGCCGGAACGGTCCGCGGCCGGGCGGCCGGACTGGTTATCGTGGCAGCCCGGGCTCCCACGGGCGGGCGCCCGGGAAGCACGGCGCACGGAGGCGGAATGTCGGCCACTCGCTACACCTACCTGGGGCCTGAGGGCACCTTCACCGAGGCCGCACTGCGCTCGCTCCCCGAGGCGGCGACCCGCGAGCTGGTGCCGATGGTCTCGGTGCCGGCCGTGCTCGACGCGGTGCGGCGCGGACAGGCCGCCGGCGCGCTGGTCGCGATCGAGAACTCGGTCGAGGGCGGGGTGACCGCCACGGTGGACGAGCTGGCCACCGGCGCCCCGCTGATGATCTACCGCGAGGTGCTCATGCCGATCGCCTTCGCGCTGCTGGTGCGGCCCGGCACGCGGCTGGCGGACGTGAAGACGGTGACCGGCCACCCGGTGGCGCAGCCGCAGGTGCGGCGGTGGCTGGAGGCCGAACTGCCGGACGCGCACTGGGAGTCGGCGGCGTCCAACGCGGACGGGGCGCGGCAGGTGCAGGAGGGCCGGTTCGACGGGGCGTTCGCGGGCGAGTTCGCGGCGCGGCTGTACGGGCTGGAGCCGCTGGCCACCGACATCCACGGCGGGCGGTCGGCGACGACCCGGTTCGTGCTGGTGGGGCGGCCGGGGCGGACGTCCTCGCCGACGGGGGCGGACAAGACCTCGGCGGTGGTGTGGCTGGGCGACGACCACCCGGGTGCGCTGCTGGAGCTGCTGCAGGAGTTCGCGGCGCGCGGGGTGAACCTGATGCGGATCGAGTCGCGGCCGACCGGCGAGGGCATGGGCAAGTACTGCTTCTCCCTGGACTTCGAGGGCCACGTCACGGACCGGCGGGTGGGCGAGGCGCTCATGGGGCTGCACCGGATCTGCCCCCGGGTGCGCTTCCTGGGCTCGTACCCGCGGGCGGACGAGGTGCGGCCGGCGGTGCGGCCCGGCACCTCGGACGAGGACTTCGCGGACGCCGCGGACTGGCTGGCGCGGTGCCTGGACGGGCGCGGCGAGCGGTAGCCGCAGGGATCCCGGGCGGGCTGCGGGCGGGCTCCGGACGGGGGCCCGGGGCGGGCTCCCGGCGGACGCGCCCGGGGCCCGCCGGAGGGGTGGGGAGGCGTCCCCGGACGCCCCGGGACGAGTCCTCCTGAACACCGTGGACCGTTGCGGATCGCTGCAGACCGGCACCGATCGGGGTCGACCGGTGTCAATCAGTCGACTTTTCCACCACGCGGGGGACCGCTCTTTCGGCTCCGGCCCGACAGAAGGACGGGATTCCACAGGCCGAGAGTTATCCACAGCCCTGGGGACGAATCGACAAAGCGCGGCTTGCGGCCGTTCGGCCCTCAGTCGGACATGTCGGAATCCCGCCACGGCAGCGCCGGCACTTCACACGATCGGGCGATCGATCCCTCGCCCATGAGGCGCTTTGCGCCTTTCTGCGACACGCCCGGCCGCAGCGTCCGGGGCCCCGCCCCGCCCGGCACGACCTGTGGAGAAACGCTCCGGACGGGGGACGCCGCGCGAGTTGTCCACAGGGAATCCCAGGTTATCCCCAGCGCGCCCGGATGAAGAAAACAGGTCCGAAAGCGACAAAGGATCTCCCCGGGGTCACCGGAACGCTCGCATCCGGACGCCGGGGCACCCGCACTCCCCGCGGCCGCCGCGTCGAAAAGGCGGACGCCCGGCGGCCCGCGGCCCCGGTAGGCTTGCGCGTGTGATTGACCTTCGCCTGCTCCGTGAGGACCCCGACCGAGTGCGCGCCTCGCAGCGTGCCCGTGGCGAGGACGTCGGCCTCGTCGACGCCCTCCTCGCCGCCGACGAGCGGCGCAGGTCCTCCGGCAGCCGCTTCGACGAGCTGCGCAACGAGCAGAAGACGCTCGGCAGGCTGATCCCGAAGGCCCAGGGCGAGGAGAAGGCCGAGCTGCTGAGGCGCGCCTCCGCGCTGGCCGCCGAGGTCAAAGCCGCCGACGCCGAGCAGGGCGAGGCCCGCGAGGAGGCGGAGCGCCTGCTGGGCTCGCTCGCCAACCTCATCGACCCCGGCGCACCGGTCGGCGGCGAGGAGGACTTCGTCACCCTGGAGGAGATCGGCACCCCGCGCGACTTCGCCGCCGAGGGCTTCGAGGCGCGCGACCACGTGGAGCTGGGCCGGATCCTCGGCGCCATCGACACCGAGCGGGCCGCCAAGGTCTCCGGCTCGCGCTTCTACTACCTGACCGGCGTCGGCGCCCTGCTGGAGCTGGCCCTGGTGAACATGGCGATCGCCCAGGCCGTGGAGGCGGGCTTCACCCCCATGCTCACCCCCGCCCTGGTCAAGCCGCGCGCCATGGAGGGCACCGGCTTCCTCGGCCAGGCCGCCGAGAACGTCTTCCGCCTGGAGCAGGACGACTTCTACCTGGTCGGCACGTCCGAGGTGCCGCTGGCCGGGTACCACATGGACGAGATCATCGACGCGGACCGGCTGCCGCTGCGGTACGCGGGCTTCTCGCCGTGCTTCCGCCGCGAGGCAGGCACCTACGGCAAGGACACCCGCGGCATCATCCGGGTCCACCAGTTCGACAAGGTGGAGATGTTCGTCTACACCACGCCGGAGGAGGCGGAGGCCGAGCACCGCCGCCTGCTGCAGTGGGAGAAGGACTTCCTCAACGCGCTGGAGGTCCCGTACCGGGTGATCGACGTCGCCTCCGGCGACCTGGGCGCCTCGGCGGCCCGCAAGTTCGACATCGAGGCGTGGGTCCCCACCCAGGGCAAGTACCGCGAGGTCACCTCGACCTCCAACACCACCGAGTACCAGTCGCGCCGCCTCTCCATCCGGATGCGCGGCGAGGGCGGCGTCCGCCCGCTGGCGACGCTCAACGGCACCCTGGTCGCGGTCCCGCGCACCATCGTGGCGATCCTGGAGAACCACCAGCAGGCCGACGGCTCGGTGGTGGTCCCCAAGGCGCTGCGGCCGTTCCTGGGAGGCCGCGAGGTGCTGGAGCCGGTCGCCCGGTGACGTCCGCCCCCGACGGAACCCTGCACGCCGACCCCGCCGTGCCCGGCGCACGGGAGGACTCCGCCCCCGCGCGGGAGGCGGCGGCGCCCGCCTACGGGCTGGTCGCCACCGACCTCGACGGGGCGCTGCTGAGGAGCGACGGGACGGTCTCCGGGCGCACCGCCGCCGCGCTGGCGGCGGCGGCCGCCGCCGGCGCGGTGCACGTGGTGGTCACCGGCCGCCCGGCCCCGCTGGCCCGGCCGGTCCTGGACGCCGTCGGCCACACCGGGCTCGCGGTGTGCGGGCAGGGCGCGCAGGTGTACGACGCCGGCACGCACCGCCTGCTCACCTCGGTCACCCTGGACCGGCGGCTGGCGGCAGCCGCCCTGGCCGAGCTCGAGGCCGAGGTCGGCCCGCTGGCCGTGGCCGCCCACCAGGACGGTCCGGACGGCGTGGTGCTGGCCGGCCCCGGCTACGGGATGCGCGTCGCCGGCCTGCCGACAACCCGGCTGGACGGGCGCGACGGCCTGTGGGACGCCCCGCTCGGCAGGCTGTGCGTCCAGCACCCCCGCATGGACGACGACGCCCTGGCGGAGGCGGCCCGCGCGGTCGTCGGCGGCCTGGTGGGCGTGTCGACGGCGGGCGAGGGCGTCGTGGAGCTGCTGCCGCTCGGCCTCACCAGGGCGACCGGCCTGTCCATCGCCGCCCGCCGCCTGGGCCGCACCGCCGCCGGGACGATCGCCTTCGGCGGCACGCCCGCCGACGTGCCGGTGCTGCGCTGGGCCGCCCGGGGCGTGGCGGTGGCGGGGGCGCACCCGGAGCTGCGGGCGGCGGCCGACGAGGTCACCGCCTCCCACGACGAGGACGGCGTGGCGCTGGTCCTGGAGCGGCTCTTCCCCGCCGGGTGACCCGGCGGCCGTGCGGCCGCCGCCCCGCACGGGGGCCGCGCGCACCGTCCGGAAGGGCCCCGCCGTCCCCCGCGGCCCCGGGTCCCCTCCCGCGGGCCCGCGACTGCCCGAGGCCCGGGCCGACCGAGGCCCGGGCCGGCGGAAGGCCCAAGGTGGCGGAAGGACCAGGTCGGCGATGGTTGTAGGATGACCGGGCAGCAGGACGACCGGGCAGCGGCAGGAGGTGGACGCGTCGTGGGAGAATCCGGGACCGGAGGCACCCTGCGGGCGGCCGGGCGCCGCTCGCTGGTCGACGCCGCCATCGAGCAGCTCCGCGGGCAGCTGGCCGCCGGCGCCTGGCGGGTCGGCGACCGCATCCCCACCGAGCACGAGCTCGCCGAGCAGCTCCAGGTCGGCCGCAACACGGTGCGCGAGGCCGTCCGGGTCCTGGTGCACGCCGGGATGCTGGTCTCCCGGCAGGGCGAGGGCACCTTCGTCCGCTCCACCAGCGACCCGGCGTCGGTGCTGCGCGGCGTGCAGCGGTCCGGGGTCCGCGACGTGCTGGAGGTGCGGCGCGCCCTGGAGGTGGAGGCCGCCCGGCTCGCCGCCCTGCGGCACACCCCCGCGGACGTCGCCCGGATGCGGGCCGCCCTCGCCGCCGAGGCCGCGGTCCTGGCGGCGCACCCCGACCGGACGGGACGCGGGGCGACGGTCGAGCACGACCTGGAGTTCCACACCGCGGTGGTGGAGGCCGCGCACAACCCGGCGCTGGCCGAGGTCTACCGGTACTTCGGCGACTCGGTGCGGGAGTCGATGCGGACGGCCTTCGGCGACCACGAGATGCCCGAGGTGGCCGTGGACACCCACGCCGCCCTGGTGGACGCGATCGAGAGCGGCGACCCCGAGCGGGCCGAGGCGGCCTGCCGGGCCCTGCTGGCGGAGCCGACGGCGGCGGTCGAGCAGCTGCTCGCCGAGAACGCCGCCCGCAAGTAGCGGCGTAGCCCCCACTCCTCCCCGACCGGGCCGGGGGCCTCCGCCGCACGGCGCCGGCCCTGCCCCGTCGTCCCGCCGTCCCCGCCGTCCGTCCCTCACCCCGTCCGTCCTTCCGTGCCCCTGCCGGCGTGCCGCCCCGCGCGCCCGGCCGCCCCGGCACGCACCGAGAGGAGCGCAGCCCGCCATGCCCGCCACCGAATCCCCCCGGCCCCAGCCGCCGTCCCGAGCGGCGCTCCGGCCCGGCACCGGCCCGGACGCGCGGCGGCCCGGTGCCGACCGCGCGCGGCGGGCACCGGGCCGGTCGGCCCTGGCCGGGGCCGCCCGGAGCGGCCCGGCCCGCACCGGGCTGCTGCTCGCCGGCATCGTGCTGGTGGCGCTGAACATGCGCGCCTGCCTGGCCGCCGTCTCCCCGATGGCCGCCGAACTGCAGCGCGGTCTGGGGCTGTCGTCGGCGGCGAGCGGACTGGTCACGGCCGTCCCGGTGCTGTTCCAGGGGGCCGGTGCCCCGCTGACACCCCGGCTGGTGCGGCGGCACGGCACCGAGCGGGTGGTGCTGGGCGCCGTCCTGCTGCTGGCGGCGGGGGTGCTGCTGCGGGTGCTGCCCGCAGTGGCGGCCCTCTACGCGGGCTGCGTGGTGATCGGGGTGGCGATCTCGGTGCTCAACGTGGCGATGCCGGGGCTGATCAAGCGTGAGTTCCCGGAGCGGGCCGCGGCGATGACCGGGGTGTACTCCACCGCGATGCTGGTGGGGGCGACGCTGGCGGCGGCGGTGTCGGTGCCGCTGGAGCACGCGCTCGGCGGCTGGCGGGCGTCGCTGGGCTCCTGGTCGGTCCTGGCCCTGGTGGCGGCGGCCGGGTGGCTGCCGCAGCTGGCGCGGGGCCGGTCCGCCGGTCCCGAGGGGCGCGGAGCCGCACCGCGGGCCGCCGTCCCCGCCGCCGGCGCCTCCGCCGTCCCCGCCGCCGCACCGTCGGCGGGTGTGTGGCGGTCCCGCACCGCGTGGCAGGTCAGCGTCTTCATGGGGATCTCGTCGCTGCTGGTGTACTCGCTGGTGGCGTGGATGCCGACCATCCTGGCGGACGGCGGCATGGACCGCGGCGAGGCGGGCCTGGTCTTCGCGTCCAGCAACCTGGTGCAGGTGGCGGGCGCCTTCCTGGTGCCGCTGGCGGCGGGGCGGATGCGCAGCCAGCGCGGGCTGGCGGTCGCCATGGCGTCGCTCAACGCGGCCGGGATCGCCGGCCTGCTCGCGGCCCCCGCGGCCGGGGCGTGGCTGTGGGCGCTGCTCATCGGCGTGGCGCAGGGCGGCTCGCTGGGCCTGGGGCTCTCCTTCATCGTGCTGCGGGCGCGGGGCGCCGCGGTGGCGGCCCGGCTGTCGGGGATGACGCAGACGGTGGGCTACCTGGTGGCGGCGGCCGGGCCGGTGGCGGCGGGCGCGCTGCGGCAGGCGACGGGCGGCTGGACGGTCCCGCTGGGGCTGATGCTGGCCCTGTGCGCGGTGGCCGCCGCGGCCGGCTTCGGCGCGGGCCGCGACCGGGTCCTGGGATAGGCCCGGCCGGTACCGGCGCCGGGGCTACTCCTCGCCCGCGAGGGTGAGGCCCGCCAGGCGCACCGCCGCGGCGGCGGTGGCGGCCAGGGTGACGAGGACCAGCAGCGGGACGGCGGCGGAGAGGGGGACGTCGGCGGTGACGGCGCCCGGGTCGGCGGCGGCCCGGGCCAGCGCCAGGCCCCACTGCTGGACGGAGAGGGTGCGGGCGCCGTGGACGAAGTTGCCGACCAGGCTCTCCCAGACCAGGCAGTACATCAGGCCCGCGACCACGGCGTGCCGGGTGACAGTGCCCAGGAGCAGGAAGAGGGCGCTGTAGGCGGTGCCGGCGGCCAGCGCGCCCAGGGCGTAGGCGACGGCCAGGCCGTCGGCGGTGCCGTACAGCACGAGGCCGGCGAGGAGCGTCGGCAGGGCGGCGAAGACGGCGGTGCAGCCGACCGCGACGGCCAGCTTGGTGACGGTGATCCTCCAGCGCGGCTCCGGCTTGGCCAGCAGGTAGACGATGGAGCCGTCGTCGATCTCGGAGGAGATCGCGCCGGTGCCGGAGATCAGGCCGAGCAGCGGGACGAGGGTGCCGAGGGCGAGGCCCCCGAGGAGCTGCACGGCGATGTCGTGGTCCTGCCCCTTGGTGGCGCGCACCAGCACGGCGAGGAGCAGGAGCAGCGCGGGGACGACCAGCAGCAGCAGGCCGCGGCGGCGGCCGAGCAGGCCGTGTACGGTCAGCCTGGCGACGGTCGGGTTCACGGTGGTGGGCCTTTCCCTGGTCCGGTGGCGGTCGGCCGGTGTGCGGCGTTCCGTGTGCGGCGTTCTGTGTGCGGCGTTCCGTGTGCGGCGTTCGGCGCCCGGCGGGCGGTGCCCGGACGGGGGTCCGGGGGCCGGGGGTCGGGGGCCGGGGTCCGGGGCGGGGGTGTCCGGGCCTCAGGCGGAGACGAGGTAGGAGAAGACGCTCTCCAGCGACTCGTCGGCCGGGGAGACGGTGTACAGCCGGATGCCGGCCTCCGCCGCGACGCGCGGCAGCAGCCGGGTGAAGCGGTGGAAGTCGACGGCCTGGACCCGCAGCGCCCCCTCCTGCAGGTCGACCTCGACGCCGGCCGTGGAGGCGTCGGCGATCAGGGCCGCGGCGAGCGCGCGGTCGTCGCTGGAGCGGACCAGGTAGCGGTGGGGGCGGTCGGTCATCAGGCGGCGGATGCGGCGGAAGTCGCCGGAGGCGGCGTGCCGGCCGGCGACCACGACCTCGATGTGGCGGGCGAGCTGCTCGACCTCCTCCAGGATGTGGGAGGAGAAGAGGACGGTGCGGCCCTCGGCCCCGAAGCGGCGCAGCAGCTCCATGAGGTGGAGGCGCTGGCGGGGGTCCATGCCGTTGAACGGCTCGTCGAGGAGGAGCACCGCGGGGTCGTGGACCAGTGCGGACGCCATCTTGACCCGCTGCCTCATGCCCTTGGAGTAGGTGCCGGTGCGCCGGTCCTGCGCGTGCTCCATCTCCACGGTGGCCAGGGCGCGGGCGGCGGCGGCGCCGGGGTCGGGCAGGCCGTGCAGCTCGGCGTTGGCGACGACGAACTGGCGCCCGGTGAGGAAGTCGTACATCGCCTCCCGCTCGGGGACGAGTCCGATCTGCCGGTAGACCTCGCGGTTGCGCCAGACGGGCTGCCCGTCGAGGGTGACGGAGCCGGCGGAGGGCGGCAGGAAGCCGCTCATCATGTGGATGAGGGTGGACTTGCCCGCGCCGTTGGGGCCGAGGAGCCCGGTGATGCCGGGGCCCACGGTGAGCGAGACGTCGTTGACGGCGACGACGTTGCCGAACCAGCGGGAGACGCCGTCGATGCTGATGGTGGCCATGAGGTGGCTGACTCCCTGTCAGAACTTTCGGTACCTGCGCAGCAGCAGCAGGTGGCAGGCGGCGGCGACGGCGGCGAACTCGAGGAGGGCGACGGCTCCCACGGCCCCGGAGGAGACCGAGCCCGGGCCGTCCTCGTGCGGCAGCCGGAAGACCCAGCCGGACAGCGCGTCGACCAGGGTGGACGGGGAGAGCAGCGAGGCCCAGTCGGCACCGCCGGAGCCGCCGGGCCCGTCGAGCAGGGCCCAGGTGATGCCGGCCACCGTGGTGGAGACGATCAGCACGCCGATGACCGCCGCCACCCCGAAGCCGCGCCGCGGGGTCGCGGCGGCGACCACCAGGCCGACGGAGGCGTAGAGCACGGAGTAGAGCAGCGCGGTGCCGAGGCCGTACAGCGCGTGGGCGGTGTTGTGGCCGACGGGCATGCCGGCCAGCAGCGCGCCCGCGTAGAGGATCACGACCGGCAGCGCGGTGAGGACCAGCAGCGCGGCGGTCATGGCCGCGGTCTTGGCCCGGACGTAGTCGGTGCGGGTGAGCGGCCGGGAGAAGTACAGCGGCACCGTCATGAACCGCAGGTCGCGGGAGAGCATCACGGGGGCCTGCGCGGCGAGGAAGATGCCGGTCAGGGTGCTGGTGGCGGCGAGGTAGCCCGGGTAGTCGACCGGCAGCTCGTCCTGGCGGGTCATGACCGCGAGGGCGACGACGATCAGCGCCGGGGCGCACATCGCGCCGAGCAGCAGCATCGGCAGCACCTTGGACCGCGCCGAGCGGCCGAGCCCGTAGGAGGCGCGCAGGCTCTGCACGAAGAGGGCGCGGGCGGCGTGGGCGCGGCCGAGACGCGGCCCGGTGTAGGGGCGGTAGCCGATGTCGTGGATGACCCCGGTCCCCGGGGGTGCGGTCGCGGCCTCAGGCGGCACCGGCATCTGCGGACTCCCCTTCCGTGGGTGCTGCGGTCCTTGCGGGCGGGACGGCCGCGGCGTGCCCGCCGTCGCCGTCCGCGTCGCCGTCGTGGAAGACCTCGACGACGCGGTGGCGGCGCTGCTCCATGCGGACCAGGCCGAGGCCGAGGCCCGCGACGGCGTCGCGGACGGTGTCGTAGGTGCCGTCGCCCTCGATCTCCACCAGCGTGATCCGGCCCCCCGGCTCCCCGGGGGCGCCCTCGGCCCGCACGGTGAGCCCGGCGGCGGCGAGGTGCTCGCGCACGGCGGCCTCGGGGTCGGCGGTCCGGCCGGCCCGGTCGGCACGGCCGGCGTGGTCGGCCCAGCCGTCGTCGGCGGCGACCTCGACGGCCAGGACCTGGGTGGCCTCGGTGAAGGAGGCCGTGGAGGAGGAGCGCAGCAGCCGCCCGCCGTCGATGACGACCAGGTGGTCGCAGGTGCGCTCCAGCTCGCCCAGCAGGTGCGAGGTGACCAGGACGGAGATGCCGAAGTCGGTGTGGATCCGGCGGATCAGGCCGAGCATCTCGTCGCGGCCGACCGGGTCGAGGCCGTTGGTGGGCTCGTCCAGCAGCACCAGCTGCGGGTCGTGCACCAGCGCCTGGGCCAGCTTCACCCGCTGCTTCATGCCGGTGGAGTAGCCCCCGACGGGCCGGTACCGCTCCTCGTAGAGGCCGACGTGGCGCAGGGTGTCGGCGGTGCGCTCGCGGGCGGCGGCGGCCGGCAGGCCGGACATCCGGGCCATGTGGACCACGAACTCGGTCGCCGAGACGTCCGGCGGCAGGCAGTCGTGCTCGGGCATGTAGCCCACCCGCTCGCGGATGGCGGGACCGTCGGCCGCCACGTCCAGCCCGAGGACGCGCGCGGTCCCGGAGGTGGCGGGCGCCAGGCCGAGCAGGATCTTGATGAGCGTGGACTTGCCCGCGCCGTTGGATCCGACCAGGCCGACGACACCGGGCTGCACGTCCACGGTGAGCCGGTCGAGGGCGGTGACCCGTGGGAACCGCTTGGTGAGGCTGTCCGTTGCGATGACTGACGACACGGGGGAAACCTAGCGCCGCCGGGCCGGTGCCGGCATGGGCTGGGAAGGTGATCGTCCCTGGTCCTCGCGGCGTACGCCCGGCGGTGCCGTCCCCTAGGGGTCGGCACCGCGGGGCACGGCGCGGATCAGCCGAGCAGGCCGGCCTGGTCGGAGACCACCTGGCGGAACGCCGTGTCCGGCACGCCCCGGGGGTCCGTCATGAGGACGACGCCGACGGTGTCGCCGGACCGCAGGTACGCGGCCCGGGCGGTGGTCCGCTGCCTCCCCGCGGGGCCCTCGTGGCGGCTCGCGGCGTTCAGGTTGGTGCCGGGCGGGACGGTGAAGTCGTCGGTGGTGTCGACGATGCCGCCGCGCACCCGCGCGGGCTCCGCCTCGATGACGGCGGCGTGGAAGGCCTGCGCCTCGTCGGCGGAGGCAAAGCCCACCAGGCGGATCTCGGTGCGGGTGCCGCCGGCCGTGGTCCAGCTGCGGCCGGTGCCGCGCCGGCAGGCCTCCTCCCGGAGCGAGCGGCCGATCGCCGCGGGGTCGGCGAAGAGCGCGGCGAAGGCGGCGCACTCCTTCCCGGCGGGGCCGGAGGAGGCGGGGACGGCCGGGCCGACCGCCTGCCGCGGGGCGGGCAGCAGCAGGCCGCGCAGGTCCGCCCAGTGCCTGCCGTCGCCCGCGGAGGAGAAGGGGGCGGGCCGGCCGGCGGGCAGCGGGGGGAGGGACGCCGGCGGGAAGGCGTAGCGGCCGTCGGAGGGGGTGCGCAGGCCCGGGAGGTCGGTGCGGTCGGGCGCGGCGACCGCGAGGGCGGCGGCCGTGCCGGACAGGCCGAGGACCAGGACGGCCGCGCCCCACCGGAGGGCGGCCCGCAGCCGGGGGCGGCTCCGCGCCGCGCCGCCCTCCCCCGGAGCGGCGGCCCGGTCGGAGGCCCGGCCGACGGGCGCGGTGACCGCAGCGGCCGCGGTCACGGCCGCGGTCGGGACGGCGGTGGTGGTGGGCCGGCGGTCCGTCATACGGCTGCTCCCGGGGGCGCCAGGCGGTCGAGCTGGCTCTTGAACAGCTGCACGGCCCGGTCCTTGTTCAGCGGTGCGACGCCGGTGGTCTCCATGGTGACCAGGAGGTCCCCCTCGGCGGCGAAGCAGGTCATGTAGTCGATCTGTGCGGACGGCTCGACCGGCGGCAGGACGCAGCGGGCCCCGGGGTGGCCGGGGACGGCGGGTCCGCGCCGGAACGCGCCGGAGACGTCGACGAGCGCGCTCTCGAAGGCGCCCGCGGCCTTCACGGCGTGCTGGTTGAACTGGTCGAGGCTCATCTCCACCATGAACGCGCCGTCGTCGGACCGGTAGGTGCGCAGGCCGCTCGCACGCAGGTGCAGGGAGCGCCACGCGCTCTCGACCCGGCTGCGGTTCTTCCGGGGCACCTCCCGGAGGGCCTGCCGCATGCGGGCCGCGAGCTGTCCGCCGTCCAGTTCGGTGTCGTTGCCGAGCTCCCCGTGGTCGGGGCCGGGGCGGTAGCCGTCGGGGACGGGGAGCAGCAGGCCGCGCAGCGGGCCGAAGTGGTTGCCGTTGGACCTGGCCCCGAAGGAGGGCGAGGGGGAGGGCGCGGCGGCGGCGGGAGCGGCGGCCGCGGCGCCGGCGTCGCGGTAGGCGGTGTGCAGCAGCACCTCGCCGATCCCCACACCGGCGGCGGCGGCCGCCGCGACGGCGGCGAGCGCGCGCAGGGCGGTGCGGCGCCGGGCGGGCCGCTGCCCGGCGCGCGGCACGGGAGGCGGCGCGGGGAGCGCGGCAGCGGGCACGGCGGGGTGGACGGCGGGGTGGACGGCGGGGTGGACGGCGGGGTCCGGGTGGACCGGGGGGTCGAGGTCGTTCACAGCCGCTCCCACTGGCGCCGGGCGAGGTCGAGGAGGTGGCGGAGGTCCACCGGCCGCGGCGCGTGCACGTCGATGCGCATCACGACGTCGCCGCGCCGGGCCACGGCGAGCCCGTAGTAGAACCGCTCCCGGGAGTCCGCGTACGTCTGGCTGCGGCGGGTGACGTAGGCCAGGCCGGTGGCCGTGCCGGGGATCGCCCGGGAGGTGCAGGGGGTGTCCGTGAAGCGGCTGCAGTGGACGGCGTCCTGGACCGCCTCCGTCACGTGGTCGCTGCTGCCGGACTGGTACTGGATCAGGCGGATCCGGACGCCGGCCCGGCCCTCCAGCCAGCTGACGGTCGCGGCGCGGCGGAAGCCGTCGTCGAGCAGGGAGGAGAAGACCTCCCCGGAGTCGCCCCACAGCAGGGCCATCCGGTCGGCGGGCATCCAGCCGTCCTCGCCCGGGAGGAAGCCCCACGTCCGGGTGCCCGCGGGCCTCTTGAGCAGGAGCTTGCGCAGGTCGCCGTCGAGGCCGAGCGGGGCGGGCGCCGCGGCGGCGGCCTCGGCGGCGGTGGCCGGCCGCGCCGGGTAGTGCGGCGCGGGGGCGGCGAGGGGCGGCAGGGGTGTGGGCGGGCGGCCGGCCTGGACGGCGTAACCGGTCCCGGCGCCGCCGAGGACGCCCAGCAGGAGGGCGGACGCCAGCAGCACCGCGGTGCGGGGCCGGGGGCGGCGGCCTCCGGGGGCGGGGTCCGCCCCCGCGGCGGCGTCCGGGGCGGCCGGGGAGGGGTCGGCGGCGGACAGGGCGGCGGCGGCCCGGGCCGCGGCGGACAGGGCGGCGGCGGTCCGGGCGTCGACGGCACGGGCGTCGGACGGGACGGGGGTCCGGGCGTCGGACGGGACGGGGGTCCGGGCGTCGGACGGGACGGGGGTCCCGCCGGGCCCGAAGGGCTGCCGGCGGTCCGTTTCCGGTACCGGCTCGGGAGCGCGCTGCTCCGCGGCGTCGGTGCTCAAGGGGTGCTCCACGGGAGGGGTCGGGTGCGGTGCGGGACGCCGAGAGGACTCAGCGGCCGGTGCGCAGACGCTGGTACTGGCGCCTCATCAGGCCGTTGAGCAGTGCGCGGTTCGGCGCCCCGCCCGGGTCGCCCTTGACCTGGACGGTGATCTCGGCCTCGACGTCGCCCTGGTGGAGGAGGCCGACCAGGGAGCCGGTGCCGCCCTCCTCCCGGGGCTTGACGAGGAAGGCGCGGGAGCCGCCGCCCGCGGACACCGGGAGGGAGGTGCCGCGCATCGAGATGCCCCGGACGAACCAGTCGGCCTTGGCGGTGCTGCCGAACCTGATCAGACGGACCGTCACCTCGGCCTTCCCGTCCGCGGTCCGGTAGGTGCGGTAGGCGGCGGAGCGGAAGCCGTAGTCGCCGAGGATGCGCCGGGTCGAGGCGGTGTTCCCGAAGCTCGCCGCCACGGCGGAGAGGGAGAGCCGCGTGCCGTCGGCGGCTCCGTACACCTCGGCGTCGCCGGGCACGGGCAGCAGGAAGAAGCGCAGGTCGCCGGTGTGGCCGGCGGCGGACACCCGGCCCGTCACGGTGGAGCGGGGCGTCGGGGAGGCACTCGGCGTGCCGGTGGCGGCGGCAGCGGGCCGCCCGGTGGCGGACGGGGAGGGGGACGGCGCGGCGGACGGACCCGCCGCCGCGGACGCGCCGCCCGCGGGCGCGGCCTGCGCTGCCGGGGCCCGCCCGGCGGGGCGGCCCACCGCGACCGTCACCGCGGCGGCGGTGGCGGTGACCGCGAGCAGGCCGGTGGCGGCGAGGGCAGCGCCGAGGACCCGGGGGAGCCGCCGGGGCCGGGCCGCGGGGCCGCCTGCGGGTGCGGCGGCGGGGAGCGGCACCGCAGCCGGGCCGGGCGGCGTGAGGGTCGGCGGGGCGGCCGGCAGGCCTGCGGGCGGCGGCCCGGCCGTCGCCGGCTGCTCGGGCGGGTGCACGGCTCACTCCCAGGGCGTCGGGGTCCGTCGCGGTCCGAACGGGGCGGTCCGGACAGGGCGGTCCGGACAGGGCGGTCCGGACAGGGCGGTCCGGACAGGGCGGTCAGGCACCGCCCGGCGGGGGCGCCCGCGCACGGTTGAGCTGCGATTATGGCGACCCATCCGGACACGGACAACGCGCTTATGCCTGACGTGTCCGCAACTGCTCGAATACTGCCGCCCGATTCGTTACCGGTCCGGCCCGGTCCGCCGGTCCCGCCCGCCCCGCCGGGCGGCCGCACCCGGCCGGCCCGCGGAGCGAACGGGTCCGGACCTCTTCCCGGTCTCCTTTCCGTGCGCGTACGATCCCGGCTGTCATGGTCACACCATTGCACCATCGACCACCAGGGGACATCCATGCCCGTCGCCCGCAGCGCCTCCCCCCGCGACCGCGCGGGAGCCGCGCTCCGCCGCCCCGTCGCCGCGGCGGCAGCCCTCGCCGCCGCGGCCGCCCTCCTCCTCGCCGCGCCCGGCACGGCCACCGCCCACGACCCCGCGCCCCGGTCGGCCCCCGTGCCCACCCGGATGACCCACCCGGACGCCGACCACGCCGGCTCCGGACTGCAGCGGCAGCGGACCGCGGCCGCCTCCCCCGCGGCGCCCGCACCCGCGCTCGCCGCAGGCGGCACCGCCGGCCTCGACGTGAGCTCCTACCAGGGCACCGTCGACTGGGCGTCGGTGAAGGCCGCCGGGGCCTCCTTCGCCTACGTCAAGGCCACCGAGGGGACCACCTACACCAGCCCCACGTACTCCGCGCAGTACACGGGCGCCCGCAACGCCGGGCTCATCCGCGGCGCCTACCACTTCGCCCTGCCGAACAACTCCGGCGGCACCGCCCAGGCCGACTGGTTCACCGGCCACGGCGGCGGCTGGACCGCCGACGGGTGGACCCTGCCGCCCGCCCTCGACATCGAGTACAACCCCTACGGCGCCTCCTGCTACGGGCTGAGCCAGAGCGCGATGGTCTCCTGGATCCGCGCCTTCAGCGACGAGGTCCGCGCCCGCACCGGCCGCTACCCGGCCATCTACACCACCACCGACTGGTGGACCACCTGCACCGGGAACAGCGCGGCCTTCGGCTCCACCAACCCGCTCTGGCTCGCCCGGTACGCCTCCTCCCCCGGCACCCTGCCCGCCGGCTGGTCCGCCCAGACGGTCTGGCAGTACGCCGACTCCGGCACCTTCCCCGGCGACCAGGACGCCTTCAACGGCAGCTACGCCGACCTCCAGGCGTTCGCCCGCGGCGACGGCGGCACCCCGCCGCCGTCCTCGACCTGGCCCGTGGTGCAGCAGGGGCAGACCGGGGAGCGGGTGAGGACCGTGCAGTACCTGCTGAACGCCCGCGGCTCGTCGCTGACCGTCGACGGCTCCTTCGGCCCGGCCACCGGCACCGCCGTCCGCTCCTTCCAGTCCTCCCACGGACTCACCGTCGACGGCGTCGTCGGCACCGCCACCTGGCAGGCGCTCGTCACCACCGTGCAGCAGGGCAGCAGCGGGCCAGCGGTCTCCGCGGTCCAGAGCCAGCTGAACGCCCGCGGCTCGTCGCTGACCGTCGACGGCTCCTTCGGCCCGGCCACCGGCACCGCCGTCCGCTCCTTCCAGTCCTCCCACGGACTCGCCGTCGACGGCGTCGTCGGCACCGCCACCTGGCAGGCCCTGGTCGCATGACCGGCCCGACCGGACCGGCCGGACCACGGCACGCACCGCCCCGCACCCCCACCCGCACCCGTGCACCCCGAGGAGAGGACCCGATGACGGACGAGACGGCAGCCCCCGGGACAGCGGCCCCCGGCGCCCGCACGACCCGCCGCACCCTGCTCCGGGGCGCCCTGGGCCTCGCCGCCGCCGTGGGCGCGGCAGGTGCTCTGGACCTGGGCCTGGCCCGGCCCGCGGCCGCGTACGGCTGGTCGCGCACCCTCCAGCAGGGGGCGAGCGGCGCCGACGTCACCGAGCTGCAGATCAGGATCGCCGGCTGGGCCGCCGCCTCGCCCCAGCAGACCTGCGTGGCCGTGGACGGCTCCTTCGGCGCGGGCACCGCGGCCGCGCTCCAGCGGTTCCAGTCCGCGTACGGGCTGGGCGCCGACGGCGTGGCGGGGCCGCAGACGCAGCAGGTGCTCAACTCCCTGGAGAGTGCCGACGGCTCGACGGCGCACTTCGAGTGGAGCGAGTTCACCTCGCACGACGGCTCCGGCTTCGGCGGCGGGAACGTCGGCTCCGCCCAGGTGAAGGAGAACGTGCGGCGGCTGATGTACAAGCTGGAGGCGCTGCGGAGGAAGGCCGGCGACCGCGCGGTCACCATCAACTCCGGCTTCCGCAGCACCGCCTACAACGCGCAGGTCGGCGGCGCGTCGAACAGCATGCACACCTACGGCGTCGCAGCCGACACGGTCGTCTCCGGCCTGTCCACCCTCAGCGTGTACCGGATCGCCGAGACCTGCGGCTTCTCCGGCCTGGAGACGTACTCGGTCTCCTGGCAGCACGTCGACAGCCGCATCGAGTACCCCTACGGCTCGCAGTTCTGGTGGTGGGAGGACGGCGTCGCCTGACCCCGGCCGCCCCGCCGGCGGACCGTGCCCGGGGGGGCGGGCCGCCGGCGGGGCCCCACGGCCGGTGGCCCGCCCACAGGCGCGGAGGAGCCGGGACCCGGGGGGCGGGAGTCGGGCCCCCGGTCCCGACGCCCGGAGCCGGCGGACACGGTTCCCGTAGGGTCGGGGCCATGCGTCTGAGCACGGTGATCCTCCCCATCCACCGGTGGAGCGAGGGGCAGAAGATCTGGCGGCGGGCCGAGGAGCTGGGCTTCCACGCCGCGTACACCTACGACCACCTGTCGTGGCGGTCGTTCCGGGACGAGCCGTGGTTCGGGGCGGTCCCGACGCTGACGGCCGCGGCGGCGGTGACGGAGCGGATCCGGATCGGCACGATGGTGACCTCGCCCAACTTCCGGCACCCGGTGACCCTGGCCAAGGACCTCATGTCGGTCGACGACGTCTCCGACGGGCGGCTCACGGTGGGCGTCGGGGCCGGCGGGACCGGGTTCGACGCGACCGCGCTCGGCCAGGAGGCCTGGACGCCCCGCGAGCGGGCGGACCGGTTCGGCGAGTTCGTGCCGCTGCTGGACCGGCTGCTGACCGACGAGGTCACCACCGCCGAGGGCCGGTTCTACTCGGCGCACGAGGCGCGGATGGTCCCGGGCTGCGTGCAGCGCCCCCGCGTCCCGCTGTACGTGGCCGCCACCGGCCCGCGCGGGCTGCGGCTGGCCGCGGAGCACGGCCAGGGCTGGATCTCCTACGGCGACCCGCGCGGCGCCGGCGACGTCCCCGCGGACCGCTGCCCGGCGGTGATCGCCGAGCAGGTCGGCCGCCTCGCGGACGCCTGCGCGGCGGCCGGGCGCGACCCGGGGGGCCTGGAGAAGGTGCTGCTGCAGGGCTCCACGCAGGAGCGGCCGCTGGACTCCCTGGAGGCCTTCGTGGACTACGCGGGCCGCTACCGGGAGATCGGCGTCACCGAGATCGTCGTGCACTGGCCGGTGCCCGGCTCGGTCTTCGACACCGACCCGGCCGTCTTCGAGGAGATCGCCGCCGAGGGCCTGGCCCGGCTCGGCTGACCCGCCTCCGCCCCCGCCGTTCCGGCGTGCCCCGGTCCCCGCGGCGGGCCCGGAGCACGCCGTCCGTGCAGGCGGGGGTCCGGACGCGGGCCCCGTGGGCGAGGATGGACCGGTGACCACGACCTCCCCCACACCCGACCGGCAGGACGCCGCCGGTGTCCACCGCGCGAACGGCGTCCGGCACCCCGGCGGCGTGCAGGGCGCGACCGGCGTGCAGGGCGTCCCCGCCGGGCCGTCCGGCGCGCGCCGGCCGCGGATCGTCGCCACCGACCTGGACGGCACCCTGCTGCGCAGCGACGGCACGCTCTCCCCGCGGACGCAGGCCGCCCTGGCGGCCGCCGAGCAGGCGGGCCTGTGCATCGTCTTCGTGACGGGCCGGCCGCCGCGCTGGATGGAGGCGGTGAGCGGCCACATCGGCGGCCACGGGGTGGCGATCTGCTCCAACGGCGGCGCGGTGTACGACGTGCGCCGCCAGGAGCTGCTGGAGAGCTACCCGCTGCGGGCGGAGGACGCGCTGGCGGTGGTGGAGCGGCTGCGGCACCGGCTGCCGGGGACGACGTTCGCGTTCGAGTACCCGACGGGCTTCTCGCACGAGCCCGACTACCCGGCGCTGCTGTGGGACGCGGACGCGGTGCACCGGATCGCCCCGGCGGAGGAGCTGCTGGCGGCGGGCGACGCCCACTCGGTCTTCAAGATCCTGGCCCGCCACCCGGAGCTGGACCCGGACGCCTTCCTGCTGCGGGGCCGGGAGGCGGCGGGCGAGCTGGCGGAGTTCACCCGGTCCAGCTCGATCGCGCTGCTGGAGATCAGCGCGTCGGGGGTGTCCAAGGCGAGCACCCTGGCCCGCTGGTGCGAGGTGCGGGGCGCGGCGGCGGAGGACGTGGTGGCGTTCGGCGACATGCCCAACGACCTGCCGATGCTGGCGTGGGCGGGCACGGCGTACGCCGTGGCCAACGCGCACCCGGAGGTGCTGGCCGCGACCGGGCGCCACACCGCCCGCAACGACGAGGACGGGGTGGCGCTGGTGGTGGAGGAGCTGCTGCGGGAGCTCGCGGACGGGTACGCAGGGTAGGACGGGCGGGTCCCGGTACCCGGCCCGGCGGGCGCGGGCCTTGCCGTGCCTTGTTGTGCCGTGCCGTGCCCCGGACCGTCCGCACCGGCGGACCGCCCGCCGGGCGGCGGGCGGACGTCGGCCCCGGTGCGGTCCCGGGGACCGGGCGGCCCCGCGACCGGGCGGCCGCGTGACCATGTGACCGGACAGCCGGGGTGACGCTGCGTCAGATCGCGGCCACCGCCAGGTCGGCCTCCTGCTCGCGCCGCCACATCGTGCGCAGCGGCCCGTCCTGCCCGGCCAGGTCGTCCCAGGTCCCGCGCTGCACCACCCGGCCGCGGTCGAGGACGAGCACCTCGTCGACGCCTGCCGCGGCGAGGCCGGCCAGGCGGTGGGTGACGAGCAGCGTGGCGCGGTCGGCGGTGGCGTCGAGCAGGTCTGCGGTGAGGGCGTCGGCGGTGGGCAGGTCGAGGTGCTCGGCGGGCTCGTCGAGGACGAGGACGGGGAAGTCCGCGAGCAGGGCGCGGGCGAGGGCGAGCCGCTGCCGCTGGCCGCCCGACAGCCGGGCGCCGTGCTCCCCGACCATGGTGTCCAGGCCCTCGGGCAGGGAGTCGACCCAGGTCAGCAGGCGGGCGGCGGCCAGGACGCGGCGCAGGTCGGCGTCGTCGGCGCCGGGGCGGGCGAGCCGCAGGTTCTCGCGGAGCGAGCTGTCGAAGAGGTGGGCGTCCTGGGCGCAGAGGCCGACGGTCCGCCGGACGTCGTCGCCGTCGAGCGCGCGGCTGTCCACAGCCTGTGGAAACTCCCCGAGGGTGACGGACCCCGCGGCGGGGTCGAGGAAGCGGAGCAGCACGGCGGCCAGGGTGGTCTTGCCGGAGCCGGAGGGCCCGACGACGGCGACGCGGCGGCCGGCGGACAGGTCGAGGTCGATCCCGGCGAGGGCGTCCTCGCCCTGTCCGGGCCAGCGGGCGCGCAGGCCGCGGACGGCGACCGGCAGGGGGCGGTCGGGCAGCGGCACGGGGTGCGCGGGCTCGCGGACCGGGTCGGGGGCGTCCAGGACCTCGGCGAGCCGTGCGGCGGCCGCGCGGCTGCGCTGGCGGGACCGGGCGGCCAGCGGCATGCCGGCGACGGCCTCGAAGGCGGCGAGCGGGGTGAGCACCACCACGGCGAGCAGGACGCCGTCGAGCGCGCCGGAGGCGGTGGCCCGGACGCCGGCCGCCGCGGCGGCGGTGACCGTGAGGCCGGTGACGAGCGCGGTGAGGCCGGAGCCCAGGCCGGCGGTGGCGGCGGAGCGGGCGGCGAGCCGGGTGAGGTCGGCGTCGGCGGCGCGGACGGCGGCCAGGCGGCGGGGCAGGGCCCCGGCGGCGGCGAGTTCGGCGGTGCCGGTGAGCAGGTCGACGACGCCGGTGGCGAGGGCGCCGCGGGCGGGCGCGGTCCGCCGCTCGGTGCGGCGGGCGAGGGCGCCGGAGAGCGCGGGCACGGCGGCGCCCGCCAGCAGCAGTCCGGCGGCGAGCACCGCGCCGGCGGCGGGCAGGACGGCGGCGAGCCCGAGGGAGGCGGCGGCGGAGACGGCGGCGGCCGCCGCGGCGGGCAGGCGCCAGCGCAGGAACCAGTCCTGGACGGCGTCCACGTCGGCGACCAGGCGGGAGAGCAGGTCGCCGCGGCGGAACCCGCCGGCGGCGTGCAGGCCGGCGGGGGCGAGGCGCTCCAGGCGGACGAGGACGGCGGCGCGCAGGCCGCCGAGGGCGCGCAGCACGGTGTCGTGGGAGAGCAGCCGCTCGGCGTAGCGGAAGAGGCTGCGGCCGATGCCGAAGGCGCGGACGGCGGTGACGGCGACCATCAGGGTGAGGACCGGCGGCTGCTGGGAGGCCCGGGAGATCAGCCAGCCGGAGGTGGCCATGAGGGCGGTGGCGCTGCCGAGGGCGAGGCTGCCGAGGAGGGCGGAGAGGGCGAGGCGGCCGCGGGGGGCGGCGGCGCGGGCGAGGCCGGTGACGCGGCGCAGCGGGGAGCCGCCCGGGGCGGGGGCCGGGACGGCGGGCCCGGGGGCGTCCGGCGCCGGGGCGGGCGCGGGGACGGCGGCGGGCACCGCCGCGCGGGCGGCTGCGGCGGCGGGCTCCGGACCGGCGGCGGGCGCGGCCGGGCCCGTACCGGCCGGGACCTCGCCTGCCGGTACGGCCCCGGCGGCCGGGCCGCCCGGCGCCGCGGGGGCGGACAGCGCGACGCGCCGGTCCGCGGCGGCGAGCAGCGCCGGGCGGTGGGCGACCAGCAGCACGGTGCGGCGCGGGTCGGCGGCCAGGGCGCGGACGGCCTCGACGACGGCGGCCTCGCTCTCCCCGTCCAGGGCGGCGGTGGGCTCGTCCAGCAGGACCAGCGGCCGGTCGTCGGCGAGGAGGGCGCGGGCGAGGGCGATCCGCTGCCGCTGCCCGGCGGACAGGCCGGTGCCGCCCTCGCCGAGCGGGGTGTCGCCGCCGCGGGGCAGCCGGTCGGTGAAGTCGAGGGCGTGGGCGGCGCGCAGCGCGGCGCGGACCTCGGCGTCGGAGGCGTCGGGGCGGGCGAGGCGGACGTTGTCGGCGACGGTGCCCGCGAAGAGGCGCGGCCGCTGCGGCACCCAGGCGATCTGCCGCCGCCAGCTGTCCGGGTCGAGGTCGGCGAGGTCGTGGACGGTGCCGTCGGCGGCGGTGATCCGCACGGTCCCGGCGTCGGGCCGGGTGAAGCCGAGCAGGACGGAGAGCAGGGTGGACTTGCCGGCGCCGCTCGGCCCGGTGAGGGCGACGGTCTCGCCCGGGGCGAGGGAGAGGCCGGCGCCCCGCAGGGCGGGGGCGGTGCGGCCGGGGTGGGTGACGGTGATCCCGGCGGCGGTGACCGCGGCGCCGGCGAGGCCGGGGGCGGGGGCCGTGCCGGCGGGGGGCGGCGGGGTCTCCAGGACGGCGAAGACCCGGTCGGCGGCCGCCAGTCCCTCGACGCTGGCGTGGTAGTGGACGCCGACCTGGCGGACCGGCAGGTACGCCTCCGGGGCCAGGACGAGGACCAGCAGGCCGGTCTCCAGGCCGAGGGTGCCGTCGACCAGGCGGAAGCCGACGGAGACGGCGACCAGGGCGACGGAGAGGGTGGAGAGCAGCTCCAGGGCGAAGGAGGAGAGGAAGGCGATGCGCAGCGTCCGCAGGGTGGCGCGGCGGTAGTCGTCGGTGACCCGGGCGACGGCGCGGGCCTGGGCCTTGGCGCGGCCGAAGACCTTGAGGTCGGGCAGGCCGGCCACCACGTCGAGGAAGTGGTGGGAGAGCCGGGCCAGGGTGCGCCACTGACGGTCCGTCACACCCCGGGTGGCGAGGCCGATCAGCACCATGAAGAGGGGGATGAGCGGGAGGGTCGCGGCGACCAGGACGGCGGACGGCCAGTCGGCGCCCAGGATCCGCAGCAGGACCAGGCCGGGGACGACGACGGCGAGCGCCAGCTGCGGGAGGTAGCGGGCGAAGTAGTCGTCGAGCGCGTCCATGCCGCGGGTGGCGAGGGCGGTGAGCTCGCCGGTGCGGCGGCCCCCGGCGGCGCCGGCCGGGTCCAGGCGGACGGCGTGGTCCAGCAGCTGCGTGCGCAGCTCGGACTTGGCGGCGGCGCAGGCGCGGTGCGCGGCGAGCTCGGTGAGCCAGGCGACGGCGGCGCGCCCGGCCGCGGTCGCGGCGAGGAGCAGCAGCGGGGTGCGCAGCGCGGCGGCGCCGTCGTGGTGCTGGAAGGCCCGCACCACGACGTGGACGACCAGCCCGGCCTGGGCGACGACCAGGCCGGCCCCCGCCGCGCCGAGGAGCACGGACGCGGCGAGGAAGGGCCGGGTGGCGCGGGCGTACCGGAGCAGCCGCGGGTCGACGGGCTTCACGGGCGGTCGGCGGCGGGCTCGGCGGGGACGGCCGTCCCGGCGGGGCCGGCGGGGGCGGGCACGGCCGCCGCGTGGGCCGGGGCCGGGATGTGCTGCACGCCGATGCGGCGGCGGAAGACCCAGTAGGTCCAGCCCTGGTAGAGCAGCACGAGCGGGGTGAAGACCACCGCCACCCAGGTCATGATCCTGAGCGTGTAGGCGGAGGAGGCGGCGTTGGCGACGGTGAGGCTCCACGCCGGGTCCAGGGTGGAGGGCATCACGTCCGGGTACAGCGCCAGGAAGAGCATCCCCACCGCCGCCGCGACCGTGAGGCCCGAGCAGGTGAACGCCCAGCCCTCGCGGCCCGCCCGGTTGAGGGCGAGCGCGCCGAGCAACGCCGCGACGGCGAGGACGAGGGCGGCGAGGCTGCGGGCGTTGCCGGTGCCGGCCTGCGTCCACACCAGGAAGGCGGCGGCGAGGACCGCGGTGAGCAGGCCGAGCCGCCCGGCGAGGGCGCGGGCCCGCTCGCGGATCGGGCCGAGGGTCTTCAGCGCGGTGAAGACGGCGCCGTGGAAGGTGAACAGGGTCAGCGTCACCAGGCCGCCCAGCAGCGCGTACGGGTGGAGCAGGTCGAGGAGGCCGCCGGCGTACTCCTTGTGCCGGTCGATCGGGACGCCGCGGACGATGTCCGCGAAGGCCACGCCCCAGAGGAACGCGGGCAGCAGCGAGGTCCAGAAGATCGCCTGCTCCCAGTTCCGCTTCCACCGCGCGCCGTCGCGCTTGGCCCGGTACTCGAAGGCGACGCCGCGCACGATCAGGCAGACCAGGATCGCGAAGAGCGGCAGGTAGAAGCCGGAGAAGAGGGTGGCGTACCAGTCGGGGAAGGCCGCGAAGGTGGCGCCGCCCGCGGTGAGGAGCCACACCTCGTTGCCGTCCCAGACCGGGCCGATGGTGTTGATCAGGACCCGGCGCTCGCGCTCGTCGCGCGCCAGGAGCCGGGTGAGGACGCCGACGCCGAAGTCGAAGCCCTCCAGGAAGAAGTAGCCGGTCCACAGGACGGCGATGAGGATGAACCAGACGTCGTGGAGGTGCATGGTCCGCTGTCTCCTGATTCCTGCGACGGGCCGTCAGTAGGCGAAGGCGAGGGGCCTGTCGGCGTCCTCGCCGTCGGGGTCGCCGCCGGCGGGGCCGCCGGGGCCGCGCAGGACGGGGTCCTTCTCCGGGGGCCGCTCGGAGGTGACCGGTCCGGCCTTGGCGTACGTCGCCAGCAGGCGCACCTCGACGACGGCGAGCGCGGCGTAGAGCAGGGTGAAGCCGATGAGGGTGGTGAGCTGCTCGGCGAGGGAGACGCCGGGCGAGACCGCGTCGGAGGTGCGCATCAGGCCGAAGACCACCCACGGCTGGCGGCCGGTCTCGGTGAAGATCCAGCCCCAGGAGTTGGCGAGCAGCGGGAAGCCCATGGTGAGGATGCCGACGCGCCAGCCCCACCGGGTGAGCTCCGGGCCGAGCTCGCGGGTGGGGGTGAGCATCAGCCGGGGCACCTCGTCGGGCGCGGTGCGCTTCCCCGGGGCGACCCAGCGGCGGCTGCGGGTGAGCCAGAGGCCCGCCAGGGCGCAGGCGAAGGACGTCATGCCGAAGCCGATCATCCAGCGGAAGCCCCAGTAGGCGACGGGCACGTTCGGCAGGTAGTCCTTCGGGTCGCCGCCGTACCGCGCGGCCTCGGCGGCGGCGACGTCGTTGACGCCCGGCACCTCGGAGCGGAAGTCGCTGTGGGCGAGGAAGGAGAGCAGTCCGGGGATCTCCACGGCGACCGTGTTGTGGCCCTTGGCGACGTCGCCGACGGCGAAGACGGAGAACGGCGCGGGCGCCTCCTTGTCCCACAGCGCCTCGGCGGCGGCCATCTTCATCGGCTGCTGCCGGAACATCACCTTGCCGAGGCTGTCGCCGCTGACGGCGGTGCCGAGGCCCGCGACGACGGCGACCACCAGGGCGACGCGCAGCGAGGTGCGCATGGCCAGGGTGCGCTTCGGGTCGGCCGCCTCTCCCGCCTCCTGGAGCCGCCGGGTGCGCCACAGGTGGTAGGAGGCGATGCCGACCATGAAGGCGGCGCCGGTGAGGAAGGCGGCGGTGAGGGTGTGGGCGAACTGCGCCAGGGCGGTGTTCTGGAAGAGCACGGCGCCGATGTCGGTGAGGCGCGCCCGGCCGGTGGCGGGGTCCAGCGCGTACCCGACGGGGTGCTGCATCCAGGAGTTGGCGGCCAGGATGAAGTACGCGGAGAGGACCGTGCCGAGCGAGACCATCCAGATGGCGGCGCAGTGCAGCCGCTTCGGCAGCCGGTCCCAGCCGAAGATCCACAGGCCGATGAAGGTGGACTCGAAGAAGAAGGCGATGAGCGCCTCCATCGCCAGGGGGGCGCCGAAGACGTCGCCGACGAAGCGCGAGTAGTCCGACCAGTTCATGCCGAACTGGAACTCCTGCACGATGCCGGTGACCACGCCCATGGCGATGTTGATCAGGAAGAGCTTCCCCCAGAAGCGGGTGGCGTGGAAGTACTTCTCCTTCCCGGTGCGGACCCAGGCGGTCTCCAGGCCGGCGGTGACCGCCGACAGGCTGATCGTCAGGGGCACGAAGAGGAAGTGGTAGACGGTGGTGATGCCGAACTGCCACCGGGCGATGGTCTCGGGTGCCAGCGCTAGGTCCACGGGTCGCTCCTGCCTGCGGGGCTTGTCCGCTTGTGAACGTGAACACGTTCACAAGCACATGGGAATTATGACCCGACCGGGTGACGGGAACCGACCCCGGCACCGCCCCACAGGGCGTGAAATCGGTCACCCGGAGCATGCCGGGGCGGCGATGGCGCGGCGCAGAGGCCGCCGGGCCCGGCCACGGGGCCGAAGGGTCCCGGGAGGGGACGCCCCGGCCGGGCCGGTCGGCCCTCCCCCGGGGCAGGAACAGGAGGCGCACGGGGCAGGAGGCGCACGGGGGCAGGACGCGCACGGGCACCCCGCCGGGGGTGCCGCGCGGGCCCGCGTGCGGTGCGGGCACACACGCCGTGCGGACGTGCGGGCATGCGGACGTGCGGACATGCAGAGGGGCCCGCACCGCGCGGCGGGCGCGGTGCGGGCCCCTCGACGTCCTCCGGGCCTCTCGGCGGGTGCGGGCCCGGCTGCACATCCGGGCCTCTCGGCGGGTGCGGGCCCGGCCGCACGTCCGGGCCTCTCGGCGGGTGCGGGCCCGGCCGCGGGTCAGAGCTCCTTGCGGAACGCCTCGGCGGCCTGGAGGAAGAGGTCGTTCGCCTCGGTCTCGCCGACGGTGACCCGCACGCCCTCCCCGGCGAACGGCCGCACCACGACACCGGCCGCCTCGCACGCCGCGGCGAAGTCGAGGGTCCGGTCGCCGAGCCGCAGCCACACGAAGTTGGCCTGCGACTCCGGCACCGTCCAGCCCTGGGAGGCCAGCGCCTCCGCGACCCGGGCCCGCTCGGCCACCAGCGCGTCGACCCGGGCCATCAGCGCGTCCTCGGCGCGCAGCGAGGCCACCGCGGCGTCCTGGGCGAGCTGGCTGACGCCGAACGGCACCGCGGTCTTGCGCAGCGCCGCCGCCACCGGCTCGTGGGCGATCGCGAAGCCGACCCGCAGGCCGGCCAGGCCGTAGGCCTTGGAGAAGGTGCGCAGCACGCAGACGTTGGGCCGGTCGCGGTAGAGGTCGACGCCGTCGGGCACCTCGGGGTCGCGGATGAACTCCCGGTACGCCTCGTCGAGGACCACCAGCACGTCGCCCGGCACCCGGTCGAGGAAGCGCTCCAGCTCGGCGCGGCGCACGGCGGTGCCGGTCGGGTTGTTGGGGTTGCAGACGAAGACGAGCCGGGTGCGGTCGGTGACCGCGTCGGCCATGGCGTCGAGGTCGTGGACGTCGCCCGGCGTCAGCGGCACGGGGACGGCGGTGGCGCCGCTGATCCGCGTGATGATCGGGTACGCCTCGAAGGAGCGCCAGGCGTAGACCACCTCGTCGCCCGGACCGGCCGTCGACTGCAGCAGCGACTGGGCGACGCCGACCGAGCCGGTGCCGGTGGCGATGTGCCCGGCGGGCACGCCGAACCGCTCGGCGAGCTCCGCGGTCAGCTCCGCGCAGGCCATGTCCGGGTAGCGGTGGAAGCGGGCGGCCGCGCCGGTGACCGCCTCCAGGACGCCCGGGAGCGGGTCGTAGGGGTTCTCGTTGGAGGAGAGCTTGTAGGCCGGCGCGCCGTCCGCACCGGTGGCCGGGCGTCCCGGCTTGTAGGTGGGAATGCCGTCCAGCTCCGGCCGAAGCCGGGGGCCCTGTGCAGCCGTGCCGCTCACCGTCGTGTCCTCCGCTCGCTCGTCCACACCCGACCGCGGCCGCCGGGCGTCGCGCCCGACCGTCCGGTCGGGAAACACCTTACGAGCCGCCCCCGCGGAATTCACCCGTGCGGGTGGGATGCGGTCGTGGCGCGGAAACGGCCCTCCGTTGGTCGCGGCACCCAGGACGGCACAAGTCGCAGGCGGAACGGGGCACAGGCACCACTCTTCGAAGGAAGAGAGACGTTTGCGTTCATGGAGAAACCTATCTCCGACGCTTTGTGACGGCCTGCTCACCATCAGTGGTGGCGCGCCATACGATCGGTCCGCCATGACAGCAGCAGCCAACCAGAGCGGCCGTCGGCCTCCCCGCCCCCGGCGGCTGGAACGTGCCGGGATCCGGGACGTCGCCGCCGCGGCCGGCGTGTCGATCACCACCGTCTCCGACGCCCTGAACGGCAAGGGCCGCCTGCCCGAGGAGACCCGCACCCGGGTGCGCGAGGTCGCCGAGCGGCTGGGCTACCGCCCGTCCGCCGCAGCCCGCACCCTGCGGACGGGCCGGTCCGGCCTGCTCGGACTCACCGTGACCACCTACGGCGAGGAGCCCTTCACCTTCACCGAGTTCGCCTACTTCGCCGAGATGGCCCGCGCGGCCACCTCGGCGGCGCTCAACCGCGGCTACGCCCTCGTGGTGCTCCCCGCCTCCTCCCGGCACGACGTCTGGGGCAACGTCGCCCTCGACGGCACGGTCGTCATCGACCCTTCCGACCACGACCCGCTCGTGGCCGAGCTGCACCGGCAGGGCGTGCCTGTGGTGAGCGACGGCAAGCCCGGCAACTGCCCCGTCACCGCGTGGGTGGACAACGACCACGAGGCCGCCGTGCTCGGCATCCTCGACCACCTCTCCGGGGCCGGCGCCCGCCGCATCGGCCTCCTCACCGGCACCAGCACCGACACCTACACCCGGCTGAGCACCGAGGCGTACCTCTCGTGGTGCGCCAAGATCGGCCAGGAGCCCGTCCACGAGACCTACCCGGCACACGACCCCGCCGCGGGCGCCGTCGCCGCGGACCGGCTGCTGGCCCGCCCCGACCGGCCCGACGCCGTGTACGGCCTCTTCGACCCCAACGGCACCGACCTGCTGGCCGCCGCACGCCGGTACGGGCTGCGCGTGCCCGAGGACCTGCTGCTCGTCTGCTGCAGCGAGAGCGACGTGTACGCCGCCACCGAGCCGCCCATCACCACGCTCTCCCTCAAGCCGCGGAACATCGGCACCACCGTGGTCAACCTGCTGATCGACGCCATCGAGGGGGTGCGCGGGCAGCAGCCCGGAGGGAGCCGCGCGGACGGGACGGCCGGGCAGCCGCCCGGACAGCTCATGCCCACCGAACTGATCGTCCGGGCGTCCTCGCAGCGCCGCAGCCCCCGCACCACCGTCAGCCCGCCCCGCACGCCGGACGAGGGCTGAGCCACGTCCGGCAGGGACTCCGGCCAAACGCCCGTACCGGACGAACCGGTCCGCCGCTCCGGACGGCACCGCAAGCCGGGGCCCGCGGATGCGGCCCAGGTGCGGACGCCGGGATACCCGTCTTCCTATGATGGGCGGATGACACCCGAGGACCGCTTCCCCGGGCCTGAGCTGCCCGAGACAGGCCCCCGCGCCCGCATGGCCCTCGACCCCCTGGCGTACGGGCACGAGGGCGGCGTCCGCGGCGGTCCGCAGCGGCCGTGGGCGGAGCCCGGCCGTCCGGAGCACGGCGGCCCCGGGCACGGAGGTCCCGTCGCCGCCTCCCTCCACGTGGAGGACCCCGCGCCCCCGTCCGTCCGGGGCTGGTTCGAGACCGGCGCCGGTGCGGGCGCGCGCCCGGCCGGGGCGGTCCTCGGCGAGGCGCCCCCCGCCGACCCTCCGACCCTCGACCTGGGTGCCCCGCTCGGCGCCGTCCCCCTCGGCGGCGGGCCCGCGGCCGCCGCCGGGCCCGACCGGGACGGGGCCGACACCGGCACCGGCCCGCTCTACGTCGTCGGCGACGTCCACGGCTACCTCGACGAGCTCCTCGCCGCCCTGCGGGAGCAGGGCCTCGTCGACGCCGAGGGGCACTGGACGGCCGGCCGCGCCCGGGTCTGGTTCCTCGGCGACTTCACCGACCGCGGCCCGGACGGCATCGGCGTCATCGACCTGGTGATGCAGCTCGCCGCCGAGGCCGCCGCCGCGGGCGGCTACTGCCGCGCCCTGATGGGCAACCACGAACTGCTGCTGCTCGGCGCCCACCGCTGGGGGGACGACCCCGTGCAGTCCGGCGCCGGAACCGCGTCCTTCCTCGCCGCGTGGCGCCTCAACGGCGGCCAGCAGCAGGACATGGACCGCCTGGAGCCGCACCACGTCAGCTGGCTCTCCCGGCTGCCCGCCCTCACCGTCGAGGACGGCCACCTGCTGCTGCACTCCGACACCACGGCCTACCTGGAGTACGGCGCCTCCGTCGACGAGGTCAACGACACCGTCCACGAGCTGCTCGCCTCCGACGACGCCGACGAGTGGTGGGAGTGCTTCCGCCGCTTCACCAAGCGGTTCGCCTTCCGCGGCGAGGCCGGGCCCCTCGCGGTGGAGGAGCTCCTCGGCGCCTACGGCGGGGAGCGCGTCGTCCACGGCCACAGCCCCATCCCCTACCTCACCGGCGACGCCCGCGCCGAGGACGGCGGCGCGCCGGACCGGGTCACCGGACCGCACGTCTACGCCGACGACCTCGCCGTCGCCATGGACGGCGGCGTCACCATGGACGGCAGACTGCTGGTCGCCCGGCTCCCGCTGCACCGGGCGGAGGAGCGGAGCGGATGATTCCGCCCGGCGGGGCCCGAAGTTCCTGAAACAGGCTGTCAACCCGTCAGTCCCCGGCCCTACCATCGAGACACCCGTCGAGACCCCGGCGGACCACCCGTCCCCGGGGCGACCGCCGCACACCGGTCCGCGGCGCACCGCGCCCGCACCGCGTCCCCCGGGACACCGCGACGGGCGGGACACCGCGACGGGCGGACCACCCACCCTCCTGACGGACCGACGGAGCAACCGGGGGCCAGATTGAACACCGCTCCGCACCTGCGGCCCGAGGACCGGCCCGACTTCGAACGGGTCCTGGACGAGGCACTGCACACCGACGCCGTCCGCCACGCGCTCCGGACCCCCGGCGCGCCGCTCAACGCCGAGCAGCTGCGCACCCGGGCGCTCGCCGCCGCGGCCGGCGTCGCCGACGCGGCCGCCGGCGAGTACGGCCTCTACACCGCCCTGCGCGACCGGGTCCGTGAGTCCGCCGCCGCGCCGCGCGGCGGGGCCGGGGGCCCGGCGGACGGCCGCGGCGCGGGGGCGGACGGGGCCGGGGCCGGGGCCGTGCCGGTGATGGGCGTGCTCGCGCCGATCCTCGCCTGGGCCGCCGCCCTCATCTTCCTGCTGCTCGGCTACGGCCTGCGCGCGGCCGACCCGGACCTGGCGTTCGCCCGGTCGCTGGTCACCGCCGGCTGGGTCTCCCTCGCGGTCGGCGCCGTCGCCATGGTCGCCGGGATCGTCGGCCTGCTGCTCACCGCCCTGCGGGACGGCTCGACCCCGCCGGACGGCCAGGACCCGGAGCTGTACGCCGAGCTGGCGGGCGCGAAGGACGCCTGGCGGACGGCGCTGCGGGACCGCGGCGTGGTGCC
Organism: Streptomyces sp. NPDC001380; assembly: GCF_042895785.1. Taxonomy (NCBI): domain Bacteria; kingdom Bacillati; phylum Actinomycetota; class Actinomycetes; order Kitasatosporales; family Streptomycetaceae; genus Streptomyces; species Streptomyces sp. NPDC001380. Next base: position 170,150 of record NZ_JBIAWP010000006.1, on the reverse strand, counting down.
CTACCTGCTGTCCGTCCTGGACGGCGCGCCCGGCGGGCCCGAGGCGCCCGCCGGGGCCCCGGGGAGCACCGGGTACGACGGGCCCGCCGGACCCGCGGCCGGTCCCGGATCCGGTCCCGGGGCGGCGGCCCCGGGCGGCGTCAGCCTGGTCCGCGAGCGCCCCCGGCTCGGCTTCACCAGCCCCGGCTTCACCAGCCCCGGGCCGGAGCCCACCCCGGGGCGGGTCCGCGGGGACGCGCCCGGCCGGGCGCCCTTCTCCTCGCCCGACTACTCCCGGCCCAGCTTCTCCTCCCCCGAGTTCTCCTCCCCCGACTTCGCCGGCCCGGACTTCACCGGTCCCGACTTCACCTCACCGGACTTCACCAGCCCCGACTACGACGGGACCGACGGCGGCGGGCCCGGCCGCGGCCGCGCCTGACCCGGCGGCCCCGCCTCCCGGGACGGCCACGCCTCGCGGGACGGCCACTCCTGGCAGGACGGCCCCGCCTCCGTGTTGACCCTGCCCCTGGGGCAGGCCGGAGCATCGGGCGCACCGGGCGGCCCGCCCGGCACGAGGAGGGCGTGATGGAGCTGATGACGATCGGGGCGTTCGCCAGGGCGGCGGGGCTGTCACCCAAGGCGCTGCGCCTGTACGACGGACTCGGCCTGCTGCCGCCCGCGCACGTCGACCCCGCCTCCGGGTACCGGCTCTACCGCCCGGAGCAGCTGGAGCGCGCCCGGCTGGTGGCGTGGCTGCGGCGGCTCGGCATGCCGCTGGCCCGCATCCGCACCGTGTGCGACCTGGAGCCCGCCGCGGCCGCCCGCGAGGTGGCCGCGTACTGGGAGCAGGTCGTGGCCGACACCGCGGCCCGGCAGGGGATCGCCGCCTTCCTCGTCGACCACCTGTCGGGAAGGACCACCACCGTGGCCGACACGCACACCCCGCTGACCGTCCGCCTCGCCGCCCGCTCCCACCGGGGCCTGGTCCGCGCGAGCAACCAGGACACCGCCTACGCCGGCCGCCGCCTGGCCGCCGTCGCCGACGGCATGGGCGCCCGGGGCGGCGGCCTGGCGAGTGCCGCCGCCGTCGAGGCCCTCAGGCCGTTCGAGGACGGGCTGCCCGAGGGCGACCTGCTGGGCGGACTGGCGGAGGCCGTCCGGCGCGCCGACGCGGAGCTGCGCGCGCTGGCGGCCGCCGACCCCGGCCTGGAGGGGCTGGGCACCACGCTCACCGCCGTGCTCTGGTCCGGTTCGGAACTGGCGCTGGTCCACATCGGCGACACCCGCGCCTACCTGCTGCGCGACGGCGGCCTGTTCCTGGTCACCCACGACCACACCCACGTGCAGTCGCTGGTGGACGAGGGACGACTCACCCCGGAGGAGGCCGCCTCCCACCCGCAGCGCGCGCTGCTGGTCCGCGCGCTGACGGGGACCGGCGACCCCCGGCCCGACCTGTCGCTCCACGCGGCCCGCGCCGGGGACCGCTACCTGCTCTGCTCCGACGGCCTGTCCACCGTGGTGGCCGAGGGCGAGCTGCGCCGTGTGCTGACCGGCGCACCCGACGCGGACCGGGCGGCCGACGAGCTGGTGGACCTGGCCGTGCGCCGCGGCGGTCCGGACAACGTCGCCTGCGCGGTGGCGGACGTCCTGGAGGCGGCGGCCGCCTGACCGGAGAGCGCACCGCCGGGACCGCCGGGACCGCTGTGACCGCTGTGACCGCTGTGACCGCCGGTCGGGCAGCGCACCGTCGGGGGTGATGTTCCACGTGGAACACCGCCCCCGGCGGGGAGGGCCGACGCGCGGCGCGCGCCTCCTCCCCGCCGGGGGCGGGGCCCCCGGGGGACCGGCTCGAACGCCCCCGAGGACACCCCGGCCACGCACCTCCGGTACGCGCGGCAGGAGGTCCCCGCCTTCGCGCCCGTCGATCCCCGTGGGGGTCCGGGTCCCGCGCACGGCGCCCCGGGACGGTGCGTCCCGGGGCGTCCTGCGACACCGGTCCGGCGGCGCGGTGCAGCCGCCCGGACCGCCGGGGTCCGCCCTCGACGCCGAGGGGCGTGCGCCCTACGGCACCCGGCCCTGGGCGGGACCGTGACCCTCGGGACGGCGCCCGCCGGTCCGCCGGCCGGGCGTCGGCAGGCGGTCCCGGCCGCCCCGGGCCGCGGACTCCCCGGACCCGTCCTTCACGCCCCGGCGGCCGCCTCGTCGCACTCCGGCGGGGCGGCGGCGTCGCCGTGCTCCTCACGGATGCCCCTGCTGATCCTCATCGAGCAGAACCTCGGCCCGCACATCGAGCAGAAGTGGGCGGTCCTGGCGGGCTCGGCGGGGAGGGTCTCGTCGTGGAAGGCGCGGGCGGTCCCCGGGTCGAGGGCCAGGTCGAACTGGTCCTCCCAGCGGAAGGCGAACCGGGCGTCGGAGAGCGCGTCGTCCCAGGCGCGGGCGCCGGGGTGGCCCTTGGCCAGGTCGGCGGCGTGGGCGGCGATCCTGTACGTGATCACACCGGTCCTCACGTCGTCGCGGTCGGGCAGGCCCAGGTGCTCCTTCGGGGTCACGCAGCAGAGCATGGCCGTGCCCCACCAGGCGATCATGGCGGCGCCGATGCCGGAGGTGATGTGGTCGTAGCCGGGGGCGACGTCGGTGGTGAGCGGGCCGAGGGTGTAGAAGGGCGCGTCGTCGCAGAGCTCGCGCTGCAGGTCCACGTTCTCCTTGATGAGGTGCAGGGGGACGTGCCCGGGGCCCTCGACCATCACCTGGACGTCGCGGGCGCGGGCGGTCCGGCCGAGCTCGCCGAGGGTGCGCAGCTCCGCGAGCTGGGCCTCGTCGTTGGCGTCGGCGACGGAGCCGGGGCGCAGGCCGTCACCGAGGGAGAAGGTGACGTCGTAGGCGCGGAGGATGTCGCAGAGCTCCTCGAAGCGGGTGTACAGGAAGTTCTCCTGACGGTGGGCCAGGCACCAGGCCGCCATGGCCGAGCCGCCGCGCGAGACGATGCCGGTGCGGCGGCGGGCGGTCAGCGGCACGTGCCGGAGCAGCACCCCGGCGTGGACGGTCATGTCGTCGACGCCCTGCTCGCACTGCTCGACGACGGTGTCCCGGTACAGCTCCCAGGTCAGCTCCTCGGGGCGGCCGCCGGCCTTCTCCAGGGCCTGGTAGAGGGGCACGGTGCCGACGGGGACCGGGGAGTTGCGCAGGATCCGCTCGCGGGTGGTGTGGATGCCGCGGCCCGTGGAGAGGTCCATGACGGTGTCGGCGCCCCAGCGGGTCGCCCACGTCATCTTCTCCACCTCCTCCTCGACGGAGGAGGCGACGGCGGAGTTGCCGATGTTGGCGTTGACCTTCACGAGGAAGTCGGTGCCGATGACGCACGGCTCGGACTCGGGGTGGTTGACGTTGACGGGGACGACGGCCCGCCCGCGGGCGACCCGGTCGCGGACGGACTCCGGTTCCACGCCCTCCCGCAGGGCGGCGAACTCCATCTCCGGGGTGACGACGCCCCGGCGGGCGTACGCGAGCTGGGTGACCGCCGCGCCGCCCCGCCCGCGCAGCGGGCGGCGGGGCCGGCCGGGGAGGACGGCGGCGGGGCCGTGCGGGCTGCCGCGGGCGGCGGTGCGGCTCGGGCCGTCGTCCTCGGGCCGGGGCGCGCGGCCGTCGTACTCCTCCACGTCGCCGCGCTCCCGGACCCACAGGTCGCGCAGGGCGGGCAGGCCGCACCGCACGCCGGCCTCGAAGGCGGGGCCGGTGCGGGGTCCGGAGGTGTCGTAGAGCGGCACGGTGGTGCCGTCGGTGAGGTGGACCTCGCGGTACGGGACCCGCAGGTCGGGGCGTGATCCGGTGCGGTACGCCTTGCGCCAGGCGGGGGTGGGGTACCCGCTGCGGACAGCGTCGTGCCGTGCTTCGTTCGTGGTCATGGGACCAGCTGCTCCCTACGCCGGCATTACCCGGTCAGGTTCTGCGGTCGGCGCGGCGTCAGCGCCCTCTCAGCCCGGTGCCCCGAGCTCCCGCGTCTGCATCAGACGGGGCAACCGTAGCGGGGCCGCGGCGCGGACCGCCAGGGCGCGCCGGCGCGGCCCCGGGCCCCGGCGCCCGAGCCGTGCACGCCTCCGGCTGCGGCCCCGGCGCAGGCTGCGGCCCGGGCACCGCAGGCGCCGGACGGGGCCGCAGGCCCTACCCTCGTCGCAGGGGGTGGTCCGGATGGTGGGGCTGCAGGGCCGGGTGACCGGGACGGTGGGTCCGGGGCTGGTCGGCGAGGTGATGGTGGCCGTCCGGGGCGGCGCGGAGGCGTTCCTGGCCCTGCCCGCCGACCCGGGAGAGCGGATCACCGTGGGCACGCAGGTGGTGGTCGTCGAGTACCAGCCGCCGCGGACGGTGTACGTGGCGCCCGCCTACGGCTGACCGTTCCTCAAGAGATCCTCTGGACTTCGCGGAAGCGCTTCCCAACCGTTCCGCCGCAGGCGCACACTCGCTCTCGCCGCCGCGTCCCGCGCGTCCCTGCCGACCGTGCAGCCACGGGCGCGGACGGTTCGAAGGGGGGATGCGCCGATGGTCGTCGGCGTCGTGGCGGCTGTGGCCGTCGCAGCTCTCGCGCTCGTGGTCGGGATCTTCAAGCTGATGTGGCGGGTGGCCGAGCCGAACGAGGCGCTGGTCATCTCGGGCTCGAAGCACAAGACCGAGGGCCTGGGCGAGGGCATGGGTTTCCGGATCGTCACCGGGCGCGGCACCCTGGTGATGCCGGGCGTGCAGGCGGTGCGCAAGCTGTCGCTCGACCTCAACGAGGCCGACCTGGACGTGGAGTGCGTGACCGGCCAGGGCATCCCGGTGCGGGTGCGCGGCGTGGTCATCTTCAAGGTGGGCGACGACATGGTGTCGATCGCCAACGCCGCCCGCCGCTTCCTGGACCAGCAGAAGCAGATGAGCCAGCGGGTGCACAACGTCTTCGCCGGCCACCTGCGGTCCATCGTGGGCGGTCTGACGGTCGAGGACATGATCCGCGACCGGGACCGGCTGACCGGGGAGACCCGGGCCGCGTCGGGCACCGAGATGGAGAAGCTCGGCCTGATCATCGACTCGCTGCAGATCCAGGAGATCCTGGACCCGACCGGGTACATCAAGAACCTCGCCGCACCGCACGCCGCCGCGGTGCAGCGGGACGCGCGGATCGCGCAGGCCGCCGCCGACCGGGCGGCGACCGAGGCCGAGCAGGAGGCCGCCGCCCGGAAGGCGGAGGCCGTCCGCAACAGCGAGATCCAGCAGGCCGGCTACCAGGCCGAGCGGGACAAGGCCTCGGCGGAGTCCCGGCAGGCCGGTCCGCTCGCGGACGCCGCGGCCCGCCAGGAGGTCGTCGTCCAGGAGACCCGGGTGGCGGAGCTGGAGGCGAAGCGGCGCGAGCAGCAGCTCCAGGCGGACGTGCGCAAGCCCGCCGACGCCAAGGCCTACCAGACCCGCACCCTGGCGGAGGCGGAGCGCGACGCCCGGATCTCCGCCGCGCAGGCGCAGGCCCAGGAGACGGAGCTGCGGGCGGCCGCCGAGGCCACCCGCGTCAAGACCGCCGCGGCCGCCGAGGCGGAGGCCACCCGGGCGCGCGGCCTGGCCGCGGCCGAGGCCACCCGGGCCACCGGTGAGGCGGAGGCGGCGTCGTCCCGGGCCAAGGGCCTCGCCGAGGCGGAGGCGGCCCAGGCCAAGGGCCTCGCCGAGGCCGAGGCGATCAAGGCGCGGGCGGCGGCGCTGGCGGAGAACCAGGAGGCCGTGGTCGCCCAGCAGCTCGCCGAGGACTGGCCGGAGATCGTCGCCGCCGCGGCGGGGGCGTTCGGCAGCGTCGACCACATGGTGGTGCTGAACGGCGCCGACGGGGTGTCGGAGCTGCTCGCCAAGGCGCTCACCATGGGCGGCACGGGGCTGGGACTGGCCCGGCAGCTGCTGGGCTCCCTGAACGGCTCCCCGGCCGCGACGGGCGCGCCGGAGGAGGGCCGGCCGGTGCCGGCGCAGGCGGTTCCGGTGGACGGCGGGGAGCCGCGGGGGCACTGACCCGTCCGCGGTCCGCGGCGGGCCGTGCGCCCGCCGCGGACCGCACCGCGCACACGACGGCGCCCGCACACCGCGCAGGTGTGCGGGCGCCGGGCCGTCGCCCCCCGCTAGCTCTTGACGGCCTTCTTGACCAGGATCACCACGGCGGCGGCGATGCCCACCAGCACCAGGGCCGACACCAGGAACGACAGCAGGCCGAGGACCGCCCCGAGCACGGCCCACAGGACCTTCCAGGCCACGACCAGGACGATGATCGGGACCACGACGTTGCGCACCCAGCCGGGCAGCGACTTCCAGAACTCGGCCATGTCCGTTACCTTCTCTCCCCTCGGACCGGCTCCCTGCGACGCCGTGTCCCGTCCTCCCTGGACTCTTCGATCGTACGGGCGCCGAGCTGCCGGAACGAGGGCCCGCAGCCCGGAGAAGACCCGGAGGGACCCCTGACCCGGCGCCTCGGGGACGACCCCGGGGAGGGGCGCCGGCGGCCCGGGGGACGGGTCTCAGACCGGCCAGGACTCGCCGCGCCAGGCGGCGTCCCAGAACATCCACTCGTACCGGGCGGTCGTGGTGAAGTGCGCGGCCGCGCGCTCCCGCTCGGCGTCGGAGAGCCCCTCCCCCACCCGGTCGGCGAGGGCCAGCACCCGGCGCACGACGCCCTGGAACGCCTCGTCGCCGTAGACGGCGATCCAGCGGGCGTAGAGCGGGTCCGGCGAGGAGGCGGCGAGGAGGCGCTCGCCGACCCGGGCGTAGATCCAGTAGCAGGGCAGCACGGCGGCGAGGGCCTCCGCGAAGGAGCCGCCGTACGCGGTGGCGAGCAGGTAGCTGGTGTAGGCGCGGGTGGTGGGCAGGACGGGTTCGGCGGCGGCCCGGGCGGCGTCGGAGCCGAGGGCGGCCATGAAGTCGGCGTGCATCGACTGCTCGGCGGCGACGGCGCCGACGGCGTCCTCGGCGAGCGCCCGCACGTCCTCCTCGGTGGGGGCCTTGGCCGCGCACACCGCCAGGGCGCGGGCGTAGTCGCGGAGGTAGTGGGAGTCCTGCACGACGAAGTGGCGGAAGGCGGCATGGGGCAGGGTGCCGTCGGTGAGGCCGGCGAGGAAGGGGTGGTCGAGGACAGCCGCGTAGACCGGTTCGGCGGCCGCCCAGAGCTGCTCGGTGAAGGACCGCCTCCGGTCGGCGGGGGCGGGGTGCTGCGCTGCCATGGGGGTCCTGTTCGGTCGTGGACCGTGCGGTCGGGCCGGTGCGGTCGTGGACCGTGCGGTCGTGAACTGTGCGGTCGTGAACTGTGCGGTCAGGGGCCGGTGCGGTCAGGGGCCGGTACGGTCAGGGGCCGTGCGGCCGGGCCGATGCGGTCAGGGGCCATGCGGCCGGGCCGGTGCGGTCAGGGGCCGGAACGGACCGGCCGGCTGCGGGCAGGCGGGCGCCGGGCAGGGGCCGGGTCAGTCCTCGGGCGGGGAGAAGACCACCAGGACCCGCAGCTCCTCGGTGATGTGGTGGAAGCGGTGCGGGACGCCGGCGGGCACGTGGACGACGCAGCCGCGGGCGACGACGGCGGTCTCGTCGCCGACCGTGAGGCAGGCCCGGCCGCTGACGACGACGTAGACCTCGTCCTGCTCGTGCGGCTGCTGGGTGTCGGTGTCGCCCGGCGAGAGGGCGTAGAGGCCCGCCGACATGTGGCGCTCGCGGAGGAAGCGCAGGTATGCGCCCTGGTGGGCGGCGCGTTCGGCGTCCAGGTCGTCCAGCCGGAAGAGCTTCACAAGGGGGTATTCAACACCAGCGCCGGGCGCGTGGAGCTTCCGGTGGGGCGCCTCTGCTGCAACGATCACCGCCATGAAGAGTTTCGTCGTCAAGACGCTGATCAACGCCGCCGCCATCTGGGTCGCGGCCTGGATCGTGGACGGGATCGTCCTCTCCGGCGGCTCGACCGGGCAGAAGATCCTCACCGCGGTGCTGGTGGCGCTGGTCTTCGGCCTCGTGAACGGGCTGATCAAGCCGCTGGTGCGGCTGCTGTCGCTGCCGCTGTTCGTCCTCACCCTCGGACTGATCACCTTTGTGATCAACGCGCTGATGCTCTGGCTGACGTCGTGGGCCTCGGACCAGCTGGAGCTCGACTTCCACGTGGAGGGCTTCTGGTCGGCGCTGCTCGGATCGCTGATCATCAGCATCGTGTCCTGGGGGCTCAACCTGGCCTTCGGCGACGACTGAGCCGCGACGGCCGGGCCCCGGCGGCCCGGCCCCGCCGGGCACGCGGTGCAGCGGACGGTTGGAGCCTCCCCCCTCGTGGCTCCAGCCGCCCGCCCGCCGTTCCCCGGCCCCCTGTCCCGCGCCGTCCGGCGCACGGGGAGCGACGGGAACAAAGGTAGTCGGCTGCCCGGTGGTGTCCAATCACCGTCCGGCAGCGGAGCTATCGACATATTTATGTTTCGCGGTGCGGACGTCCCCGGTCGGCCAGGCACCCGGTTTCGGTCATTCTGCGGCCCCGGCCGCGCGCGCACTTCTCCCGGCGTGCGGTGCCCCTGATGATGCATCGGTCGGCCGTCGCGTCCGGGAGGGGAGGTGGGCGGCAGTGGACCTGGCGCTGCTCCGGACCTTCCTCACGGTCCACCGGGCAGGGTCGATCACCCGCGCCGCCCAGCTGCTGGGGCTCTCCCAGCCCGCCGTCACCGGACAGATCCGGTCCCTCGAACGCCAGCTCGGCCGCCCCCTCTTCCTCCGCCAGCCGCGCGGGGTCGCGCCCACCGGGGTCGCCGACGAGCTCGCCCACCGGGTCGCCCCCCACCTGGACGCGCTGGGCGAGATCACCGGGCAGGGGGCGGACGGGCCCGCCGCCCGCACGCTGCACCTCGCCGGCCCCGCCGAGTTCTGCGCCACCCACGTGCTCCCGGCCCTCGCCGGCCTGGTCGCCGACGGGCTGGCGGTGCGCCTGGCCGCCGCCGACGGGGACGAGGCCCTGGCGGGGCTGGCCGCGGCGACCCACGACCTGGCCGTCACCACCTCGCTGCCGCGCGGCCGCCTCTTCCACGCCGTGCCGCTGTACGACGAGGAGCACGTGCTGGTGGGCGCGGAGCGGTGGGCCCGGGCGGCGGCCGTGCAGGGACCGGGCGTGCAGGGGGCGGCCGGGCAGGAAGCGGCCGGGCAGGGGGCGACGGCCCAGGGATGGGCCGGGCAGGGACCGGCGGGGCGGGGACCGGCGTGGCAGGGGACCGCGGCCCGGGCGGCGGTGGCGGAGCTGGAGCGGCTCCCGCTGCTGGACTGCGGGGAGGAGCTGCCGTTCGTCACGCCGTACTGGTCGACGGTCTTCGACACCGGTCCGGGCGTACCGGCGGCCCTGGTCGCGCCCGACCTGCGGGCCGTGCTCAACGCGGCCCGGGAGGGCGCCGGCATCGCGGTGCTGCCCCGGCACCTGTGCGGCCCCGACCTGGCGGCCGGGACGCTGCGGGTGCTGCTGGAGCCGCCGATGGCGCCGCTGCGGACCTTCTTCCTCGTGGTGCGCGCCGGCACGCTCGACCGGCCCGCCGTCGCCCGGGCCCACTCCCGGCTCCTCGCGGCCTCGACCCGCTGGTGAGGCCCGGCGGCCGCTCCCGCGGCGGCCGTCCCCGCATGCGGAGCCCGCTCGTCCGTTCGGGTTTCGCCGTCCGCGGTCCGCGGCAGAATCCCCGGCAGGCGGCAGAACCCGCCCGTGCCCGACCCGCCCCGCCGCACCGGGGCCGCCCGGAGGTGACCATGGGCTCCGCAGCCCACCGCCCTGTGGTGAAGCGCACCGCCCGCGCCATCCTGCTCGACCTCGACCCGGCGGACCCGGGCGGGCCCGCGGAGATCGTCCTGATCAAGCGCACCCGGCCGGGGTGCACGCCCTACTGGGTCACCCCGGGCGGAGGCGTGGAGCCCGGCGACCGCAGCGTGGTGGACGCGCTGCACCGGGAGGTGGACGAGGAGGTCGGGGGCAAGGTCTCCGACGTGGTGCCCGCCTTCGTCGACACCGTCCCGCACGGCGTCCCCCCGGGCGGCGCGGACTGCGGCTGCGACCCCGTGCGCGCGGCCGCGGCGGACGGCGCGCCCGCCGGCGACGGGGACGGGGACGGGGTCAAGGTCCAGCACTTCTTCGTCTGCCGGCTGGAGTCGATGGACCCGGCGCGCCGCCACGGCCCCGAGGTCGAGCGGCCGGCCGGCGCGTACGAGGTGGTCCGGCTGCCGTTCACGCGGGAGGGCGTGACCTCGGTGAACGTGGTGCCGCCGTCGCTGCGGGCCTACCTGGCGGCGAACATCGAGGGCGTGCGGGCGCTGCTCGCATCCGACCTGGGCTGACGCCCGGACGCGACCGGCCGGCCCGGGCGCCTTCCCGGGCGGCCCGGGCCCCTCCCCGGGCGGCGGGCCCGGGGTCAGGCGCCCGCGGCGGCGCCCAGGTCGTGCCGGATGCGGTCGCCGGGCACCCCGGAGCGCAGCAGGACGTCGACGCCGCGGCGGACCATCGCGGGCGGTCCGCTGAGGTAGGCGTCGTACCCGGCCCACGGTCCGCGGCGCTGCACCACGTCGGGCAGCGACCCCGCCGTGCCCGGGGTGCGCTGGTCGGAGACCACCGGGTGCACGGTGAGCCACGGGTGCTGCCGGGCGAGGCGGAGCAGCGGCTGCAGCTCGTACAGCTCCTCGTCGCGGCGGGCGCCGTAGAAGACCTGGACCTCCCGGTCGCCGGAGCCGCGCTCGGCGACCTCCTCCACCAGGGCCCGGACGGGGGCGATGCCCGTGCCGCCGCCGAGGCAGAGCAGGCGGCCGGGGCCCCCGTGGTCGAGGACCATGCCGCCCTCGGCCGGTCCGAGGCGCAGCACGTCGCCGGGCCGGGCGCGGTGGACGAGGGCGTTGCTGACCCAGCCGGCCGGCACGGCCTTGACGTGGAAGGAGAGCAGCCCGTCGGGGCGGGGTGCGCAGGCGAGGGAGTAGGGGCGCCACACCCGGGGCCACCAGGGCGTCTCGACGGCGGCGTACTGCCCGGCGCGGTAGGGGTAGGGCTGGTCGGGGCGGACGGTGAGGACCGCGACCTCGGGGGTGCGCTGCTCGTGGGCGACGATCTCGCCGTGCCACCAGGAGGGGGCGGCGGCGGCCTCCCGGGCGCCCTCGGCCATGGTGTGCGAGATCAGCGCGTACACCCGGCGCCAGGCCTCCTCGGTCTCGGCGTCCCACCGGTTGCCGCAGTAGCGGGAGACGGCGGCGAGGAGGCACGCGCCGAACGGTTCGTAGTGCTGGGCGGCGGCGCCGTACCGGCGGTGGCTGCGGCCGAGGGGGTGCAGGTACCGGGCCAGGGCCGCCGGGTCGCCGGCGCAGCGGGCGGCGGTGAGCAGGGCCCGGAAGAGGCGGTCGCGCTGCACGTCCATGGCGGCGGGGAAGAGCGACCGCAGTTCGGGCCGGTGGAGGATGAGCAGGGCGTAGAAGTGGGCGGTGGCGCGCTCGGCGACGGGTTCGAGGGCGGCGAGCGAGGCGTGGACGAGGTCGAGGTCGCGGGGGGTGGGGGTGCCCGCGGACCGGGCCGCCGCGGGGCGGAGGGCGGGCAGCGCCGCACCGGGCGCGGGGGGCGCCGCGGCGGCGGGGAGGACGGGGGTGCCCCAGGCCCGGCTCCAGTTGTCGCCGGGGCCGGACCAGTTGAGGCCGGGGGCGCGGGTGATGAAGGGCTCGATGGGGGGCCGGACGGCGGTCCGGGCGTGGACCAGGGCCGGTGCGGCCGGGACCGGGGGCGCGGGAGGCGGCGGCACGGGGGTCGGCGGCACGGGGGTCGGCGGCACGGGGGCGGGGGACGCGGGAGTGGGGGGCTGCGGGAGGGCCGGCGCGGGGGTGGCGGCGGACGGGAGCACGGCCGGGGGCGGCGGCACCACGGGGGCGGGCGGGGCCGGCGGGGCCGGCGGTACGGGCGGCGGGGGCGGCGGTCCGGCCGCCGGAGGGGCGGCGGGGAGGGGCGGTGCGGCCTGGGCGGCGGACGCGGCGGGGAGCGCCGGGGGCGCGGCGGGCACGGGCGGGACGGCGGGGGCCGGGGATGCGGCCGGGGGCGGGGGCGCCAGCTCGATGACGGTCAGCGACTCCCGGGGGGCGGCCGGGGTGAGGCCCGGGACGGCGGCCGGCGCCGTGGAGCCCACGCCCGCGCGTACCAGGACCGGGGCGGCGGCCCCCCGGGGCCGCGCGGCTGCCCGCTCCTCGTCCGGCTGTCCTCGACCCGGCTGCGGCGGCTCGGTCGTCAGAGCTTCCATGATCGGCCTCGACTCCGAAATGCAGAAACAATTCTTCGATTCTGACCAGTTCCGATCGGCGGAATTCAGAAAACGCCCCCGCGTGGTCCGGGGGAATTCCAGCCGGTGCCGTAGCCTTACATGCCGCGCAGCTGATCGGACAAATAGCGGGAAGATTGCGGCGCGCACACGTTCCGCGCGCTACCCTCGCGCCGCGGACGCCCCCGCCGACCGGCCGGGCCGGGGAGCGCCCGGCCGGTCCGCACCGCCGTCCCGGTGCACCGCCGTCCCGGTGCACCGCCGTCCCGGTGCACCGCCGTCCCGGCACACCGTCGCCCGGACGGGCCGCCGCCCCCGGCCGCACGCACGCGCGGGGCGGCCCGGCGGAGCGCCGGACCGCCCCCGCGCCGTCCGCTCACAGCACGTCGGCGAGCTCCTGGAGCAGGCGCCGCTTCGGACGGGCGCCCACCAGCGACCGCACCGGCTCACCGCCGCGGAACACCATGAGCGTGGGCATCGACAGCACCCCGTACGCCGCCGTGGTCTCCGGGTTCTCGTCCACGTCCAGGACCGCCACCCGCAGCCGGCCCGCCTCCTCGCCGGCGATCTCCGTCAGGACCGGCGCCATCATCCGGCACGGCGCGCACCAGGCCGCCGTGAACTCCACCAGCACCGGCAGGTCCGACCCCAGCACCTCGGCGGCGAAGTCCGCGTCCACCACCGTCCGGACGGCGTCCTGCACCGCCCCCGCCGCCCCGTGCCCCGCCGCCCCGTGCCCCGCCGCCCCGTGCCCCGCCGTCCCGTGCCCTGCCTTCACGTGCCCTGCCTTCACGTGCACCATGTCCCGCTCCCGTCGTCGGCCCGTCGTCCTCAGTCGCCCGGGTGCGGAGCGAGTCCACACCGGGGCTCGGGTGCCGCGTGGGCGGAGTCGGCCACGGCCAGCTGGCGGCGCAGCCGCTCCCGGACGTCCCGGAGGCGGTCGATGCAGGCGTCCAGCTCGGCCAGCTTGCGCCGGTAGACCTCCAGCGACGCCGGGCAGGCGTCGCCCGCGTCGTGGCCCGCCCGCAGGCACTCCACGAACGGCCGGGTCTCCTCCAGGCCGAAGCCGAAGTCCAGCAGGGCGCGGATCTCCCGCACCTGCCGCAGGTCGTCCTCGTCGTACTCGCGGTACCCGTTGACGGCGCGCCGCGAGCCGATCAGTCCGCGCGACTCGTAGTACCGCAGCGTGCGGGTGGACGTGCCCGCCCGCGCCGCGAGCTCCCCGATCCGCATCGGCCGCTCCTCTCCGGCTGTGCCGTCGCACCGACGGTAGACCTTGACGTCGGCGTCAACGCCAGCCGGAGAGGAGGGATGCCCGGGACGGGCCCCGGGGGACGCCACGGGGGATGCCCCGGGAGGCGGCCTCAGAGGTGGCGCAGCAGCTCCCCCGGCTGCTCGACGCAGTCGGCGACGAACCGCAGGAAGCCGCCGGCCGTTCCGCCGTCGCAGACCCGGTGGTCGAAGGTGAAGGAGAGCTGGGTGACCTGCCGGACGGCGAGCTCCCCGCCGTGCACCCACGGCTTGGCGGCGACCCGGCCCACACCGAGCATGGCGGCCTCGGGGTGGTTGACGATCGGGGTGGAGCCGTCGACGCCGAAGACGCCGTAGTTGTTGAGGGTGAAGGTGCCGCCGGTGAGCTCGGCCGGGGTGAGGGTGCCCTCGCGGGCGGCCGCGGTCAGCCGGGCCATCTCGGCGGCGAGCTGCTCCGTGGTCATCCGGTGGGCGTCGCGGACCACCGGCACGACCAGGCCGCGCCCGGTCTGCGCCGCGAAGCCCAGGTGGACGGCGCGGTGGCGGCGGATCGCGGTCGGGGTGCCGTCGGGGTCGGTGACCACGCTCGCGTTGAGGTCGGGATGGCGGGCGAGGGCGGCGGTGCAGATGCGGGCGAGCAGCGGCAGCAGGCCGATCCGCGGTCCGGCGCCGGCGGCCAGCCGGTCCTTGAGGGCCAGCAGTTCCGTGGCGTCGGCGTCGACCCAGCAGGTGGCGTCGGGGATCTCCCGGCGGCTGCGGGACAGCTTCTCGGCGACCGTGCGGCGCAGGCCGCGCAGCGGGACGACCTCGTCGCCGTCGCCGTCGCCGGAGGCGGAGGCGGGGACGGGGACGGGGGCGGCGGGGGCGGCCGGGGACTGCGCGGCGGCCACGGCACGGGCCACGTCGGCGCGCAGGATGAGGCCGTCGGGCCCGCTGCCGGTGAGGGAGGCGAGGTCGATGCCGTGCTCGCGGGCGGTGCGGCGGACCAGCGGCGAGATCACCGGGACCGGACCGCTGCGCGCGGGCGCGGCGGGCGGCGCGGCCGGGGCGGGCGCGGCGGGCGGCCCGGCCGGGGCCGGGAGCGCCGCCGTCCGTACGGGCGCCGCGGGCGCGGCCGGGCGGACCCGGCGGCGCCGGGGCCCGCCGTGCCCCCCGGCGGTGCCGTAGCCGACCAGGACGTTGCCGGAGCCGTCCGCCCCGGAGCCGCTGCCCGACGACCCGCTGCCGTACGAGCCGTTCGCGGACGATCCGTTCGCGGAGGGGGAGGAGGAGCCGCCCTCCGGTGCGGCGACCGCCACGGTGACGAGCGGCGCCCCCACGGGCACCTCCTCGCCGGGCTCGCCGAAGCGGGCGGTGACCACGCCCCCGTACGGGCACGGCACCTCGACGGAGGCCTTGGCGGTCTCGACCTCGACCACCGGCTGGTCGACGGCGACGACCTCGCCGACCTCCACCATCCACCGGATGATCTCGGCCCCGGTCAGCCCCTCGCCCAGGTCGGGCAGGGTGAACTCGCGCACCACGGGCATCGGTTCAGTCCTCCCACTGCAGGCGGGCCAGCGCGTCGAGGATGCGGTCCACCCCGGGCAGGTGGTGGCGCTCCAGCATCGGCGGCGGGTACGGGATGTCGAAGCCGGTGACGCGCAGCACCGGCGCCTCCAGGTGGTGGAAGCAGCGCTCGGTGACGCGGGCGGCGATCTCCGCGCCCACCCCGGCGAAGCCGGACGCCTCGTGGACGACCACGGCGCGGCCGACGCCGCGGACGACCTCGCAGACCGTCGCGTCGTCGAACGGGACGAGGCTGCGCAGGTCGAGGACGCCGACGTCCCAGCCCTCGGCGGCGGCGGCCTCGGCGGCCTCCAGGCAGACCGGGAGGGAGGGGCCGTAGGTGATCAGCACGGCCGAGGTCCCGGGCCGGCGCAGCACCGCGCGGCCGAGGGGCTCGACGGCGGCGGGGGCCTCGGGGTTCCAGGCGGCCTTGGACCAGTACAGGCGCTTGGGCTCCAGCACCACGACCGGGTCGTCGGAGGCGATGGCGGCCCGCAGCAGCCCGTAGGCGTCCCCGACCGTGGCGGGGGTGACGACGTGCAGGCCGGGGGTGTGGACGTAGTACGCCTCGGAGGAGTCGCTGTGGTGCTCGACGCCGCCGATGCCGCCGCCGTAGGGGATGCGGATCGTGATCGGCAGCGGCATCCGCCCGGCGGTGCGGTTGCGCATCTTGGCGACGTGCGAGACGAGCTGCTCGAAGGCCGGGTAGGCGAAGGCGTCGAACTGCATCTCGACGACGGGCCGCAGCCCGTACATGGCCATGCCCACGGCGGTGCCGAGGATGCCGGCCTCGGCGAGGGGGGTGTCGGTGCAGCGGTCGTCGCCGAACTCGGCGGCCAGGCCGTCGGTGATGCGGAAGACGCCGCCGAGGGTGCCGACGTCCTCGCCGAGGACGTGGACGGCGGGGTCGTCGCGCAGAGCGTGCCGCAGCGCGGTGTTGAAGGCCTGCGCCATGGTGGCCGCGGGGGCGGCGGGCGCGGGCGCGGTTCCGGCGGCGGTCGGGGCGGTCGTCATCGGGCCACTGCCTCGGCGTCGAGTTCGGCGGCGAGCTGGTCGGCCTGCTCGCGCAGCTGGGGGGTGGGTTCGGCGTAGACGTGGGCGAAGAGGGACATCGGGTCGAGCTTCGGCTCGGCGTGGAACTCCTCGCGCATCCGGGCGGCCAGCTCCTCGGCGGCGTCGGCGGCCTGCCGCACCGCCTCGTCGTCGAGCAGCCCGGCGTCGCGGAGGTGGCGCTCCATCAGGGCGACCGGGTCGTGCGCGCGCCAGGCGGCGACCTCGTCGTCGCCGCGGTAGCGGCCGGCGTCGTCGGCGTTGGTGTGCGGGTCGAGGCGGTAGGTGACGGCCTCCACCAGCACGGGGCCGCGGCCGGAGCGGGCGTGCTCGACGGCCTCGGCGAGGACGGTGTGGACGGCGGCGGCGTCGTTGCCGTCGACCAGGCGGCCGGGGACGCCGTAGCCGACGGCCTTGTGGGCGAGGGTGGGCGCGGCGGACTGCTTGGCGAGCGGCACGGAGATGGCGTAGCCGTTGTTCTGCACGAGGAAGACGACGGGGGCGTTCAGCACCGCGGCGAAGTTGAGCGCCTCGTGGAAGTCGCCCTCGCTGGTGCCGCCGTCGCCGACCATGGCGAGGGCGACCACGTCGTCGCCGCGCAGCCGGGCGGCGTGGGCGAGGCCGACGGCGTGCGGGAGCTGGGTGGCGAGGGGGGTGGAGAGGGGGGCGGTGCGCCACCGGACCGGGTCCCAGCCGCTGTGGGCGTCGCCGCGCAGGAGGGTCAGCGCCTCCAGGGGGTCCACGCCGCGGGAGACGACGGCGAGGGTGTCGCGGTAGCTGGGGAAGAGCCAGTCGTCCTCGCGGAGCACGGCCGCGGCGGCGACCTCGCAGGCCTCCTGGCCGGTGGAGGCGGGGTAGACGGCGAGCCGGCCCTGCTTGGTGAGGGTGGTGGCCTGCTGGTTGTACCGGCGGCCCGCGACCAGGCGCCGGTACAGGCCGCGCAGCAGCTCCGGGTCGAGGGAGGAGGCGGCGGGGGTGCCGAGGGCGCGCACCGGCGCCGGGTCGGGCAGGAGCGGCGCCGGGTCGGTGCGGGGGGCCTGCGCGCCGGGGTGCCACGGGGGCGGCGCGGGGTGCGCCCGGCCGGGGCCGGCGGCGTCCGGCTGCTGGTCCAGGACGGTCATCTTCGAGCACCTCCATGGGGGTGGGGAGGTCACGCGGGGGGCATCTGTGGTGCCGGAGGGACGGCGGCTGCCGCGAGTGGCGCAGGTCACGCCTTCTTCCCTACCGATTGTTCGGTCGTGTGTTCACTTTGGCCACAGAGCTGCGCAAGTGGTGGACAAACGGCCGAGCAGGCGGTCGACTGGGGGCAGGACGTCCATATCGGGAGGGCAGTGGGACATGCCCGCTGAACAGATGGCCGGAGCCGGCGGTACGGCTCCGGAGCGCAGGGGAGGGGCCCCGGGGGGCCCGCACCACGACCCGCAGCCGGAGCGCGGGGCGCCCGGCCCGCCCGCGGCCGCCGGGAACGGCTCCGCCGGGTCGGGCGGCAGGGGACTGGACCGGATCGACCGCGCCATCCTGCGGCTGCTGCAGCGGGACGGCCGGGCGTCGATACGGTCGGTCGCCGAACGGGTCCACGTGTCCCGGGCGAACGCCTACGCCCGGATCGCGCGGATGGTGGAGGACGGGGTGATCCGCGGCTTCACCGCCCGGGTCGACCACGAGCGGGCCGGGCACGGCGCCTCCGCCTACGTCACCCTGAAGATCGTGCAGAACTCCTGGCGCACGGTGCGCGAACAGCTGCTGGCCCTGCCGGGCGTGGAGCACATCGCCCTGGTGAGCGGGGAGTTCGACGTGCTGCTGCTGGTGCACACGGTGGACAACCGGGCGCTGCGCGAGCTGGTGCTGGGGCGCATCCAGAGCCTGCCCGCGGTGCTGGGCACCCAGACGCTGCTGGTCTTCGACGAGACCGACCAGGCGCCGGAGCTGCCGGACTGAGAGGACTGTCCGGACCGGCGGACCGGGCGGGCGGACCGGGCGGGCGGGCGGCCGCGCGACGTGCCGGGGCCCCGGGCCGGCGCGCGGCGGCGCCCCGGGCCCGGGCCTCAGCCCTTGCTGCGCAGGCCGCCGAAGGCGAGCCGGACCACGGCCTCCACGATGCGGTCGGCGGCGTCGTCGCCGTCCCCGGGGGTCCCGGCCTGCGGTCCGCCGACCGGGTGGTACCACTCCACGATCGAGTTGATCATGCCGAAGAGGAGCCGGGTCGCCAGCCGGGGCGCCACGTCGCCGCGCAGGTCGCCGTCGTCCGCCGCGGCCCGCACCAGCTCCGCGACCCGGTGGTCGAACTCGCGCCGCCGCCCCAGCGCCCACTGCTCGGCGGCGGTGTTGCCGCGCACCCGCAGCAGCAGCGTCACGTACGGCAGCTCCGCGAGGAGCACCTCGGCGGTGCGGCGCACCACGTGCTCCAGCCGCTCGACGGGCCGCCCCTCCAGCGCCCCCGGCTCGTCGAGGATCGCGAAGAGGCCGTCCAGCGCCCGGCCGACGGCAAGGCGCAGCAGCTCCTCCTTGCCGCGCACGTGGTGGTAGATCGACGACTTGGAGATGCCGGCCGCGCGGGAGAGGTCCTCCATCGACGTGCCGTCGTAGCCGCGGGTGTTGAAGACCTCGACGGTGACCGCGAGCAGCGACTCGACGGTGTAGCTGTCGCGGCGGGCGGCGGCGGGCGGCGTGTTGGCGACCATGGACACGAGTATCCACCGGCGGGGCGGGCTCCTCCGCCCGGACCTCGGGATCCGCCGTGATCCGCCGGGATCCGCGCCGCGACCCCTCTTGTACCGACCGATCATTCGGTTACGCTGAGGCGCGGACAAGCTCCGCCCCCACCCTCCCAGCAGAGGAGCGCACACCATGGCAGCAGCGGACCGCAGCCCCGAGCCGGCCGGCCCGGCCCTCGCCGGACTGGTCGAACGGCACCGGGAGACCCTCGACAAGGCGACCGCGGCGCTCGCCGCCCGGGACTACTGGTCGCCCTACCCGGAGTTCCCCAAGGCGTACGGCGAGACCGCGGCCGCCGACGGGAAGGCCGCCTTCGACGCGCTCCTCGGCAGGCCCTTCGAGCTGGACCAGCCGGGCACCGACGGCGAGGCGGGCGGCGAGACGTCCCCGTACGGGCCGCAGCTCGGCATCACCTACCCGCACGCGGACCCGGAGGCGCTGGTCGCCGCCGCCCGCGCGGCCCTGCCCGGCTGGGCCGCCGCCGGTCCGCTCGCCCGGGCGGCCGTCTGCCTGGAGGTCCTGGCCCGGATCAACGCCCGGTCCCACGAGTTCGCCCAGGCCGTGATGCACACCACCGGCCAGGCCTACGGCATGGCCTTCCAGGCCGGCGGCCCGCACGCCCAGGACCGCGGCCTGGAGGCGGTGGCCCACGCGTACGCCGAGCAGACCCGGCTGCCCCGGCAGGCCCGCTGGACCAAGCCGCAGGGCAGGCGCGACCCGCTGGTGATGGAGAAGACCTCCACCGCCGTGCCGCGCGGCGTCGCCCTGCTGGTGGGCTGCAACACCTTCCCCACCTGGAACGGCTACCCCGGCCTGTTCGCCTCGCTGGCCACCGGCAACCCGGTGGTCGTCAAGCCGCACCCGCGGGCCGTGCTGCCGCTGGCGCTCACCGTCCGCATCGCCCGCGAGGTGCTCGCCGAGGCCGGCTTCGACCCGGACACGGTCGTCCTCGCCGCCGAGCGGGAGGGCGAGGGCCTGGCCAAGACCCTGGCCGTCCACCCCGAGGTGCGGATCGTCGACTACACCGGCTCCAGCGCCTTCGGCGAGTGGCTGGAGGCCAACGCCGTCCAGGCCCGCGTCTACACCGAGAAGGCCGGCGTCAACACCGCCGTCCTGGAGTCCACCGACGACTACGCCGGGATGCTCGGCAACCTCGCCTTCTCGCTCTCCCTCTACAGCGGCCAGATGTGCACCACCCCGCAGAACCTGCTGGTCCCGCGCGGCGGCATCGACACCGACCAGGGCCACAGGTCCTTCGACGAGGTCGTCGCCGACCTGGCGGCCGCGGTCGGGAAGCTGCTCGGCGACGACGCCCGCGCGGCCGCGATCCTCGGCGCGGTGGTCAACCCGGGCGTGGCCGAGCGCATCGGCCGGGCCGCCGAGGGCGCGTACGGCGAACTGGCCCTCGCCCCGCGCGAGGTGGCCGTGCCCGACTTCCCCGACGCGGTGGTGCGCACCCCGGCGCTGGTCAGGGCCGACGCCGCCAAGCCGGACGACGCCGCGGCGTTCCTCGGCGAGTGCTTCGGCCCGGTCTCCTTCGTGGTAGCGGTCGACTCCGCCGCCGACGCCGTGGAGCTGCTGCGCCGCACGGTGAAGGAGAAGGGCGCCATGACGGCCGCGGCGTGGACCACCTCCGAGGAGGTGGAGGCGGCGCTGGTCGACGCCTGCCTGGACGCGGGGGTCTCGCTCTCGCTCAACCTGACGGGCGGGGTGTACGCGAACCAGACCGCGGCCTTCTCCGACCTGCACGGCACCGGCGCCAACCCGGCGGCGAACGCGGCGTACTGCGACGCCGCGTTCGTCGCCGACCGGTTCCGCACGGTGCAGGTCCGCCGGCACGTCTGACCCGGCCGCCCGGCGCCTTTCCCTGACACACCGTCAGGACCGGCGCCGGGCGTCGCGGCGCGGGTGGAAGACCCACACCCGCATCAGCACGAACCGCACCAGGGTGGCGAGCGCGTTGGCCGCCACCAGGGCGCCGAGCTCGACCCCGTGGGAGGCGCCGGGGGCGGCCGCGCCCACCGCGGCGACGGCGGCGCTGCTCAGCGCGAGGCCGACCAGGAAGGCGACGCCGCCCTCGACCTGGTGGCGCAGCGCGTCCCGGGTGCCGGTGACGCCGAAGGTGAAGCGGCGGTTGGCGGCGGTGTTGGCGACGGCGGTGGCGGCGAGCGCCAGCGCGTTGGCGGCCAGCGCGGGGACGGCCTGACGCAGCGCCAGGTACAGCAGGGCGTACGCCAGGGTGGAGAGCGCCCCCACGACGGCGAAGCTCGCCAGCTGCCAGGGAAGGCCCGGCGGCATCCTCGCCGCCCGCACGCGCGGCGGCACCGGAAGACGGGCCGCGCCCGACAGCGAGCGGCGGGCCACCCGCGCCATCCCCTTCAGGTCGTCGACCGCCGTGCGGACGACGTCCACCCGGCTGTCGGGGTCGTCCACCCAGTCCACCGGCACCTCGTGGATGCGCAGCCCGGACCGTTCCGCGAGCAGCAGCAGCTCGGTGTCGAAGAACCAGGCCTCGTCCTCCACCTCGGCCAGCAGCGCCCGGACGACGTCGGCCCGGCCCGCCTTGAAACCGCACTGGGCGTCGGAGAACTTCGCCGCCATGGTCGCCCTCAGCAGCACGTTGTAGGTGCGCGACACGAACTCCCGCCGGGGACCGCGCACCACCGCCGAGCCCCGGTGCAGCCGGCTGCCGATCGCCAGGTCGCTGTGGCCGGAGAGGAGCGGGGCGACCAGCGGCAGGAACGCCTCCAGGCCGGTGGAGAGGTCCACGTCCATGTACGCGACGACGTCGGCGTCGCTGGCGCCCCACACGTGGCGCAGCGCCCGGCCGCGCCCCTTCAGGTCCAGGTGGACGGCCTCCACCCCGGGCAGCTCCGCGGCGAGGGCGGCGGCGGCCCGCCAGGTGCCGTCGGTGGAGGCGTTGTCGGCGACGGTGATCCGGAACCGGTACGGGAAGGTCTCGGCGAGGTAGGCGTGCAGGCGGCGGACGCTGCGCTCCAGCACGTGCTCCTCGTTGTGCACGGGGACGACCACCTCGACCAGCCTGGTCGTGACGGCGCCGGAGGCGGCGCCGTCGGCGGCGCCGGAGGGGACCGCGCCGGGGGGAGCCGCCTCGGGGGGCGGGGGGGTGTCGGGGGCGGGGGTCGCGCCGGGGGCGGGGGGCCGGTCCTGGCCGCGGGTCGCTGTCTGGCTCATGGCAGCGAGGCTCGCGGGCACGGATGGGGCGGGGATGACACGCGTCTGAGAGCTTCCTGAGAAGTGCGGCGGCCCGGTGCGCCGCACCGGCCGGCGGGTGGTTGACGGACCCGGGACGGCGCCCTACCTTTAATTCAACAGACGTTGAATACGCGGACCCGGCGGTCCGCGGCCTCCAGGGGGCGGTCATGCGGCACCACACCGGAACCACCGGCAGCACGGACACCACCGGCAGCACCGGCACCACCGCCGACGTGATCGTGGTCGGCGCGGGACCGACCGGCCTGCTGCTCGCGGGCGACCTCGCCGAGGCGGGCGTCCGCACCACCGTGCTGGAGCGCCGCTCCGCGGAGTCGAACCTCACCCGCGCCTTCGCCGTGCACGCGAGGACCCTGGAGGAGCTCGACGCCCG
Source organism: Streptomyces sp. NPDC001380 (assembly GCF_042895785.1). NCBI lineage: Bacteria > Bacillati > Actinomycetota > Actinomycetes > Kitasatosporales > Streptomycetaceae > Streptomyces > Streptomyces sp. NPDC001380. Next base: position 147,740 of record NZ_JBIAWP010000006.1, on the reverse strand, counting down.
CAGCGTCGCGGACGACCTCCTCGCCGAGGGCGCCCGGCTCCCCTCGCTGCGCGCCTTCGGCCGGCTCCGCATCGACCTCTCCCGCCTGCGGACCCGCTTCCCGTTCGTCCTGGTCACCCCCCAGTACCGCACCGAGGAGGTGCTCCGCCGCCGCGCCGAGGCCGCCGGGGCCCGCATCCTGCGCGGCGCCGAGGTCGTCGGCCTGCGCCAGGACGCCGACGGCGTCGAACTGGACGTCCGCCACAGCGGCGGCGACGACGACGGCGGCGGCGACGGCCGGGTGGCCGTCCACCGGGCCCGGTACGCGGTCGGCACCGACGGCGTGCACAGCACGGTGCGGCGGCTGCTCGGCCTGCCCTACCCCGGCGTCTCGGCGGTCCGCTCGGTGATGCTGGCCGACGTGCGTCTCGACCGCACCCCGGACGAGGTCCTCACCGTCGGCGCGACCGGCGCCGGCTTCGGCTTCCTCGCCCCGTTCGGCGACGGCTGGTACCGGGTCATCGCCTGGGACCGGGCCCGGCAGCCGCCCGACGACGCACCCGTCGACCCCGACGAGCTCCGGGACGTCCTGCGGCGCACCCTCGGCGACGACTTCGGCATGCACGACCCCCGCTGGACCTCCCGCTTCCACAGCGACGAGCGCCAGGTCCCGGCCTACCGCAGCGGTCGGGTGCTGCTCGCCGGCGACGCCGCCCACTGCCACTCCCCCGCGGGCGGCCAGGGCATGAACACCGGCCTCCAGGACGCCGCCAACCTCGGCTGGAAGCTCGCCGCCGCCGTCCGCGGCCACGCCCCCGACGGGCTGCTCGACACCTACCAGGCCGAGCGCCACCCCGTCGGCGCCGCCGTGCTGCGCACCTCCGGCGCGCTCGTCCGGGTCGCCACCGGCCGGAGCCCCCTCACCCGCGCCGCACGGACCGCCGCCGGGCGCCTCGGCGGCCTCGGCCCGCTGACCCGCCGGGCCGCGCTCACGGTGTCCGGGCTGGGCATCGCGTACCCGGCGCCGCGGGGCGCCCACCGGCTCGCGGGGCGCCGCATCCCCGACCTGCGCCTGACGGCGGACGGGGCGGGGGCGCCCGGGCGGCTGTACGAGGCCCTGCGCGGCGGCCGGTTCGTCCTGGTCGGCGGCCCGGCCGGGGCCGCGGCGCCCTGGGGCGGACGGGTCGTGGCCGCCGCACCGGCCGGGGACCCGGGCGCCGCCCTGCTCGTCCGGCCCGACGGCTACGCCGCCTGGGCCGCCGAGCGGCCGTCCGCGGCGGACGTCCGGGCCGCCCTCGGCGCGTGGCTCGGCGCACCGGCGAAGGACTGACGGCGGGAGGCCGCGGACAGGGGACGCAGGGGCGGCCCGCAGGGGGACCACCGGCAGGGGACGGCCGGCAGGGGACGGCGGGCAGGCGGCCCGCCCGGGTGCGGGCGGGCCGCCGCTACGAGCCGCCCCGGGTGCGGGCGTAGTGGCGGGACGCCTTGGCGCGGTTGCCGCAGGTGGCCATGGAGTGCCAGCGGCGGCGGCCGTTCTGCGAGTCGTCGTAGAAGAAGAGGACGCAGTCCGGGTGCGCGCAGCTGCGGATCCGGTCGGGGTTGCGGCGCAGCAGCCCGAGGTAGTCGTCGGCGGCCAGCCAGGCGGCCAGCCAGGCGGGGTTCCCGACCTCGACGGCCTCGGCCGGGCCGGCGGCGGTGAGCTCGCGGCGGATCCGGCCGTGGTCCAGCACCTCGTTGAGCGCCGCCACCGCCTCGGGCGCGGGGGACGCCGGCTCGGCGGCGGCCGCGGCGATCGCCTCGCGGGCGATGCGGGTGGCGGCGAGGGAGACCGCGTCGGCGGGGCAGCGGCCGGCCAGTCCGGCGGAGGAGAGCCAGACCTCGTACCCGGCCCGGTCCCTGAGCAGGTCGCGGGGTTCGGCGACGCCCCAGCGGGTGTTCAGCAGGTCGAGGGAGAGCGGGCCGCCGGTCAGCGGGCGGGGGTCGCGCGGGTCGGGGGCGGGGCTGCTCATGGGGAGAGTGTAGTTCTAACCCTTCATGCGAGACGAAGCGGTTGACCAGCGGTCTGACTAACCCTTACAGTCCACGGAAAGGGTTACACCTGGACGCGAGGAGAGCAGCCATGAAGTCCCTGCGGACCGGCCACGTCGGCCTCAACGTCACGGACCTCGACCGGTCCACCACCTTCTACCGGGACCTCCTGGGCCTGGAGCACTCCGGCGGGAGCACGGAGCCCGGCCGCCGCCACGCCTTCCTCTCCCGCGAGGGGCGGCTGGTGCTCACCCTGTGGGAGCAGAGCGAGGGCGTCTTCCCCACCCGCTCCCCCGGCCTGCACCACCTCTCCTTCGAGGTCGACACCCTGGAGGAGGTCCGCGCCGCCGAGCGGCGCCTGCGCGACCTGGGCGCCGGCCTCCGGTACGAGGGCGTCGTCCCGCACCGCGAGGGCAGCGCCTCCGGCGGCGTCTTCTTCACCGACCCGGACGGGGTCCGGCTGGAGGTGTACACCGCCGCGGGGGTCGACGGCACCGGCGCCGAGGCACCGGTCGCCGACGCCCCCACCTGCGGCTTCTTCTAGGCCGGGGCATCTGCCGTGACCGTCGCCCCTTTCCACCCCGGCGAGCGCGCCGTGCAGGCACGGGCGGGCGTCCTGGACAGCGCCGACCACGTCGGCCGGTCCGTCCGCTCCACCGTCCCGCCGGTCGCCGCCGCCTTCCTGGCCGACCGCCGGATGCTGGTCCTGGGCGCCGCCGACGGCGCGGGCCGGCTCTGGGCCACCCTGCTGACCGGGCCCGCCGGCTTCGTCACCGCCCCGGACGAGCACACCCTCGCGGTGGCCGCCCGGCCCGGGCCGGGCGACCCGCTCGCCGAGGCGCTCGCCGGACCGGCGAAGGTCGGCACCCTCGCCCTGGACCCGGCGGGGCGCCGCCGGATGCGGGTCAACGGCCGCTCCCGCCCGCACGGCGGCGGGCTGCTGGTCGACGCCGACCAGGTCTACGCCAACTGCCCCAGGTACATCCAGCGGCGCCGCACCCTCGAGCCGGCCGGGCCCGCCTCCGGACCCGTGCCCGCGCGCGGCCCGGCGGTACGCGGCACCTCGCTCACCGCCGACCAGCAGTCCCGGCTCGGCGCCGCCGACACCTTCTTCGTGGCGACGGCCGACGGCCGGGGCGACGCCGACGCCTCCCACCGCGGCGGCAACCCCGGCTTCCTGGAGGTCCTGGGCCCGGACCGGCTGCGCTGGCCCGAGTACCCGGGCAACACCATGTTCATGACCCTGGGCAACCTGGAGGTCAACCCGGCCGCCGGCCTGCTCCTCCCGGACTGGGCGGGCGGCGCCGCCCTGCTGCTCTCCGGCACCGCCCGCACGGTGCACGGCAACCCCTCCGGCGGCACGGCCGTCGAGTTCGCGGTCACCGACGTGGTGGACCTCCCCGGGGCGAGCCCGCTGCGCTGGTCCGACCCGGAGTACTCGCCCGCCAACCCGCCGGTGGAGCACTGACCGGCGGTCAGGCCCCCGGGACCTCCGCGTGGGCGCGGACCCAGGCGTGCATGGCGACGGCGGCGGCCGCACCCGCGTTGATGGACCGGGTCGAGCCGAACTGGGCGATGGAGCACACCAGCGACGCCTGCTCCCACGCCTCCTCGGTGAGGCCCGGCCCCTCCTGGCCGAAGAGCAGCACGCAGCGGCGCGGCAGCTCGGTCGACTCCAGCGGGACCGCCCCCGGCAGGTTGTCGATGCCGACGATCGGCAGGTCGCGGGCGGCGGCGAAGGCGGCCAGCGAGGCGACGTCCGGGTGGTGGCGGACGTGCTGGTACCGGTCGGTCACCATGGCGCCGCGCCGGTTCCAGCGGCGGCGGCCCACGATGTGGACCTGCTCGGCGAGGAACGCGTTGGCCGTCCGCACCACCGAGCCGATGTTGAAGTCGTGCGACCAGTTCTCCACGGCGACGTGGAAGGAGTGGCGGCGGGTGTCGAGGTCGGCGACCACCGCCTCCCGGGTCCAGTACCGGTAGCGGTCGACCACGTTGCGGCGGTCGCCGTTCGCCAGCAGCTCCGGGTCGTACCGGTCCCCCTCCGGCCATGGCAGCGGGTGCGGGCCGACGCCGACCTCCCGGCCGAAGCCGTCGTCGTACTGCTCGCCGTCGTGCCGGTCGCCGTCGTGCCGGTCGCCGGCGTGCCGGTCGGCATCGTGCCGGTCGGCGTCGTGGGGGCGGCCCCCGTGCGGGGCTCCGTCGTCCTGTCCGGTGGGGGTGCTGCTGCTCACGCCACGAGGGTAGCCGGGGCCGCTCGGGCGCCCTCAGGACCGCATGGCCCGCAGCACCTCCGCGAGCTGGCGCGGGGTGCCGTAGACGCGCTGCTCGGGGACGGAGTAGAAGAGCCGGCCGGTGTCGACGGGGCCGGTCCCGGAGGCGTCGCCGGCGGTGCGGTGCCCGGCCGCGGCGCCCTCGTTGACCCGCCGGGCGACGTCCACCGGCTTCACCGGCGCGCAGCCGCGGACCTCCCGGCTGCCGCAGATGCCGACCCGCCGGGCCTCCGGGCAGCGGTAGTACGGGCCGAAGGGCGGCCCGCCCGGCCCCTCGGCGTCCGGCGGGCAGATCTCCATCGCGCCGTGGCGGCAGTGGACGGTGCCGTCGGCCATGAGGTGGATGCCGTCCTCCACGGTCCCGTCGAGCCGGGCCACCACCTCCACCCGGGGGCCGATCGCCTCGGCCAGGGTCTCGGCCATCCGCGCCTGCTGCGCGGCGGTGCCGGTGTCGCCGCGGCGGACGGACGGCAGCAGCTCCCGGGTGACCCAGGCCCGGAAGGACTCGGCGTTGGGCTTCCGGGAGCGCATGACCAGGGTGTAGAGGCCCGGTTCACTGACCAGGTTGAGCCTGGGATTTCCTCCTTCGTAGCCACTTCGACCTGCATCGACACCGCAACCCTCACTTGAAGTGAGGGTCACCGAGCGCATGTCGAGGGTGCGGGCCTCGTCGGGGCGGACCAGCCTGCTGGCCCAGCTCGGATTGCCCCGGTCCAGAACCTTGCAGACGTCCGCCGTGGCGAACCACGGCTCACCCGCGATCACGACCACCCGGACCGGCTGCCCGGTGACGGGGAAGGTGGAGCGCAGCAGGACAGGGCTGTCGTCGTCGGCCATCAGGGCACCCGCTTTCTCAGGAGCGTACGTCCGCCCTGGTCAACGAGGTCATGGGGATGGCGTGGCGCTTTCGGCGGGGCGCTCGGTCGCATATGCCCGGCGCACGAGCCCGGCGGCCCGCCCCCCGGCCCGGAGCAGGAAGCCGGTCGGGAGGAAGACCGCGTCCGCCGAGATCATCGCCAGGGAGAAGATCGGCAGGCCGAGGGTGACCGCGATGGCGGCGTGCTCGGTCATCATCAGCGCCAGCAGGACGTTCTTCACCCGCCGGTTGGCCAGCGTGAACGGGAAGGCGACCTGGACGGCCACCGTGCCGTACGAGATCAGGAAGACCGCGACCATGTTCCCGGCCAGCAGTCCGGCCAGCCAGGGCCACGGCGTGAAGTAGTCCAGGTGGAGCGGGTAGTACAGGGCGGTGCCGTCCTGCCAGCGGGAGCCCTGGACCTTGTACCAGCCGGCCGTGGAGTAGATGAGGCACACCTGGGCGGCGATGACCAGCATCGCGCAGTTGTGCAGCACGGTGGCGCCCGCGTCGAGCAGGGCGCGCAGCTCGTGCCCGGGCAGGCGGCGCCCGACCGCGTACCAGGCGCCGTGGCAGGCCCACATCGCCCACAGGACCGAGCCCCAGCCCAGGTGGGGCCAGGTCCCGGAGGTCATGGCCAGGGAACCGCGGTCGAAGCCGGAGAGCTGCGCCGCCGCGAGCAGCACGCCCAGGACCGACCAGAGCACCACCCCGGTGCGCCCCGCGCCGGGGCCGTGCAGCCGCTCGCGCCGGGAGTCCAGCGACCAGACGCGGCCGCAGCGGGTGAAGACCAGGTAGACCGCCATGAGGTGGATGACGTTGTCGCCGCCGTCGCCGACGAAGACGTCGCGGTTCTGGACGGAGAGCACGCCGAGCATGAAGAGCACGGTCGTCGCCCGGGTCCGCCAGCCGAGGACCACGGCGACGGCGGCGGCCAGGGCCGCGTGGTAGACGAGCTCGAACCACCAGCGCCCGGCGGACCAGGAGAGGAGGGTGAGGGCGTGGTTGTCGGCGAGCAGCCGCCGGAGCATGTCCGCGCCGAGCGGCGAGCGGTCGCCGTAGAGGACGCGCCGGTCGGGCCACTCGCGCAGCAGGAAGACGGTGAAGGTGAGGCCGAAGCCGATGCGGACCACGGCGGCCTGGTAGGGGCCGAGGACGCGGCCGGTGAAGGCGTCGAAGGCGGCGGCGAGGCTGCGGCCGGCCCGGGGGAGGGGGCGCCGCGCCGGGGGACGGGCGGTGCCGCCGTCCCCGGCGGCCCGGGGCGCGGGCAGCACGGCCGACGCGGGGGCGGCGCCTTCCGGTGCGGCGGCGGCCGGCGGCACGGCGGCGGGCCGGCGGGCCGCGGGCACGGCGGGGGCGGCGGCCGCCGCCGTGCCTGCGGGGGGCGCCGCGGGGGGCGTCGCGGGGGGCGTCGCGGCGGATCCGGTTTCCGTGTCCATCTCAGAGTCCCGTGTAGTCCTCGTCGGTCACCGGCCACCACGGCGCCTCCCGGTAGGAGGGCGCGGTGGACCACTTCTCGGCGGACCACGGCGGCGGGGCGACGTTGGAGGTGGCGGAGCGCACCTGCACCTCGATGACCTGCTCGCCGTGCCGCTCGCGGCCGACGCGCTGCAGCACGACCCGCTTGAGGTACTCCTGCAGCAGGTCCCCGCGCGGGCCCTGGGTGCTCGCTCCCTTGTCGTCGTGGGAGTCGCTGTACACGTCCCAGGCGCGGCGCAGGAGGTTCTGCTCGACGTGGCCGGGGGCCGGGTTGTGGCGGATCGCGGCGGCGTCCTGTGCGGTGAGGCCGATCCAGTCGCCGGTGTGGTGGCTGCCGTCGGGGCCGAGGGTCTTCACCCGGGCCTCGACGGCGATGTTCTGCTGGAGCGGGTTGGGGGCGAAGAGCTTCCAGTTCTGCTCGAACTCGGGGTAGACCCAGGCGTCGACGTCCTTCTGGTAGCGCTGGGAGACCGAGTTGGACGGGGCGACGTGCAGGAAGACCGCGGCCAGGTGCCACGCGGCGGCGGTCGGGAGCAGCACGGCGACGAGGCAGAGGACGGCGAGGGCGGGGGCGGACCAAATACGGCCGGCGGGGGCCGCCGGGACCTCGGCCGCCGGGACCGCGGCGGCCGGGCCCGCGACCGGTGTCCCCGGGCCATCCGGCGCGTCGGCCCCGTCGGGCGCGTCGGGCGCGTCGGGCGCACCAGTCGTGCCGGGCGGATCCGGGGTGCCGGGCCCGGAGGGCCGGGCGGCCGGGTGCTCCACCGGCCCGTCGGGCGCGGCGTCCGGCTGCCCGGGCACCGCGCGGCTGGGCTGCTCCATCACACTCCCGGACACCTCACCCGCTCGCCTTGCGTCCCCGCACGGTACCGAGGAGGCGGCCCGGGCGACAGCGCCGGGGAGGTGCCCGTCCGTTCCGTCCGGCTTTGTCAGGCCCGGTGCTCGTAGCGGAGCAGCCCCTCGCCGTCCCTGCCCACGTACCGGTAGCCGACCCGCTCCAGCACGCGCTGCGAGGGCGTGTTGCCGGACTCGACGGCCGCCTCGACCACGGCGACCGCCTCGGCGGAGGCCAGCGCCAGGGCCGTCACCAGCCGGACCGCCTCGGTGGCGTGCCCGTTGCCGCGGGCGGAGGGGGCCAGGTCGTAGCCGATCTCGACGCGGCCGCCCTGCGGCACGCCGTGGAAGCCGATGCCGCCCACGGCGGCGCCGTCGCTGCGGCGGACCACCGCCCACATCCCCCACTCGGGCCGGTACAGGCCGGCCGCGGCGGCCTTCGCCAGCATGCCGGCGGCGTCGCGGGTGCCCTCGTACGGGCCGTCGGCCACCCAGGGGATGCCTCCGGTGCCTCCGGCGTGCAGGTCCGCGGCCTCCTCCGGGCCGATCGCCCGCAGCTCCACCGCCGCCCCGGCCGTGTCCGCCGTGTCCGCCGTCTCCGTCGTGCCGGCCATGTCCGCTCCCCGTGACGCGTGCGAGATCCGCCGCGGCCGGGCACGGCCCGGCCGCCGGATGATCGACAAGTATGCCCCCGGACAGGGAGGCCCGGGGGCGGATCCGCGGACGGCGGGGACGTGCGGGGCCGCGGCCGTCCGCGGTGCGCCGGTCAGAGCACGTAGGGCTCGGCCCCGCCGGTGGCGGCCATCGGGCGCCCGGCGGACGCCCAGGCGTGCATGCCGCCGTCGACGTTGACCGCGTCGCGGCCCTGGGCGACCAGGTACTGCACGACCTGGGCGGAGCGACCGCCGACCCGGCACAGCACGTACAGCCGGCCGTCGGGCAGCTCGCCGAGCCGGGCGGGGACGTGGCCCATGGGGACGTGCAGGGCCCCCTCGACGTGGCCGGCGTCCCACTCGTCCTGCTCGCGGACGTCGAGCAGTGCGGCGCCGGCCGGTACGGCGGCGGCGTCCACGGAGGGGACCTGGGAGCGGAACATGGGCGGTTCTCCTGGGGTTCGACGGGTCGCGTCCGCCCATTGTCGCCCGACCGGACGGACCACGCGGGCCACCCGGCCCCGCCCGCACCGGACGGGACAGGCGGACCGGGCGGACCGGGCGGGCAGGACGGACCGGAACAGCGGCACGGGCCGCAGCAGCCGCACGGGCCGCGCGGCCCGCCCGCTCACCCTGCGGGGCCGAGCAGCCGCTCCAGTTCGGCCTGCCGGCGGGCGGAGCGGGCCAGCAGCTCCTCCGCGATCTCCTCCAGCAGGCGGTCCGGGTCGTCGGGGGCGAGCTTCAGCAGGCGGCCCATGGGGCCGGACTCCAGCCTCACCTGCTCCTCCGCCAGCTGCTCGATCCGGCGGACCAGCCACGCCAGGCGCTGGTTCAGCCAGGCGGTGCGGTCGGGGGCCTCCGGCTCGGGCGCCGCCCCGGGGGCGGCCGCCCACTCCGCGGCGAGGGCGTGCAGCGCGGCCTCGTCGCCGCGCGCGTAGGCCTCGTTGACACGGGCGACGAAGGCGCTGCGCCGCTGCTGCTCCGCCGGGTCCGTGCTGAGGTCGGGGTGGGCGCGGCGGGCCAGGTCGCGGTAGAGCCGCTGGACCTCCCGCGACGGGCGCACCCGGCGCGGGGCCTCCGGCCGGGCGGCGGCGTCCGCCCCGGCCGGGCCGCCGAACCCGCCGAACCCGCCGAGGCCGCCGGCCCCGCCGAGGTCGGGCATCGGGGTGACGGCGCTGCGCGCCTCGTAGGCGCGGCGGATGTCCTCGGCGTCCCCGGTGCGGGCGGCGACGGCCTCGGCGATCAGCGCCTCCAGCTCGTCGAGGTGGACGTACATCGGTCCCAGGCGCTGGTGGTGCAGGAGGGCGAAGTTGTCGATCTCGACCCGGAGGGTCTCGACCTCGATCTCCAGGTCGACGAGGGCCGCCTCCACCGCGGCCACCTTCAGTTCGAGGGCCTGCTCGTCGGGGTCCGTCCAGCGGACCGGGCTCTCCGCGGTCACGTGATCGCCTCGCTGCTCCACTCGTCCGGCCGGGGCGGCTCCTCACCCTACACAGCGGGGCGCGGCCCGCCTGCCGCCGTCACGGCGGGCGGGACCCAGCGGACCGGCGGCCGACCGGCGGCGGACCGGCGGCGGACCGGCGGGACCCCGGGACCGTCGTCACACACCGGTCTCCGCGGGGAGGCGGCCGGTGCGGACGGCCGCCGCCAGGTCGGCGTGGTCGGCCTCCGTGCGGTCCGCGTAGGCGACGGCGAAGGCCGCGACCGCCTCGTCCAGCACCTCGCCGCGGCCGCAGTAGCCCGCGATCGCGCCCGGGTCGGCGGTGTGGGCGTGGGCGCGGGCCAGCAGGGCGCCGGTCATCCGGCCGTAGTCGTCGAGCTGGTCGGCGGGCAGTGCGCCGGGGTCGACGCTGCCCTTGCGGTTGCGGAACTGCCGCACCTGGTAGGGCCGCCCCTCCACGGTGGTCCAGCCCAGCAGGACGTCGCTGACGACCTGCATCCGCTTCTGGCCGAGGACCACCCGCCGCCCCTCGTGCTCCCCGGGCCCGGGGACGGGCAGGCCGGCCCGCTCCAGGTGGGGCAGCAGCACGGACGGCCGGGCCTCCTTGACCTGGAGCACCAGCGGCTCGTCCCGGTGGTCGGTGAGGAGCACCACGTAGGAGCGGGTGCCGACGCTGCCGGTGCCGACCACGCGGAAGGCGACGTCCTGCACGGTGTGGCGGGCGAGCAGCGGGTGCCGGTCGGGGGCGAGGGCGGCCGCGTACGCGGCGAGGGAGCCGGCGACGGCAGCGGCCTCCGCGTCCGGGACCTCGCTGAGCACCGGCGGGGCGGCGGTGAGGCGCCACCGGCCGTCGGCGGTCCGCCGGGCGGAGCGGGCGGCGAAGCGGGCGCTGGTGTTGCGCTGCGCCTTGACGGCCACCCGCTCCAGGGTGCCGGCGAGGTCGTGGGCGTCGGCGTGGGAGACGAGGCTCTCGTCGGCGATGGCGTTCCAGGCGTCCATGGCGGACAGGCCCGCGAGCAGGCGCATGGTGCGGCGGTAGGCGCCGGCGGCGTCGCGGGCGGCCGTCCGGCAGGCGTCCTCGGAGGCGCCGCACTCGCGGCCGGCCAGGACGAGGCTGGCGGCGAGGCGCTTGAGGTCCCACTCCCAGGGGCCGGGCACGGTCTCGTCGAAGTCGTTGATGTCGATGACCAGCGCGCCGCGGGCGTCGCCGTAGAGGCCGAAGTTGCCGGCGTGGGCGTCCCCGCAGAGCTGGGCGGTGATCCCGGTGACGGGCGTGGCGGCGAGGTCCGCCGCCATGAGGCCCGCCGAGCCGCGCAGGAAGGCGAAGGGCGAGGCGGCCATCCGGCCGGTGCGGATGGGGACGAGGTGCTCCAGCCGGCCGGCGTTGGACTCCTCGACGGCGCGGACGGCGTCGGGCCGGCCGGCGGCGGGGGCGAAGCCGGCGTGGCGGCGCCGGGGCACCCGCTTGCGGAGCGCCCGGCCCTCGGCCCGCGCGGACCCGTCCGGGGGCCGCGGCGCGAAGCCGTCCACCGCGAACCCGCGCCCCGCCCCGTGCCGTCCGGGCCGTCCGGGCCGTCCGGGCTGCAGTACCCCCACGTCCGCTCCCCTGGCCGTGCCGTCTGTCGGCGTGCAGGGTATCCGGGCGGCCGGGACCGCCCGCGGCGGGGCCGGTGCCGGGGGTGGAGGCCCGCCCGGCGGCCGGCCGGCACCCGCCCGGGAAGGCCGCGGGAGGACGGCGGGAGGACGGCGGAAGGGCGGCAGAAGGGCGGCGGAAGGACCACGGAAGGACGGCTGAGCAGCCGCGGAGCGGCCGCGGGACGGCGCAGGGAAGGGCCCGCGCCGGGGCCCGCGGGGCGCGAAGCGCGGCGCGCGGCGGACGACACGCAACGGTGCGGCGACAATTGTGCCGAATCGCGGGCAGCACCGGCCTGGTTCGTGCTTGCCTGGAATCCGCACGGGTCCCCCAGGCGACACGGCCGGGCCGAGGTGACCCGGGGAGGGCCGGACGGCCAGGCGGGAGCAGACTGACCCCATGGTGGAAGAGGGCACGGTGCCGGACCCACGGCCGACCGCACCGACCGCGGAGCCCGGGCCCCCGGTCGCGCCTGCCCCTGCCGGGGTCGTCGCGCTGGTACGGCTGGCATCCCTGGTGGTCGACCCCGACGGCGTCATCGCGCACTGGAACCGGCCCGCCGAGGAGCTCTTCGGGCACCGCTCGGACACCGTCTTCGGCCGTTCCGCGTCCGGCCTGCTGCCCGTCCACGAGACCCGCCCCGGCGCCCTCTCCCCCGGCCGCGACATCGACGCGCTCGCCCTGCTGGAGGAGCGGGTCTCCGCCGACGGCTGCTGGGCGGGCGGCCTCCCGGTCGCGGACCGCGAGGACCGGGTGCGCGACGTGCTCTGGTGGGCGTACCGGGTCGCGGAGCCGTCCGGCCCCGGCCTGCTGGTGTTCGCCGCCGACGCCCGCCCGCTGCGCGGCGGTCCGCGGCTCGCCCTGGGCTCGCGGCTGCTGCCGTACGCGGCCGTGCCCCCGCAGGGCGGCCCGCTGCGGATCGCCGCCGACCTGTGCGCGCCGGAGGTGCACCGCGCTCCGGGGATGCGGTCGAGGCTGGCGTCCGTGCTGCCGCGCACCGGCGAGGAGCGCCGGGAGCGGCTGCTGCGGCAGATCGGCACGGCCGGTGCGCCCGCGCTGCGGGTGGACGGCTCCGCACCGGTGCCGGTCCTGCCGTACGAGCCTCCGGAGGCGGCCGGCCAGCGGATCGCCGCCGGGGTGGGCCGGCGCTACCCCACGGCGCAGCAGCGCGCAGCCCGCGCCGTGCGGGCGCTGCCGCAGGACCGCAGGCCCTCACCCGTGGTGACGCCGGGCCAGCAGGCCTCCGACCGGGCGCTCCCCGGGCAGGCGGCGGTCGGGCAGGCCGCCGCACCCGGCCAGGCGGTGGCGGGCTCCCCGGGCCGGACGGCCGGGAGCCAGGCGCGCGCGGGGCAGGCGCTCGCGGGCCGCGCCCTCCCGGACCAGGCGGCCGCGTCCGGCGGGCCGGCCGCACCGGGGGTGTCCGGCCCGGGCGCGTCCGGCCCGAGGCCGTCTGCGGGCGGCCCCATCGGGGTGCGGATGGTGGTGCCGACGGGCCACGCGGCGCTGCCAGGACCGCGGGACACCGCGCCGCCGTCCGGGGCGGGCGGCGCGGCGCCGGGCGCCGCGGGGCCCGCCCGCGGGGCGGCGCACCTGCTGCCGCTCCTGCACACCGGACCGGGCGGCGAGCAGTTCGCCCTGCTCAACGAGGCCGGCGCCGAGGTGGGGACCACCCTCGACCTGGACACCACGGCCCGTGAGCTGTGCGAGGCGCTGGTGCCCCGCACCGCCGACTTCGCCTGCGTGGACCTGCTCGACGGCCTGATCTCCGACGGCGAGCTGCCCGAGGAGCTCCCCGACGACCGGACGACCCTGCGCCGGGTCGCGGTCGTGCACAACGAGGAGGCCGGCCGCTGGGACCACGTGCTGGTGGAGGGCAGCCTGCTGGCGATGCCCCGCAGCACCCCGCCCGGCCTGGCCCTGCAGTCGAACCAGCCGGTGCTGGTGCCGGTGTTCGACGCCGACCTGGCCGCCGAGTACGCGGCGGCGCTGGGCAGCCCCGGCCTGGTGCCGCTGGTCTCCGGGCGGTCCATGCTCGTGCTGCCGCTGGCGGCGCGCGGCACGGTGCTCGGCATCCTCAAGCTGCTGCGGCTGCCCGACCGGGCCGCCTTCGACGAGAACGACGCCGCGACCCTGCGGGAGCTGGCCGCCCGGGCCGCCCTGTCGCTGGACAACGCCCGGCTGCACCGCGCCGAGTCCAAGGTCGCCACGACCCTGCAGCGCAGCATGATCCCCACCCGGCCGCCGCGCATCCCCGGCGTGCTGGTCGCCCACCGGTACATGCCGGGCAACCGCAGGGCGCAGGTGGGCGGCGACTGGTTCGACGCGGTGCAGCTGCCGGGCAGCCGGGTCGCGCTGGTGGTGGGCGACGTGATGGGCCACGGTCTGCACTCCGCGGCCGCGATGGGCCGCTTCCGCACCGCCGTGCAGACCCTGGCCGCCCTGGACCTGCCGCCCGGCCAGCTCCTGCGCCACCTGGACAACCTGGCCCACCGGCTGGGCGACGACCACCTGGCGACCTGCCTGTACGCGGTGTACGACCCCATCAACCGCACCTGCACGCTGGCCAACGCCGGGCACGTGCCGCCGGTGCTGGTGCACCCGGACGGCCGCAGCGAGCTGCTGGAGCTGCCGGAGGGCGCGCCGATCGGGGTGGGCGGGGTGCCCTTCGTCGCCAAGGAGATCAAGGTCGAGGACGGCTCGATGCTCGTCCTGTGCACCGACGGCCTGGTGGAGGTGCGCGGCGGCGACATAGGGGACGGCCTGGCCGCGCTCTGCGGGAACCTCATCGACCCGCGGCGCACCCCCGAGGAGGCCTGCGACACCGTGTTGGCGCGGCTCCACTCGGACGACCGCAAGGACGACGTGGCGCTGCTGGTGGCCCGCTTCGACGGGGTGGCCCCGCAGGACGTGGTCACCTGGCGGCTGCGGGTGGACCTCGCCGAGGTGGCGCGGGCCCGCACGCTGGTCCGCGACCAGCTGGCGGCGTGGCGGCTCGACGGCCTGGCCGACACCGCGCAGCTGCTGGTCAGCGAACTGGTCACCAACGCGCTGCGGGTGGCCCGGGACAGCGTCCAGCTGCAGCTGATCCAGGTGGACAAGCTGCTGGTGGAGGTCAGCGACGACGACCACAACCTGCCGTCGCTGGAGCCGTCGGGCCACCTGGACGAGGACGGGCGCGGCCTGAGCCTGGTCAGCCAGCTGTCGTCCCGCTGGGGCACGGCCCGCAAGGCGGTGGGCAAGGTCGTCTGGTTCGAACTGCCGCTGCCGCACCGCCCCTGACGCCCCCTCACCGGCGGGGTCCGGCCGCGTCCCCGCAGCGGCGGTCCGGGTCCCGGACCGTCACGCAGCGGCCGCCCCGCCGCACCTTCGGTTGCCCTGTGCAACTCATACTGGGCGGTGTGACAGGCGACAGCGACAGCGACCGGCGGGCGGCCGCCGGGCCGGCACGCGACGAGGCGGTCGACGCCATCCACCGCGAGCTCACCGCCTTCGCCCGCCGCGCGCGGGCCAGGACGGCCCGGCTGCACCCCGACCTGTCCCTGGTGACCTACAGCATGCTCGACCACCTGAAGGAGAGCGGAGGCTGCCGGGCCACCGACCTCGCCGCCCACTTCCTGCTGGACAAGTCGACGGTCAGCCGCCAGACCGCCGCGCTGGAGCGGCTCGGCCTGGTCGTCCGCGAGCCCGATCCGGACGACCAGCGGGGGCAGCTCCTGCGGCCGTCCGAGCGCGGCCTGCGCGTGCTCGCCGACGCCCACGAGCAGCGGCGCGCCTCGTTCGCCGAGCGGCTCGCCGGCTGGGACGACGACGACCTGGAGCGGCTGGCGGAGTACCTCCGGCGCTACAACGCCGCAGGCTGACGCCCCGGCGGACCCGCACCCGGGCGGCCCGGCGGCGGGTCCGCGCCGCCGCAGCACCCGCACCCGGGACCGGCCGCACGCCGGGGCGGCGGCCCGCGGGGCCGCCGGCCCGGAGGGGGCGGCACGGGGGCGGCCGGCCGGGGCGGCGGCGCAGCGGGCGGCCGGCCTGCGGCCCGCCCCGGCCCGAGCCCGCCCGGTGCCCACGAGGGGTGCCCGCCGCAGAAATCCCGGACCGCCGTCTTCCCCCGCCCCCCGTGGACCCGTCACGATCGGGACTGCCGCGCCGTGCGCGGCACCCCGCCCCGCCGCAGCTGCCTGCCCGGTCCCGCCCCCGCGCCCCCGCCGGCGGGCGGCGGCCGGAGCAGGAGGAGGACTCGCCGTGCATCCCCCCGTGGCGGGCTCCCGGGCATCCGCCCGGCGAGCCCTCTCGACGTCCGCCGGACCGCCCCGCTCCGTCCACGGCATTCCCGCGCCCCGGTCGGCGGGGCGGCAGCGCCGCATGGTGATGGCGCTCGCCGCCCGCCCGGGGTCGGTGCCGCTCGCCCGGTCGGCCCTGGTCCGGCTGCTCACCGCCTGGCGCGCCGACCCGGGGTGCGACGCCGCGGCCGGCGCCGCCGTGGTGCTGAGCGAACTGGTCACCAACGCCGTCCTGCACGGCACCGAGGGGGGCGGGGGCACGGGCGGCGCCGGGGGCGCGGACGCCGCCTCGGTCACGCTGTCGGTCTCCCTGGGCCCCGCGCACGGTCCGGACGCCCTGTCGGTCCTGCGGCTGTCGGTGCACGACCCGGGGGCCGACCGTCCGCGGGTGCGCCGCGCCGGGTCCGACGAGGAGCACGGCCGGGGCCTGCTGCTGGTGGCGTCCCTCGCCGACCGGTGGGGGTGCGATCCGCTGTCCGGCGGCGGCAAGCAGGTCTGGGTCGAGCTGGACCTGCCGGCCCCGCAGGCCTAGGCGGCCGCCCGCCCCTCACCTGCCGCTCCCCGCACCCGCCGCTCCCCGCACCGTCCGGCCCGGGACCGTCCGCCCGGCCGGGCGGCACCGGGGGTGCGTCCGCCGGAGGGGGTGTTCAGGGGATCACCGCGCGGGCCCGCGGCCCGCCCGCGGCGCCGGCGGCGCCCGCCAGGGCAGGCACCCGCGGCCCGTAGCCGCCGACCACCTCGCCCAGCGCGGCGGCCAGCAGGGCCGCCGCGACCGCCGCCAGGTGCTCCGCACCGGCCAGGTTGGGCAGCAGCACGGCCTCGGACGTCATCAGGACCACCACCGCCCCGGCGGTGCACCAGGCGCGCGCCCGCCACGCCGTGCAGATCGCGAGGGCGACCACGGCGGCCGAGGGGCCGCAGTCGCGGACGAGGGCGTCGGAGGGCGCCAGTCCGAGCGGGGTGTCCGGGCCGAGGTCCATGGCGAGGCGGGCGTAGAGGGTGCCGGCGAGCGTCCCGGCGTACGCGACCAGCAGGGTGACACGCCGGCCGAGGACGGTCTCGGCGAGGCCGAAGACGACCAGGACCTGGGCGAACGCCCCCCAGACGGGCAGGTCGAGGGCGGGGACGAAGAGGGAGAGCGGGGTGCGCAGCAGGGAGACCTCCAGCGGCTGCACCCCGCGGACGACCCCGACGCGCTCGACCAGTGCGGCGCCGCCGGGCAGGTGCTGGAGCAGGTCGAAGAGGAGGACGAGGCCCGCAGCCGTGGCGGCCAGCGGCAGCGCCGCGGCCCTCCTGCGCGCGAGGTGGCCGCGCACCAGGGACGCCAGCCTCCCCCACTCGGCGGCGGCGGCCCGGCGCACCAGCGCCTCCGGACCGCTGCACCGCACGCCCCCCGTGCGGGTTCTCAGGTTCACGGACACCTTCCCGAAAGGTCCGAGGCTGCTGGGCTTCCCTGCTGGACCGCGCCGCGGCGGACCGCCTCCGTCCTGAGTACCCAGGCCCGGATCGTCCTGAGGGTGGAGGACCCCTTCACGACCCTGAAGGGTGACGGTCCCTCCGCCCCCCGGCGGAGGAGCCGCCACACGTCGGTGCGGCACCCGGATGCCCCGGTGCCTCGCGCGGGTCGGCCCGTGTGACGCGGCGTCGGGCCGTCCGCGCCCTGCGGTGTCCCCCTCCGGCACGCTCCCGCGGCCGCCCGGAGCCCCCTCCCGTGCGGGCCCGTGGCCGCCGGGTCCCCTTCCGTCGGGTCGCGGCGGAGAGGCCCCGGTACGAACCGGGCTACGGGGTCAGGGGTACGACACGCGCCGCCTCCATGCTGCCGTCGCGCGGCGCCGCGGATGTGACCCCCCGCGGCGATTCACGCCCCCGCCGTTCGGCGGGGGCGGCTCCACCGGGGGCTGGAGGGACGGGGGATCCCGTGCCCTCCTAGGCTCTTGGGGACCCCCGCGTCCCCGTGCCGGGCGGACCGGGCCGACAGCCGCCCGCCGCGCGTACCGCCCCCGGACCCGCAGGACCCGCAGAAGCCACGGACCGCAGACCCGCAGACCCGCAGACCGCAGGCCCGGCAGACCGCAGACCCGCAGGCCGGCCGGACCCGCCGCCGGGCGCCGCACGCCCG
This sequence comes from Streptomyces sp. NPDC001380, assembly GCF_042895785.1. Classification (NCBI taxonomy): domain Bacteria; kingdom Bacillati; phylum Actinomycetota; class Actinomycetes; order Kitasatosporales; family Streptomycetaceae; genus Streptomyces; species Streptomyces sp. NPDC001380. The sequence continues at coordinate 130,168 of NZ_JBIAWP010000006.1, read as the reverse complement.
GCGCGCGCCGCCCGGCGCGACCGCTCACCGAAGGAGGCACCCGTGCCGATCCCCGTCGTCATCGTGGACGACGAGGTCCTGGTCCGCTCGGGCCTGGGACTGATCGTCGGCTCCGCGCCGGACATCGAGGTGGTCGCCACCTGCTCGGGTGCGGCCGCGGAGGAGTCGGTGCGCATCCACCGGCCCCGGGTGGTGCTGCTGGACATCCGGATGCCCGACGTGGACGGCATCACGGTGCTGCGGCGGCTGCGGGCGCTCCCCGAGCCGCCCGCCGTGTCGATGCTCACCACCTTCGACACCGACGAGTACATCGGCACCGCGCTGCGGGCCGGCGCCGCGGGCTTCCTGCTGAAGGACACCGCCCCCGACCAGCTGGTGCACGCGGTGCGGGTGCTGGCCGGCGGCGGCAACATCCTCTCCCCGGCGGTCACCGCCACCGTGATCGGCGGCTACGTCGGCGGCGGCGAGCCCGACGCGGAGGCCGCCGCCCGGGTGCGCTGCATGACCTCGCGCGAGCTGGACGTGCTGGCCCTGCTGGGCGAGGGCCTCTCCAACGCGGAGATAGCCGACCGCCTCTTCCTGGGCACCGGCACGGTCAAGGACCACATCAGCGCCATCCTCGGGAAGCTCGGGGCCACCAACCGGGTGCAGGCCGCGGTCATCGCGCACCGGGCGGGCCTCGCGCGCGGCCAGGGGAGCGCGTCGTCGTGACGGTGGACCAGGGCCGGGCGGCCGCCCGGACCGGACGGGCCCGCACGCTCCCCGGCACGCGCGGCGGGCGGACGCGGGCGGGCAGCCTGTGGTCCGGACGCACCTGGACCCGCCGCCCCTGGGTGCGCCGGCTGCCGACCGTCTCCCTGGTCCTGCTGTCGCTGCTGGACGCGACCCTGGTCGACGACCTCTCGCGGTCCCTGCAGACCGCCGCCTGCGTCCTGGCCGCCCTGGCGCTGTCGGTGCGCAACCGGCTGCCGCTGACCGTGATGCTGCTCACCCTGCCCGCGGCGTTCATCAGCTTCGTGTGGATCGCGCCGATGGCCGCCGTGTACACGGTCGCCGCCCGGCGCCGCTCCACCGCCTCCACCGTGCTCGGCGCCGCCCTCTTCGCGCTGGTGGAGTTCTTCCACTGGCCCTTCGCCGACTGGTGGCCGCTCATCCTGACCCGGGACACGGTCCTGTACGCGATCCAGTGCCTGATGGTGGCCGGCGGACCGGCCGCCCTGGGCCTGCTGGTGCGGACCCGCGAGGAGCTGGCGCTGCGGCTGGAGGAGCTGACCCTCGGCCGGCGGCGCGAGGAGCGGCTGCTGGCGGACCGGGTCCTGGCCACCGAGCGGGCCCGGCTGGCCCGCGAGATGCACGACGTGGTCTCCCACCAGGTGAGCCTGATCAGCATCCAGGCCGGGGCGCTGCAGGTCAGCTCGGCGGAGCCGGCGGCCCGGGACTCCGCGCGCACCATCCGGGAGCTGTCGGTCCGCACCCTGGACGAGCTGCGGCACATGGTGGGCGTGCTGCGGGCGGCGGGCGGGACCACCCGGGACCTCACCCCGCAGCCCGTCCTCTCCGACCTCCCCCGGCTGATCGGCGACAGCGGGCTCGACACCACCGCCGAGCTGGAGTGGGGCGGCCGCTCCTGGCCGGAGGCGGTCGAGCGGGCCGCGTACCGGACGGTCCAGGAGGCCCTGACCAACATCCGCAAGCACGCGCCGGGCGCGGAGGTGTCGGTGGCGGTGCGCGCCGACGGGGACCTGCTGCGGGTGGAGGTGCGCAACGGGCCGCCGGACGGCTCCGCCGACCCGCTGCGGCTGCCCGGCGGCGGGCACGGGCTGGTGGGGCTCCGGGAGCGGGCGCAGCTGCTGGGGGGCGTGCTGTCGGCCGGGCCCCTGCCGGACGGCGGCTTCGCGGTCCGCGCGGCGCTGCCGGTCCTGGCCGAGACGGCCCGGCCGTCGGCCGAGGGGCGCGACCGGGGCCGCTGAGCCGGTGGCACCGGCGGCCGGGGCCGGGCGGAGGCCGGGGGCGGGCCGTGCGGGGGCCTGAAGGGTGCGGCGCGGGGAGGGCGGAGAACACCGAAGGCCCCGCAGGTCTTCCGACCTGCGGGGCCTTCCGCTGTGCGCGAGGGGGGAGTTGAACCCCCACGCCCTTTCGGGCACTGGAACCTGAATCCAGCGCGTCTGCCTATTCCGCCACCCGCGCATGGGTGTTGTCCTCGATGCTACCGAACGGTCCTTCCGGGCTCCAAACCGGATCTCTCCGCTTCGGCGCCGTTCCGGGCTTCCTCTCGGTCGCTCCTTCCGACGTGGAAGACATTAGCACGTCAGGGGCCCGGCCTTCGAATCCGTTGTCCCGGGGCCCCCGCGCACCGGTCCGGGAAGCCCCGAGTGCCGCATCCGCCGAGCGGGTAGGGGGCCGGGGCGAGCGGAGACAGCACCCCCCACCGGCTCTACCATCGCTGCACGGGCACCGCGCGCCGGACCGCATCCGCACCGGGTCCGGGGCACGGGGCGTCCGCGCGGCCCGGCGGCGCGGCGTCGGGGGCGCCGGACGGGGCCGCGGTCCTCCGCTTCCCCGGCGGGCCCGTCGGCGGTGGCATCCTTCCGGTGGGGTGTGCGCAAGCACACCTGCCGGTGCAGCCCTGCCGGGGAACCGTGGGGATGCCCGCGACGTGGATACGATCAGTAGGCAAGTACGCAGTACGGACGGCAGCACAGACGGACGAAGTGAACCCTGAGGAAAGGGGGTGCCCCGTGGGAGTCCTGAAGAAGTTCGAGCAGCGACTCGAGGGTCTCGTGAACGGCACCTTCGCCAAGGTGTTCAAGTCCGAGGTCCAGCCGGTGGAGATCGCCGGCGCCCTCCAGCGGGAGTGCGACAACAACGCCACCATCTGGAACCGCGACCGGACCGTGGTGCCCAACGACTTCATCGTGGAGCTGAGCCCGCACGACCACGAGCGGCTCAGCCCGTACGCGGGGCAGCTCGGCCACGAGCTCGCGGGCATGGTCCGCGAGTACGCCGAGGCCCAGCGCTACAGCTTCATGGGACCGCTCCAGGTCCACCTGGAGAAGGCGGACGACCTCGACACCGGCCTGTACCGGGTGCGCAGCCGCACCCTGGCCGGGAGCGAGTCGCAGCAGCAGCAGCCCGACGGGTACGGGGCCGGGGCCGGCGGCTACGGGGCGGGCGCCTACGGGCAGGCCCCCGCGGCGCAGCCCGGCGCCGGATGGCAGCAGCCGCAGCCCGGCTACCCCGCCGCTCCCCCGCCGCCCGCCGCCCCGCCGCAGGCGCCCGGCGCCGGCGGCGGGAACGTCCGCCGGATGCCCGGCACCGGCGGCGCGCCCGGCGTCCGGCGCTGGATCGAGGTCAACGGCGTGCGGCACCAGCTCGTCGGCGCCGCCACGGTCCTCGGCCGCTCGACCGAGGCCGACGTCCGCATCGACGATCCCGGGGTCTCCCGCAAGCACGCGGAGATCCGTCCCGGTTCGCCCTCGATGGTCCTCGACCTGGGCTCGACCAACGGCATCGTGGTGGACGGACAGCACACCCAGCGCGCTACGCTCCGCGACGGCTCGCGGATCGTCGTGGGCAGCACCACCATCGTCTACCGGCAAGCCGAAGGGTAGAGCGGGGCACACATGTCAGAGCTGACCCTCACGGTCATGCGGCTGGGCTTCCTCGCCGTACTGTGGCTGTTCGTGATCGTCGCGGTCCAGGTGATCCGCAGCGACCTCTTCGGCACCAGGGTGACCCAGCGCGCCACGCGCCGTCCCGCCGCCGCCCCGGGCTCCGCCCAGGGCGCCCGGCAGCAGCAGGGCGCCCGTCCGCCGCAGCAACAGCAGCAGCCGCGCCGGGAGAACCGCCAGCGGCGCGGCGCGCCCACCCAGCTGGTCGTGGTGCAGGGCTCGCTGGCCGGGACGACGGTCGCCCTCCAGGGCCAGACCATCACCCTCGGCCGCGCCCACGACTCCACCATCGTGCTCGACGACGACTACGCGTCCTCGCGGCATGCCAGGATCTACCCCGACCAGGGCGGTCAGTGGGTCGTCGAGGACCTGGGCTCCACCAACGGCACCTACCTGGACCGGCAGCGGCTCACCGCACCCACGCCGCTGCAGCCGGGGACGCCCATCCGTATCGGCAGGACCGTCATCGAGCTGCGGAAGTAGTAGCGCATGAGGCATCGGACCACGTCCACCGCGAGTGACGAGGCAGCTCGAGGGGAGGCGCACGCCGCATGACCCTCGTGCTGCGCTTCGCCGCCGGATCGCACACCGGGATGATCCGGGAGCACAACGAGGACTCCGGGTACGCCGGTCCCCGGCTGCTGGCCGTGGCCGACGGCATGGGCGGCCAGGCCGCCGGCGAGGTCGCCTCCGCCGAGGTTCTCGCCACCCTCGTCCCGCTCGACGACGACATCCCCGGCGCCGACCTGCTCTCCCTCCTCGGCGACTCCGTCCAGCAGGCCAACGACCGGCTGCGGACGATGGTCGAGGAGGACCCCCAGCTGGAGGGGATGGGCTGCACCCTCACCGCCATGCTCTGGACCGGCCAGCGGATGGGCATGGTCCACATCGGCGACTCCCGCGCCTATCTGCTGCGCGACGGCTCCCTCAGCCAGATCACCCAGGACCACACCTGGGTGCAGCGGCTCATCGACGAGGGCCGGATCACCGAGGAGGAGGCGGGCACCCACCCGCAGCGCTCCCTGCTGATGCGCGCCCTCGACGGCCGCGGCCAGGCCGAGCCCGACCTGTCGATCCGCGAGGTGCGGGCGGGCGACCGGTACCTGATCTGCTCCGACGGCCTCTCCGGCGTGGTCAGCCACCAGACGCTGGAGGAGACCCTCGGGAGCTTCTACTCGCCGCAGCAGACCGTGCAGGAGCTGATCCAGCTCGCGCTGCGCGGCGGCGGCCCCGACAACATCACCTGCATCGTGGCCGACGTCCTGGACGTGGGCGACACCGACACCATGGCCGGGCAGGTCAGTGACACCCCGGTGGTCGTCGGCGCGGTCGCCGACGGGCCGCCGACCATGACCGCGCACCTGAACACCCCGGCGAGCCGCGCGGCGGGCCTCGGCCGCCCCGCGCCGCAGCCGGGCGGCGGCGACGGGCAGGACGGCTTCGGCGAGTTCGGCCCGGCGGAGGGCTACGAGGACTACGACGGCGGCTACGACCTGGAGAAGCCGGACCGCCGTCGGCGCGGCAGGGGCGCCCGCTGGTTCCGGCGCTCCCTGGTGCTGGCCGTCGCGGTCGGCCTGGTGGGCGGCGGCGCCTACTACGGGTGGCGCTGGACGCAGAAGCAGTACTACGTGGGCGCCGAGGGCGACCACGTGGCGGTCTTCCGCGGCCTCAACCAGAACCTCGCGGGCATCGGCCTCTCCTCGGTCTACAAGGACTACCCGTCGATCGAACTCAAGTACCTGTCCCAGCTCCAGCAGGACCAGGTGCAGAACACGATCGCGGTGGACGACGTCTCCGCCGCCATGAGCCGGGTGCAGAAGCTCGGCGACCAGGCGAGCGTCTGCCGGAAGGTCGCCCAGGGCGCGGTGCCGCCCGCCGCGGCCACCCCGACGCCGGCCCCCGCGCCGTCCCACCGCACCGCCAACCGCCCGAGCCCCGGGCCGAGCGGAACCGTCGCGGCCCGCGCCGCGTATGTGGAGAAGGCGGCCGCCAGCGCGACGCCGAAGCCGGGCACCGCGAGCGGTGCGCCCGCCCCGAGCAGGAGTCCGCAGCCCGTCCCGGGGCAGTCGGCGGGAGGCGGTGCCGGAAACGGCAGGCCCGTCCTGACCGCGTCGGAGCAGGAACTGGCGAAGTCGTGCACGCAGTAGTCGTAGGGGAGCGGCCCGCGCCGTGAGCAGTTTCGGATTGACCAACAGGACCACCAACACGACGACGATCACCCCGCAGGGTGCCCCCAACCGCCGCAACACCGAGCTGGTCATGCTCGCCTTCGCGGTGGTGATCCCGATGTTCGCGTACGCGAACGTCGGGCTCGCCATGGACGGCTCCCTGCCGGGCGGCATGCTCGGCTACGGCCTGGGCATGGGCGGCCTGGCCCTGGTGGCGCACCTCACGATGCGGCGCTTCGCCCCGTACGCGGACCCGCTGATGCTGCCCATCGCCACCCTGCTCAACGGCATGGGCCTGGTGATGATCTGGCGGCTGGACAGGGCCGGTCCGCTGATCCCGAAGAACTTCGCGGCGGCGCCCAACCAGCTCATGTGGTCGGGCCTGGGCATCGGCCTCTTCCTGGGCGTGCTGGTGCTGCTCAAGGACCACCGCATCCTCCAGCGCTACACCTACATCTCGATGGTGGTGGCCCTGATCCTGCTGGCCGCCCCGGCCTTCTTCCCGGAGCGGGCGGAGGACTTCGGCGCCAAGATCTGGATCCGCATCGGCAGCTTCTCCATTCAGCCCGGCGAGTTCGCGAAGATCATCCTGACTGTCTTCTTCGCCGGCTACCTGATGGTGAAGCGGGACGCGCTGGCCCTGGCCAGCCGCCGCTTCATGGGCCTGTACCTGCCGCGCGGCCGCGACCTCGGCCCGATCATCGTGGTCTGGATCATCTCCATCCTGATCCTCGTCTTCGAGACCGACCTCGGCAGCTCGCTGCTCTTCTTCGGCCTCTTCGTGGTGATGCTCTACGTCGCCACCGAGCGCACCAGCTGGATCGTCTTCGGCCTGCTGATGTCGGCGGCCGGCGCGGTCTTCGTCGCGAGCTTCGAGAGCCACGTCCAGACCCGTGTCAACGCGTGGCTGGACCCGATGGCGCCGTTCGGGCCGAACCCCCCTCCCGGCGCGACCGAGCAGATCGGCCAGTCGCTCTTCGCCTTCGGCTCCGGCGGCGTCATGGGCACCGGTCTCGGGGAGGGCCGCTCCTGGCTGATCCAGTTCGCCGCGAAGAGCGACTTCATCCTCGGCTCGTTCGGCGAGGAGCTCGGCCTGGCGGGGATCATGGCGATCTTCCTGCTGTACGGGCTGCTGGTGCAGCGCGGCCTGCGCACCGCGGTCGCCGCCCGCGACCCGTTCGGCAAGCTGCTGGCGGTGGGCCTCTCCTCCGCCTTCGCGATCCAGGTCTTCGTGGTCGCCGGCGGCGTCACCGGCCTGATCCCGCTCACCGGCATGACCATGCCGTTCATGGCGCAGGGCGGCTCGTCGGTGGTCGCGAACTGGGCGCTGGTCGCGGTGCTGCTCAAGATCAGCGACACCGCCCGGCGGCCCGCCCCGGAGCCGGCCCCCAGCCCCGACGCCGAAGCCACCCAGATAGTGCGGACCTGAGACCATGACCCACGTCGCGAGGAGGGGACCCATCGCATGAACAAGCCCATCCGACGGGTGTCCGTCTTCTGCATGCTGCTCGTCCTGGCCCTGATGGCCCGCGCCAACTGGCTGCAGGGCGTCAAGGCGACGGCGCTCGCCAACGACAAGTACAACAAGCGCGTGCAGTACGACCGCTACGCGCACCCCCGCGGGAACATCTTCCTGGCCAACGGCCGGCCGATGACGAAGTCGACCTTCGTCAACGGCCTGCGCTTCAAGTACAAGCAGGACTGGACGAACGGCGAGATGTACGCGCCGGTCACCGGCTTCTCCTCGCAGACGCAGAAGAACACCCAGATCGAGGCGCTGGAGGACGACTTCCTCTCCGGCAAGGACGACCGGCTCTTCTTCCGCAACACGCTGGACATGCTCACGGGCAAGCCCAAGCAGGGCGGCAACGTCGTCACCACCATCGACGAGAAGGCCCAGAAGGCCGCCTTCAACGCCCTCAAGGGCAAGAAGGGCGCCGCGGTCGCCCTCGACCCGACCACCGGCGCCGTCCTGGCCCTGGTGAGCACGCCGTCCTACGACCCGGGGACGTTCGCCGGCCAGGACAGCAGCGCCTACCAGAAGTACCTGGACGACCCGGACAAGCCCATGCTCAACCGGGCGCTCCGGGAGACCTACCCGCCCGGCTCGACCTTCAAGATCGTGACCGCCGCGGCGATGTTCGAGAACCGCGTCTACAACAACCCGGACGACCGGACGAACACCCCGGCCCGGTACCTCCTGCCCAACACGCAGCAGGTGCTCCCGAACGAGTCCAAGTTCGAGCCGTGCACCAACGCGACCGTGCTGGTCGCGATGGAGTACTCCTGCAACACCGTCTTCGCCAAGATCGGCGACGAGGTGGGCAAGGACAAGCTCGCCGCGCAGGCCGAGAAGCTTGGCTTCAACAACCCCAAGGTCGACATCCCCGTCCGGGCGGCCGAGAGCGTCTTCCCCCGTGACTCCGACCGCCCCGGCACCGCGCTGGACGCCATCGGCCAGCACAACACCCGCGTCACCCCGCTCCAGATGGCCATGGTCGCCTCCGCCGTCGCCAACAACGGCTCGCTCATGCAGCCGTACATGGTCGACAAGGAGCAGGCCCCCGACCTGACCACCATCTCCCAGACCAAGCCGAAGGAGATGAGCCGCGCCTTCAGCCCGGAGACGGCCCAGAAGCTCCAGACGCTGATGCAGGGCGTGGTGGAGAGCCCGGGCGGCACCGGCAGGGCCGCGCAGATCCCCGGCGTCACGGTCGGCGGCAAGACCGGTACGGCCCAGCACGGAGAGAACAACAAGGACCTCCCCTACGCCTGGTTCATCTCCTACGCCAAGAGCGGCGACACCCCCAAGGTCGCCGTCGCCGTGGTCGTGGAGAGCAGCGAGGGCGACAACCGCGCCGGCATCGCCGGCGGCAAGCTCGCGGCGCCGGTGGCGAAGGCCGTCATGGAGGCCGTCCTCGGCAAGTGACCCATTCCTCACCCGGCCCCCGCAGGCCGCCCCGCCGGACCGCAGCGTTCCCGGGCCGACCTGCGGGGATCGCCGTTCCCGGGGGATGGGGACACCCGGTGGACGGCTGATACCGGTCTGGTATCGGGTGGTGCTGGAGGCGGGCTTGCGCTGCCGGGACCGGTAGCGTATCCGCAAGCAGCGGTCTGTCTGCGGGCCGGTTCCGTGCCCTACGGGCGCGGGGAGCCGGGCCGCGGGGCCCAACGTCACATCCTCATGCACCGGTGAGGGAGAGGGCTGGGAGCTATGGAAGAGCCGCGTCGCCTCGGCGGCCGGTACGAGCTGGGCGCCGTGCTGGGTCGCGGCGGCATGGCCGAGGTCTACCTCGGCCACGACATCCGGCTCGGCCGCACCGTCGCCGTGAAGACGCTGCGGGCCGACATGGCCCGTGACCCGTCGTTCCAGGCCCGGTTCCGCCGCGAGGCCCAGTCGGCAGCGTCCCTGAACCACCCGTCGATCGTCGCCGTGTACGACACCGGCGAGGACTACCTCGACGGGATCTCCATCCCGTACATCGTCATGGAGTACGTCGACGGCTCGACCCTGCGCGAGCTGCTGCACTCCGGGCGCCGGCTGCTGCCGGAGCGCGCCCTGGAGATGACCATCGGCATCCTCCAGGCGCTGGAGTACTCGCACCGCAACGGGATCGTCCACCGCGACATCAAGCCGGCGAACGTCATGCTGACGCGCAACGGCACCGTCAAGGTCATGGACTTCGGCATCGCCCGCGCCATGGGCGACCAGGGCATGACCATGACCCAGACCGCGGCGGTCATCGGCACGGCCCAGTACCTCTCGCCCGAGCAGGCCAAGGGCGAGCAGGTCGACGCCCGCTCCGACCTGTACTCCACGGGCTGCCTGATCTACGAGCTGCTGGCGCTGCGGCCGCCCTTCGTGGGCGACTCGCCGGTCGCCGTGGCGTACCAGCACGTGCGGGAGGAGCCGCAGCCCCCGTCGGCCTTCGACCCGGAGGTGCGGCCCGAGGTCGACGCCATCGTGCTGAAGGCCCTCGCCAAGGACCGCGACTACCGCTACCAGAGCGCCGACGAGATGCGCGACGACATCGAGCGCTTCCTCGACGGCCTGCCCGTCGCCGCGGCCCAGCAGGTCGCCGCGTTCGGCATGGGCGGGTACGACGGCGGCTACGGCGGCGACCAGTACGGCGGCCAGGCCACCGCGGCCCTCCCCCAGCAGAACGGCAGCATGGCCGGCACCACGGTGCTCCCGCCGGTCGGCGGTCAGGGCGGCCCCGGGGACGACGGCGGCTACGGCGGCCGGGCCGGCGCCCGCCGCGGGCAGCAGCAGCGGAACAACACCTCGTGGATCGTGCTCGCCATCGCGGCGGTGCTCGTCCTGGTGGGCTCGTTCTTCATCGCCCAGGCGCTCTTCGGCGACAGCGGCGGGAAGAAGGCGGACCCCAAGGTCCCCAGCCTGATCGGCCAGTCGGTCGCCGAGGCCGAGAACACCCTGCGGAACGACGGCAACGGATTCACGATCACCCAGGGCGAGAAGGTGCCCTGCGCCGAGGACATCGCCCCCAAGGGCAAGATCTGCACGCAGGACCAGGCGGTCGGCACCACGCTCGCCAAGAACGGCAGCATCACCGTCCACGTCTCCACCGGGCCCGAGCAGGGCGAGGTCCCGGACCTCGGCGGCCTCACCCAGGAGCAGGCGCAGCAGAAGCTGCAGGACGAGGGCTTCCAGATCGGCAACGTGAACCAGCAGGAGACCGACAAGCAGAGCGAGCAGGGCACCGTCCTCAAGCAGCAGCCGGGCCCGGGCAGGAAGGCCCAGAAGAACTCCAAGGTCGACATCGTCGTCGGCAAGGCGCCGGAGCAGGTGACCATCCCCTCGGTCATCGGCCAGCCCTTCGACCAGGCCGCAGCGGCGCTGCAGGGGATGGGCGTCAAGGTCGAGCGCAACGACGTCGAGTCGGCGGACAAGCCAGCGGGCACGGTGCTGAACCAGAACCCCGGCGCCGGCTCGGTCCCCAAGAACTCCGTGGTCGTCCTGGACGTGGCGAAGGCCCCGGCCACGGTGGCGATGCCCCCGGTCACCAACGGCACCCTGAACCAGGCGATCGAAAGACTGGGGGCGGCCGGACTGACGAACTACCGCGTCGACGGTCCCGGTGACGGCAACGGCATCGTGACGAACCAGAGCGTCCCCGTCGGCACCCAGATCCCCAAGAACCAGGAGATCGTGCTGACGGTCCAGCCGAGCAACCCGGGCGGCAACAACGGCGGTGGCGGCGGCAACCCCGGCGGCATCGGCGGGATCCTCGGGGGCAACACCGGCGGCGGCTGATCCGGACCTGCGCGCGTCTGACGCGGGGGCTGTGGACGAGTCGTCCACAGCCCCCGCGGCGTTCCCCCGGGTCCGCCGCCGCTCAGCGGTGGCGGCGGCAGCGGGGGCACCGGTCCGGCGTGGACCTCCGGGACCAGAGCGTGCACAGGGTGTCCAGGCGGCTGCGGACCTCCCGCAGGGCGGTGTCCATGCGGGCGATGCGGCAGCTCATCGCCCCGATGATCCGGGCGTGGGACCGCAGGTGCCGTTCCACGGCCTGCTCGGCGGCCTGCTCGGCGGCCCGGCGGGCGGTCTCTGCGACGTACGCGTCCAGCGCCGACGAGGGCCGGGCGGGCTCGGTGAGGTCCAGCAGGTGGGTCCGCACCTGACGGGCGACCTCGCTGTCCCGCAGCAGCATCGCGACGTTGAGCACGGCCCGGCGGGGGAAGAGGGCGAGACCGCGTCCCGGCACGGAGCTAAGGTCCGTCGTGGACCCTAGGTATCGGCGCAGCTCAACGCCTTGCAGCATCTGGTAGCCGTTGCTGCGCAGCTCCTCGCGGTGACGCTTCACGATGCTCTTCACCGCCTCCTCGCCCACCTCGAAGTAGTCGGCGACGAGGCGGGTCGTGAGGTGGACGCCGTCGGGCAGGAGACGGAGGGCCTTGACCCGGTCGAGGGCTTGGGTCCATCCGGTGAGGCTGTCGCGCATGGTGCGCGACTCCAGGATCACGGCTTGCCGGTTGACGGGTCGCGGGTGCATCGGTCCCCCTCGGGGTGGTCCGGGTCGGTGGTCGGGCTGGGGTTCGGCCGGTGTCCGGCGGTCAGCGGCAGGGCAGGGCGAAGCGGGTGCGGCGGAGCCGGTTGCCGCCGGCGGGGGCGAGCAGGCTGCGGACGCGGGCGGCGCCCTCGGCGGCGATCTGGGCGGCGGGCCGGTCCGGGCCGGGCACAACGGCGGGCGCGGCGTGCGGGGGTGCGGCGCAGGGGCGGCAGAGGCCGGGGCGGGGGACGGGCACGCCGCACTCGGCGCACTCGTGGCGGACGGGCGGTGGAGGGGCGTCCACCGGCGGCGGGGGCAGTTTGCGCTCCAGCCGGGACCTCACCAGGGCGGCGGCGGAGTGGACCACGGCGGGCAGGCCGGACAGCAGCGCCAGGCGCAGGTCGCCGAGGGTGGCGCCGCGCTCCAGCCACAGGGCGGCCAGCGGTGCCAGCCGCAGGACCTCCGCGACGCCGAGGCGCAGGCGGGGTTCGTCCTCGACGGCCCGGAGCAGCATACGGGCGGCCCTGGCGGCGGGCGGGACCTCCTCCGGGCCGGTGCCGGTCGCGAGGGCGACGTCGGGGACGTCCGCATCGGCGGCGGCCTCCGGAGGGGCCGCCGCACCCGCCGGTGGCACCACGGCCGGTGGCGCCATGGCCGGCGCGGTCGCGGCCGGCGGCGCGGCCGGCGGTCGGGGAGGGAGGGTCTTCTTCCCACCTCCGGTGTGATCCCCCTTGGGGGAAGTGCCGACCGCCCGGCCCGCCGCCGACCCGGCTGCCGGGATCCGGCGGGTCGGGGACGCCCGGCGGGCCGCACGCGCCGCCCTCCCGGCGGGACCGCCGCCCTCCCGGCCGGCGCCGGGCGACCCGGGGCCGGGCGCACCGCTGCCGCCGCCGGAGCCGTCCCCACCGCCGTCCCCACCGCCGTCCCCACCGCCGTCCCCGGTGCCGTCCCCACCGCCGTCCCCACCGCCGTCCCCGGTGCCGTCGGCGGCGGCCCAGGCGGCGGCGATGTCGCCGGGTTCGTGCAGGGGCACGCTGGAGACGAGGGTGTCGGTGGCCCAGGTGCCGGTGCGAGGGTCCTGGCGGCGGCGGACGTGGAGGAAGCCCTCGTCGATGAGCTGGCGGCGCGCGGTGGCGACGGCGCTGCGGCCCTCGGGGATGCGGGAGGCGAGGGTCTGGAAGGTCTCGCGGGTGCCCGGGGGCAGCGAGAGGGCCATCAGGAGCAGCTTGGTGGCCGTCCCGTTGAGGCGCGGGTGCCGGACGATGTCGTGGGGGGCCTGAAGATAGCGGGCAGGCCGGATAAAGTGGAGGTGCATCGGAGGTGTTTCTCCTGGTGCCGGGCCCCGGGGTGTTGGCGCACCGCCGGGGTCATCCCTGTCTTCGACTGTGGGGTACTTCTCGAACTCCCCAACGGCCGTTCCGGGCTCCGGGTCACGTCTCCGGCGCAGCGCACGGTTGCCCGTGGGGGCGTGTGTCCGCGCCCGCGCGCCGATCGAGGAGGGCCGACAGCCGCTCAGCGCAGCTCGGCGGGCGGGGTGCGCCGGGCGTCGACGGGCACGGTGCGCACCAGGCTCCCCCAGACGGCCATGCGGTAGCGCGAGGTGTAGACCGGCGTGCAGGTGGTGAGCGTGATGTACCGGCCGGGCCGGGTGAAGCCGGACTCCTTCGGCACGGGCGCGATCACGCCGGTGTCCTCCTTGGAGGTCTGCGGCAGGACCGCGTCGACGCGGTAGACGTACCAGGTGTCGGAGGTCTCCACGACCACCGGGTCGCCCTTGTGCAGCCGGTCGAGGTTGTGGAACCTGGCGCCGTGGCCGTCGCGGTGGGCGGCGAGCGCGAAGTTGCCGGTCCGCTCCCACGGCATCGCCGCCGCGTAGGGCCTGCGGTACACGCCGGCCACGCCCTGGTTCAGGACGTCGGTCCCGGTGCCCATCCGGATCAGCACGGTGGAGTCCGCGCCCAGCGCGGGGACGTGCAGGAAGCCCACCGCGTCGCCGACGGCGAAGGAGCGGGGGTGGCGGGGGGCGGTGTCGCCGGTGGCGGGGCGGTGGGTCCACTGGTCGCGCAGGCGGTGCGCCAGGGAGTCGGCCTGACGGTCCGCCAGGACGTTGGTCCACCACAGCGAGTACGCCACGAAGAGGCCGAGCAGCACGCCGAAGGTGATGAGGAGTTCGCCGAGGACCGACACCGCCGCCGCGACCCGGCCGCCGCGGACGGGTCCGCCCGGGTCCCCCTGCCGCCGCCCGCCCCGCCGCCCGCGCTCCTGCGCGTACCCCTGCCGCCGTCCCGCCACTGCCCCTCCGCGCGTCCGGGAGCTACGAGCCCACCAGGGCGTCAGGCTTGCCCTTGCTTCTCGGCCGCTCCTCGACCATCTTGCCCCAGACGATCAGGCGGTAGGTGGACGTGAACTCGGGTGTGCAGGTCGTCAGCGTGATGTACCTCCCCGGACGGGTGAATCCGGAGCCGACCGGAACCGGCTGGATGACGCTGACGTTGGAGGGCGGGGTCTGCGGCAGGGCGCTGGTGATCGCGTAGACGTAGTAGGTGCGGGCGGTCTCGACCACGACCTTGTCGCCGACGGCCAGGCGGTTGATGTAGCGGAACGGTTCGCCGTGGGTGTTGCGGTGGGCGGCGAGCGCGAAGTTGCCGGCCTTCGCCCACGGCATCGCGGACTTCAGCACGCCCGTGTAGTGCCCGACCATGCCCTTGTCGAGGACCGCGTGCTTGTCGGTGCCCTCGGCGATGGGGGCCTTCACGTCGAGCTTGGGGATCCAGAGGATGGCGAAGCCCTGGCCCGGGGCGAAGGCGCCCGGGTCGCGCGGGTCGTCGGGGTCCCGGGAGCCGCCGGGCGGGCCGGCCGCCCACTGCTTCTCCAGGCTGTCGGCGGCGCCGTCGGCGGCCTCGTGGGCGCGGACGTTGGTCCACCAGAGCTGGTACGAGACGAAGAGCAGCAGCAGGACGCCGAGGGTGACGCAGAGCTCGCCGACGGCGCGGACGACCTTGACGCCCAGCGGTTCGCGGCCCCGGGCGGCGCCCGGCCGGCGTCCGGCCCGGCCCGCGGCGGGTCCGCCGCCCTGCGGGGCGGCGGCCCGGCCGCCCCGGCCGCGGGACTGCGCCCGGGCCGCCCGGCGGCGCTCGGCGCGGCCGCCCGTGGGCGGGGCGGCGGCCGGACCGGGGGACGGCGGGACCGGGGGCAGCCGCAGCTGCAGGGTGTCGTCGGGTCCGCCCTCCGGCAGAGGACCGGTCCGCGGCGCACCGGGCTGCGACGCGTCGGCCCGGGGCGCACCGGCCCGGGGCGCACCGGCCCGGTGGGGGCCGGTCGGCGCGGCGGCGGGCAGCCGCAGCTGCACGGTGTCGTCGGGTCCGGCCGGTGCGCCCCCGGGAGGCTCGGGGAGGGTGCGCAGGCGGACGGTGTCGTCCGCGCGCGCCCCCTCCCGGGGCGGCGCCTCCCCGGGCCCCTGGTGGGCCTCCCGGCGCCCCGGCCGGACCGCGGTCATGTCGGTCAGCCCCGGCCGATCACCGGCGCCAGCCCGGCGGAGCGGGCGACCGCCTCCGCGTCGCCGCACTGCGCCAGCCAGTTGGCGAGCATGCGGTGCCCGTGCTCGGTGAGCACCGACTCCGGGTGGAACTGGACGCCCTCCACCGGAGCGTCGCGGTGGCGCAGGCCCATGATGACGCCGCTCTCCGTCCAGGAGGTGGGCTCCAGCACGTCGGGCACGGTGTCCTGCTCGACGGCGAGCGAGTGGTAGCGGGTGGCGGTGAACGGCGAGGGCAGCCCGGCGAAGACCCCGGCGCCCTCGTGCAGCACCTGCGAGGTCTTGCCGTGCAGCAGCTCGGGCGCGCGGCCGACGACGGCGCCGTAGGCGACCGCGATGGACTGCAGGCCGAGGCAGACGCCGAAGACGGGCAGGCCGGCGGCGGCGCAGTGGTGCACCATGTCGATGCAGACGCCGGCCTCCTCGGGCGTGCCGGGCCCCGGGGAGAGCAGCACGCCGTCGAAGCCCCGGTCGCCGTCGCGGCGGACGGCGTGGTCGACCGTCACCTCGTCGTTGCGGACCACCTCGCAGGTGGCGCCGAGCTGGTAGAGGTACTGGACCAGGTTGAAGACGAAGCTGTCGTAGTTGTCGACGACGAGGATCCGCGCGGTCATGCCTGTGCTGCTCCGGGGGTCGGGACGCGGTGGGGGACGGTTCCGGTGACGGCCGAGGGGGCGGCCGCGCCGTTGAGGTCCGTCCCGCCGCCGCGCGGGGCGGGGCTGGGGCTGCCACCGGGTTGTACGGCGGAGGGGCCGCCGTCGTTCACGGTGACGTCGCCGAAGGGGAGCAGCGGTTCCGCCCAGGGGAAGACGTACTGGAAGAGGAGGTAGACGACGCCGAGCAGCATGAGTGCCGCGAGAAGCGCCCTGACCGGGACGCTGCCCGGCAGCCGCCGCCAGATCCAGCCGTACATGGCGCTCCTTCCCGCTCCCTGGGGGCAAGCCTACGGGCAGGAGCGGCAGCCCGGGGGCGGAGTGGGCCCACGGGGCCGGGTGTCCGCGACCGGCCCGGCGGGGAGCCGGCAGGGGCGCCTGCGGGGCCGGGACCGAGGCCGGCTACGGGACGGCGCGGGCGTACCTGAGGTCGACGGTGCCGTTGTAGCCGGGGAGGGTCATGGACCGGTTCTGGTCGACCTTCCAGCCGAGGCCGTAGGCGTTGACGTACTGGAGGTAGTTGCTGATGTACGGGTCGGCGTCGACGGCGGCCCGCAGGGCGGTGGTGTCGCCGACGGCGCGCACCACGTAGGGCGGGGAGTAGACGCGGCCCTGCAGGATGAGCGTGTTGCCCACGCAGCGGACCGCGCTGGTGGCGATGAGCCGCTGGTCCATGACCTGCACGCCCTTGGCGCCGCCGCGCCAGAGGGCGTTCACGACGGCCTGGATGTCCTGCTGGTGGATGACGAGGTCGTTGGGGCCGGGCTCGGGGACGCCGGGGATGCGGGCGGTGGCGCCCGGCGGGGCGTCGTTGAGGGTGACGGCGAGGCCGGGGCCCTTCAGCGGGTCGAGGCCCGCGGCGCGCTCCAGGGCGGCGAGGCGCCGGACGTCGGCCGGGTCCTGGCCCTGCTGCTCGGCGAGGCCGTCGACATGCTGCTGGAGGGCGGCGACCTGGTGCTGGGTCTGCTGGTTCTGGCCGCTCTTCTCCCTTATGACGTCGGTGAGGCGCAGCAGGGAGTCGTCGGTGCGGAGGTTGGTGCCGCGGGCGGTGAGGGCGCTGACGCAGAAGAGGAGTCCGGCGAGGGCGAAGACGGCGCAGGTGAGGACACGTCCGACAATCCGGGCGGCGGGGCCGCGGCGGGTGGACGGGAGCGGGGGAATCCCGGATTCTGGCACCGTACCCTTGTCTCCTTCCGACCCTGCGAGCCACTACGCTAACGGACGCCGGTGGCGTGCGGGACTGCATGGGACCGCGTTCCGCAGCTCCGGCTGCCGTCAGCATCCCGCGCGGTCGTGCAGCGCATCGACAGGAGAGTCCCTCGTGCCGAAGTCTCGTCTCCGCAAGAAGTCCGACTACACCCCGCCGCCCACAGGTGCCGCGACGGTCAAGCTGGATTCCGGCCGGGGCTGGGTCGCGCCGCTGATGCTGGCGCTCTTCCTGGTGGGCCTGGCCTGGATCGTCGTCTACTACGTGACGAGTGCGAAGTGGCCCGTGGAGGGCTGGCACAATTGGAACATCCTGGTGGGCTTCGGTTTCATCGCGGCGGGATTCGGCGTCTCCACCCAGTGGAAGTGAGACGCTCCCTCCCCCCCGTGAACCGGTGAACGGCGGCCGCAGTTCCTGCGGCCGCCGTTCCGTGTCCGTTCCGCGTGCGCCGCGCGCCCTTTCGGCCGCGGCCCGTCACGTTCCGGGGATTGCGGCCCGGGCTTGTCCACACCGTTATCCACATGGGGAAAAGGTCTGACTTTCTGTGGATAACTTGACAGTCCATACTTCCCCCGTCCGGTCGATTGACCATGAACACGCAGGTGGACGCGGGTAGAGCCGGTTCTGTGGATAACGAGGGTGAATCTGTGCACCCTCACCCGTTGATGAGCGCCGTCCCCAGCACGACCAGTCCCAGCGCCACCAGGACCATCGCGGCCACCGAGACGGCCTGCGCCGTGGTGCGGCCCGAGGCGGGCCCGCGCATCATCCCCGCCCCCATCACGGCGCCGGCGACCAGGCCGCCCACGTGGGCCCGCCAGTCGATGCCGGACATGGAGAACGTCAGCACCAGGTTGACCGCCACCAGGGCCACGATCGGGCCCAGGGAGTAGCCGCTCACCCGGTGCAGCACCACCGTGGCGCCGAGCAGTCCGAAGATCGCCCCGGACGCGCCCAGCGAACTCCCGTCGGCCCCCGCGACCGCGAAGGAGAGGGCGCTGCCGACCAGGCCGGACACCACGTAGAGCACGACGAACCGCAGCCGCCCGAGGGCCTGCTCCAGCTGGGGGCCGATCCACCACAGCGACAGCATGTTGAGCCCGATGTGCCACCAGTTCCAGTGCAGGAAGACGGCGGTCACCAGCCGGTACCACTGGTCCGGTCCGTAGGCCACGCCCACGCCCCGGACGGGGTCCCTGCCGACCAGGACCAGCTGCTCCAGCAGGGAGGGGCCGACCAGCTGCACCAGCAGGTAGACGGCCACGTTGATGCCGATCAGCACCTTGGTGACCAGCGCCGGGTCCCCGGCCAGGCGCCCGCCGTAGCGCGTCCGTGCCTCGCGCACCCCCTGGTTGCCCTCGCGCACGCAGTCCCGGCACTGGAAGCCCACCGAGGCCCCGACCATGCAGAGCGGGCAGACCGGCCGGCCGCAGCGCGTGCAGGTGACCCCGGTCTCGTGGTCCGGGTGCCGGTGGCAGCGGAGCAGTCCCGGCGTCCGCGGGGGCGCCGCGGACTGCGGGGGCGCCGCGGGCAGGGGCGGCACGGCGGAGTGCGGGGCCGGACCGGGCGGGTGCGGCGGGACTCCGGGGCGGGGCGGCCGGCCCTGCGGCCGGGCCTCGGGAGTGCGGCCTTCGTCGGGGAGCATCGCGGGCTTCCTCCTCAGTGGTACCGCCTCCATGGTGCCGCCTCCATGGTGCCGGTCCGGAGGGCGGCCCGCCCGTGGGACACCGGGCCCCGGCGGGATCCCGCCGGGGCCCGGTGCGCGTGGCGCGTGCTCAGCGGCGGGTGATCTTCACGGACTCGATCACCACGTCGTCCAGCGGGCGGTCGCCCGGACGGGTCGGCACGGTGGCGATCGTGTCGACGACCTTCCGGCTCTCCTCGTCCGCGACCTCGCCGAAGATGGTGTGCTTGCGGGTCAGCCAGGTGGTCGGGGCCACCGTCACGAAGAACTGGGACCCGTTGGTGCCCGGACCGGCGTTCGCCATGGCGAGCAGGTAGGGGCGGTCGAAGGAGAGCTCCGGGTGGAACTCGTCGGCGAAGCGGTAGCCCGGGCCGCCCGTGCCGGTGCCCAGCGGGTCACCGCCCTGGATCATGAAGCCCGAGATGACGCGGTGGAACACCGTGCCGTCGTACAGGGGGGACTTGGACTCCTGCCCGGTGCGCGGGTCGGTCCACGTGCGGGTTCCCTCGGCCAGCTCGACGAAGTTCGCCACCGTCTTGGGGGCGTGGTTCGGGAAGAGCTTGATCACGATGTCGCCGCGGTTGGTCTTCAGGGTGGCGAACAGTTCCTCGGCCACGATGTGCCTTCCTACGTACGTCACTGACAGAGGAATCCTCGCACGTCCGGTGGCCCCGGGTGGCGCGCGCCCGGCCCCGGGCCCCCGGCGTCCCGCACCCGCCGCACCCGCCGCGCCCCGGACTCGGCGCATACGGACCATTCCGGCATGCCGAGGGCCCCCTCCGGGGGGATGCTCGCGGAGGGGCCCGCCGCAGGCATGATCCAGGGGGTTGGTGGACAGGCGCCGGGTGGAGAACACGGAGGAGGAGGATCTCGTGACCCGCTTGGACGCAGCGCGTGATGCTGCCGGAAGGACCCGGGACACCCTGGCGCCGTACGCGGCGACCGCCAAGGACACCGCTGCGCACTACGCGGAAGAGGCCCGCCAGCGGCTGGCCCCCCGGATCGAGGCGCTCGCGCCCAAGGTGGAGGCCGCGGCGGCACAGGCCGCCGCCCAGGCCCGCGACGCGGCGGTGTCCACGTACGTGCAGCACGTGGCGCCGCGCGTGGAGCAGGCCCGGGCCGGAGTGCCCCCGCAGCTGGAGGACGCCGCCGTGCGCGCGGGCCGGATGACCCGGGAGACCGCCGCCACCGCCCGGGACGCGGCCGTGGCCGCGGGCCGCCAGGCCCGGGCGACCGCCGTGCCCGCCGTCGCCGGCGTCGTCGGGGAGGCCAGGATCGCGGCCGCCCCGGTGGCCCGCGAGGCGCAGACCCGGGGCGCCGCGGCCCTCGCCGCACTGCGCGGCCAGGTGACGGCCGCCGAGATCGAGAAGCTGGCCCGGAAGCACGCCCGCCGCGAGCGGCGCGGACGCGCCGTGCGGCGGCTGTTCCTCCTCGGCCTGCTGGCGGGCGGCGGCGTCGCGGCCTGGAAGTGGTGGCGGCGGCAGAACAGCCCCGAGTGGCTGGTCGAGCCCCCGCTGGAGGCGGAGGTGTCCGGCGACGGGGCCCTCGCCGCCGACCAGGTCCGGGCGGTCTCGCCGACCGGAAAGGCGGCCGCGGAGGCCGCCACCCGGGACAACATCGCCGAGGCGGCCGCCCGCGGCGACGCCCTGGACGGGGCCGCGCCACTGGACCCGGAGGTGCAGGCCAAGGAGGACGAGAGCAGGGACGGGCACCCGGAGTCCTGACCGGACACGCCCCGGAGGGGCGGTGGTGCGAGCGGGGCGGGGGGGCCCCCCGGGGGGGGGGGGCCCCCCCCCCCCCCCCCCCCCGCCCCCCGGGGCCCCGCGGGCCCCCCCCCCCCCCCCGGGCGC
>NZ_JBIAWP010000006.1:0-109379 GCF_042895785.1 Streptomyces sp. NPDC001380 | reverse complement strand
GGCGGCGGGGGGCCGGGGGGGGGCGGGGGCGGCGCGGCGGGGGGGGGGGGGGGCCGCGGGGGGGGGGGGGGGGGGGGGGGGGGCCCCCTGGGGGGGGGGGGGGGGGGGGGGGGGGGGGGGGGGCGGGGGGGGGGGGGGGCCCCCCCCCCCCCCCCCGCGGCACGTCCGGACCGGCGGGACCGGCGGGACCGACCGGGCCGCCGTGTTCCCGGTCGGCGGCAGACCGGTCGGCGGCGGCACGGTCGGCGGCGGCACGGTCGGCGGCCCGCGCAGGCGGTGCCCCGGACCAGCGCCTGCGCGGGCCGCCGCGTACCGCTGCCGTGCACCTCCGCTGCAGTGCCGGGCGACGGCACGGTGCCGGGCGTGCCGTACGCGCGTGGCGGCGGCCCTTCGGGCCGCCCCGGGGGACCGCCGGGTCCCGCCCCTGCCGGCGGGTGCGGATCCCCTGCCGGCAGGTCCGTCAGCAGGCGGCGGCCCCGGCCTTCGCCGGTTCCTGCCCCGCGGCGGCCCGGGCCGCGATGTTGCGCGCCATCCCGCCGAAGACCACCGCGTGGAACGGCGCGACCGACCACCAGTAGGCGTGCCCCGCCAGCCCGTGGGGGTGGAACAGCGCCCGCTGCCGGTAGCGGGAGCCCTGTTCGCCGTCGGGCTCGGACGACAGCTCCAGCCACGCCAGCCCCGGCAGCCGCATCTCGGCCCGCAGCCGCAGCAGCCGGCCCGGCTGCACCTCCTCCACCCGCCAGAAGTCCAGCGAGTCGCCGACCCGCAGCCGCTGCGGGTCGCGCCGCCCCCGGCGCAGCCCCACCCCGCCGACCAGCCGGTCCATCCACCCCCGCACCGCCCAGGCCAGCGGGAAGGAGTACCAGCCGTTCTCGCCGCCGATGCCCTCGATGACCCGCCACAGGGCCTCGGGCGGCACGTCCACCCGCAGCTCCCGCTCGTCCCGGTAGAGGCTGCCGCCGGCCCAGTCCGGGTCGGTGGGCAGCGGGTCGCTGGGGGCGCCCGGCACCGACGCGGACGACCAGCGGGTGGCGACGTCGGCCTCCCGGATCCGCTTCAGCGCGAGCTCGACCGCCCGGTCGAAGCCGACCGGGCCGCCCGGCGGGTCCGGCACGTACCGGGTGATGTCGTGCTCGGTGCAGACCACCTCGTGGCGCAGGGACTCCACCAGCGGCCGGGCGATCGAGTTCGGCACGGGCGTGACCAGGCCGACCCAGTGGCTCGACAGCCGGGGGGTGAGCACCGGCACCGGCAGGATCACCCGGCTGCGCAGATGCGCGGCTGCCGCGTACCGCTGCATCATCTCCCGGTACGTCAGCACCTCCGGGCCGCCGATGTCGAAGGTGCGGTTCACCTCCGGCGGCAGCGTCGCGGCGCCCACCAGCAGGCGCAGCACGTCGCGCACCGCGATCGGCTGGATGCGGGTGTTCACCCAGCTCGGGGTGACCATGACGGGGAGCCGCTCGGTGAG
This sequence comes from Streptomyces sp. NPDC001380, assembly GCF_042895785.1. NCBI lineage: Bacteria > Bacillati > Actinomycetota > Actinomycetes > Kitasatosporales > Streptomycetaceae > Streptomyces > Streptomyces sp. NPDC001380. The sequence goes on along the minus strand of NZ_JBIAWP010000006.1, from coordinate 107,908 downwards.
GTACCGCAGCATCTCGAAGGAGGCGGAGCCCGAGCCCAGGATCACCGCGGCGCGCAGCACGGCGGTGGGCACGCCGGAGTCGAGCAGGATCCGGCCCACCTCGGCGCGGGAGCGCAGGTGCGGGGAGAGCTCCTCCTCGGGGACCCCGGACGGGGCGAGGCCGCCGAGGTAGACGATCCGCCGCACCCCGGCCTCGCGGGCCGCGTCGGCGAAGGCCCGGGCGGCTCGGCGGTCGGTCTCCTCGAAGGAGCTGCCGGTGCCCAGGGCGTGCACGAGGTAGTAGGCGACGTCCATGCCCTCCAGGGCGGAGCGCAGCGACTCCGGGTCGGTGACGTCGCCCCTGACGGCCTCCGCCCGGCCGGCCCAGGGCTGGTCGCGGAGCTTGGAGGGGGTGCGGGCCAGGCAGCGCACCCGGTGGCCGGCGGAGAGCAGTTCGGGCACCAGGCGGCCGCCGATGTAGCCGGTGGCGCCGGTGACCAGGCAGTTCAGCTGCGGGCTGTGGTCCATGGAGGGCTGCTACCCCGGCGGCGGCCCCGACGATCCCGGCCTCCCCCTTCCGTGCCGCACCCCGCCGTACCGCGCCCCGTCGCGTCGCACCCCGCCGCACCCCGCCGTACCGCGCCGCACCGCGCCGCACCGCGCCGCCCGCGGACCGGTGCCGGCGACGGCCGGCACCGGTCCGCGCGCGGTGGCCGGCGCCCCGGGGGACGCTCAGGCCGGGTGGAGCTCGATCACGGTGATGTCCGGCGGCGCGCCGACCCGGACCGGCGGACCCCACGCGCCTGCCCCCCGCGAGACGTACAGCTGGGTGTCCGGGCGGCCGCCGCCGCCCGGCATGCGGGCGAGGCCCGCGACGACGGGCTGCTGGAGCCGCACCGCAAGGTTGAAGGGGGCGAGCTGCCCGCCGTGGGTGTGGCCGGAGAGCTGGAGGTCCACGCCGTGCCGCACGGCCTCGTGCACCTGCACCGGCTGGTGGGCCAGCAGGACCACCGCCCGGGAGGGGTCGCGGTCGCGCAGTGCGGCGTCGAAGTCCGGTCCGTCGTGGTGGGAGGCGCCGGTGACGTCGTTGACGCCCGCGAGGTCGAAGGCGGCAGCGCCGCGGGCGATCTCCAGGTGCTCGTTGCGGAGGGTCCGGACCCCGAAGCCGGCCAGTTCCTCGATCCAGGCGTCCGCACCGGAGAGGTAGTCGTGGTTGCCGGTGACGAAGAAGGCGCCGTGCCGGGGCGTCAGCCGCGCCAGGGGCTCGGCGGCCGGGCCCAGCTCGGCGGCGGAGCCGTCGGCCAGGTCGCCCACCACGGCCACCACGTCGGGCGAGGTGGCGTTGACCAGGCGGACGATCCGCTCGGTGTGGGAGCGGCCGAGGATCGGGCCGAGGTGGATGTCGCTCGCCATGGTGATGCGGAAGCCCGCCAGCCGCGGATCCAGGCGCTTCAGGCCGATGCGGACCACCTTCACGTCGGGTGCGCCCAGCCCCCGGTACAGCCCGTGGCCGACCGTGGCGGCGGCCGCCGCACCGGCGGCGAGCGCGGCGCCGCGGGCGATCAGCAGGCGGCGGCCCATGGGTGCGGGGGCCGGGGCCTCCCGGGTGCCCGGCCCGTCCCCGGAGGCCCGGGGGCCCGCGACGTCCGCCGGCGGGGCACCCCCGGCCGCGCCGCCCGCCACGGCCGGCCCGGCCGACGGACCGCCCGCCACGGCCGGTACCGGCACCCGCTCCTCCTGCGGGTCGGCGGCCGCGGGCCGGGAGCGGCCGGCCGTCCTCATCAGGACCAGGCGGGGCAGCTCGAGGACGGCCAGGGCCAGCACCAGGTAGAAGAGCAGCGCCATCCACAGGAAGCCGGGCCAGGCCAGCCAGGCGGAGCGCAGCGGCCCGAGCAGGCGGGTGCCGGCGAGCGTGGCCGGGACCAGGAGGGTCAGCGCCGCCGCCGCGACCGCGCCGGCGCGCCGCAGCGGGCGTGAGGCGGTCACGTCGCGCACCAGGCGCCGCCACAGGTACACGTGGGCGGCGCCGAGCACCGCCACCACGACCAGGAGGAGCAGGAGGAGCAGGACGACCGACCCGGCCACGGGGCCCCCTTCGGATACGGCCGAGCCCCGGTCTGCACGGTGCAGACCGGGGCTCGATGACGCTGTGGAGCCTAGGGGAGTCGAACCCCTGACATCCGCCATGCAAAGACGGCGCTCTACCAACTGAGCTAAGGCCCCTCGGCGGTCCCGCAGGATCCGCCGCGCACCAGGGTACCCGGTCCGCGGCCCAAACTTGAGCAGGTGTCCGGCGCGGTCTCCCGGAGCGGCGGACGGGCCGCACCGGAGGTGTCCCGGGCGGGCGTTGTTTCACGTGAAACAGCGGCCTCGGGGACGACGCGGACCCGCCCCGCGCGGAGACGGCAAGACCCCGGCCGCAGGGGCCGGGGTCGTCCGGTGTCTGTGGGGGTGCCGCTTCTCAGCGGGCGCCCGCGCCGGCCGGGACCGGGTCGGTGGCCTCGGTCCACAGGTCCTGCTCGGCGCGGTCCGCCTGGACCTGGCGGTACACGAAGTAACCGCCGACTGCGGCCAGGGCGATCAGGAGGAGCTTCTTCACCGCGCGACCTCGTCCTTCTTAGCGTGTGGGGCTCCGCCGGGCCGACCCGGCCGTCCATGGGTCCGGCCGGTCCTGCGGGGTCCGCGTGTGTGCGAGTGCGTAAACGGGCGGCCGTGGTGGCAACCGCCGTGCGGCCGATGATACACACCCGTGTCCTGGCGGCCCCCGACCGCCGACCCGCCGTCAGCAGCACGCGTCAGCCGCCGCCGTCACGCTCGCGGGCCTTCCTCCGCCGACGGCGCGGGCGGACGGCGTCCCACCCCTCCAGGGCGGCGGTCACCGCCATGGCCAGGAGGATCGCGGCCGACGCGACCCTCACGAAACCGTGTCCCACCACCACGCGGCGGCCGAACCAGACGACGCCCGACAGCAGCATGAACACCCTGCCGAGCCGGCGCAGCGCACTGAGCACCCGGACCCCCGTCCGTGTCGCGGCAGCGGCCGGGCGGCCGCGCCGGCCGCACATGCCGAAGGACCCCGGGAAACCTCCCGGGGTCCTTCACGCGGTGGGGCTAACAGGACTTGAACCTGTGGCCTCTTCCTTATCAGGGAAGCGCTCTAACCGTCTGAGCTATAGCCCCGCGCTGCACTGAAAGATTAGCGGATCGAGGGCCGAACGCCCAAATCCGTATCCCCGCGTGCCGCACGACCCCACCATCGCAAAGTGCCGCCCTCCCCCTCCGGCCCGCCACGGCCCCCGACGCGGCCCCCGACGCACCGCGGGCCCGGACCGGCGGGTGCCGGTCCGGGCCCGCGGCGGGGGCCGGGCAGGAGGTCACTCCTCCTCGGCGAGGGTGAGCTCCACACCGCCGGTGAAGTCGGCGACGGTGTTGTAGATGAAGGCGCCCAGCGTGGCGAGGGCCGTCAGCAGGACCACGTCCACGACCGCGATGATCGTGCTGAACATGAAGGTCTTGCCGAAGCTCAGGAACGACTGCAGGTCGAAGCCCTGGCTGCTGTCGGAGCCGGTCACGTCCTTGAGGGTGCCGCCGACGGAGTCGAAGACGCCGATGCCGTCGAGCACCATCCAGAGCACGCACGACGCGACGATGGTGACGACGCCCAGGGCGATGGAGAGCAGGAAGCTGACCTTCATCACCGACCAGGGGTCCACCTTGGTCACCCGCAGCCGGGCCTTGCGGGTGCGGGCCGAGCCCGGGCCCGCGGCCGCGGCGGACCGGCGGGGGGCGGCCGTCCCGCCGGTGTGGGTGCCCCGGGGCGGGGTGCGCTGCCCCTTGGTGTACGTGGTGGGCTGCGAGTAGCCCGTCGGGGCGTTCCCCGCCGCCGGGGCGGACGCCGCCGCGGCGCCGCCGGAGGGGGGCGTCTGCGGGGGCTGGGGAGGATAGCCGTAGCCGCCGGCGGCGCCCTGTCCCGGCGCGGGGGCAGGGCCGCCCGGCCGGGCGTCGGCCACCGGGGGCATCAGCGAGGTCGAGGCCGCCGGCTGCTCACCGGACGGACGGCGCGCTCCGCCGGGCGCCTGGTGTCCGCCCTGGCTCCCGGCCTGTGCGGACCCCTTGCGGCCCCCGGCGGCTCCGCCGCCCGCAGCGCCCGTGGCTCCACTCACCCTGGTCCTCCCGCAGTTCCCTCCAGGCCGGCTGTCTCCGCCCTGGTCGGTCCAGATGGTCCCACCGCCGGGCGGGGCGCCCGACGGCTGTCAGCCGACCGGCCGGACGGCGTCCGCGGCGGGTGCCGCGGTGCCGTCCGGCCGTGCCGGCTGGGAGGCGAGGTTCAGGACGGGTCGGTGGTGCCGTCCGCCGTCGTCTCGTCTCCGCTGCTGTCTCCCCCGTTGTCGACTGCCCCGTTTCCGGTCCCGTCAGCCTCCGGCGTGACGCCGTCGGCCGGAACGGTGCCGTCCGCGGTCTCGTCCTGGTCCTCCTCCTCGGCCTCCGCGTTGCGGGCGATGCCCACGACGGCGTCGCGCTTTCCGAGGTTGATCAGTTGGACGCCCATGGTGTCACGTCCGGTTTCACGGACGCCCGAGACCCGTGTGCGGATCACTCCGCCCGACAGCGTGATGGCGAGGATCTCGTCGGTCTCCTCGACCACCAGCGCGCCGACCAGCGTGCCGCGGTCCTCGACGGTCTTGGCCGCCTTGATGCCGAGACCGCCGCGGCCCTGGACGCGGTACTCGTCCACGCGGGTCCGCTTGGCGTAGCCGCCGTCCGTGGCCGTGAACACGAAGGTACCGGGGCGGACGACGTTCAGCGACAGGAGTTCGTCCCCGTCGCGGAAGGACATGCCCTTGACGCCCGAGGTGGCGCGGCTCATCGGCCGCAGCGCCTCGTCCGTCGCGGTGAACCGGATGGCCTGCGCCTTCCTGCTGACCAGCAGCAGGTCGTCGTCGGCCGACACCAGCTCGGCGCCGATCAGCTCGTCGTCGCGGCCGGCCTCGTCGGTGCGGAGGTTGATCGCGATCAGGCCGCCGGAGCGGGGCGAGTCGTAGTCCTTCAGCGGGGTCTTCTTCACCAGGCCCTCACGGGTGGCGAGGACGAGGTAGGGGGCCGCCTCGTAGGTGCGGACCGCCATCACCTGGGCGATGTGCTCGTCCGGCTGGAAGGCCAGCAGGTTCGCCACGTGCTGGCCGCGGGCGTCGCGGCCGGCGTCGGGGAGCTCGTAGCCCTTGGCCCGGTAGACCCGGCCCTTGTTGGTGAAGAAGAGGATCCAGTTGTGGGTCGTCGTCACGAAGAAGTGGTCGACGATGTCGTCCTGCTTGAGCTGGGCGCCGCGCACGCCCTTGCCGCCGCGCTTCTGCGAGCGGTACAGGTCGGTGCGGGTGCGCTTGACGTAGCCGCCGCGGGTGATGGTGACGACGATGTCCTCCTCGGCGATGAGGTCCTCGATGGACATGTCACCGTCGAAGGGGATCAGCTGGCTGCGCCGGTCGTCGCCGTACTTCTCGACGATCGCGGCGAGCTCGGCGGAGACGATGCCGCGCTGCCGGACCGGGGAGGCCAGGATCTCGTTGTACTCGCCGATGCGGGCCATCAGCTCGTCGTACTCGGCCGTGATCCGCTGGTGCTCCAGCGCGGCGAGGCGGCGCAGCTGCATCTCCAGGATGGCGTTCGCCTGGATCTCGTCGATCTCCAGCAGCCGCATGAGGGCGCTGCGGGACTCCTCCACCGTGTTGGAGCGGCGGATGGTGGCGATGACCTCGTCGATCGCGTCCAGGGCCTTGAGCAGGCCGCGCAGGATGTGGGCGCGCTCCTCGGCCTTGCGGAGCCGGAAGCGGGTGCGCCGGACGATCACGTCGATCTGGTGGTTCACCCAGTGGCGGATGAAGCCGTCCAGCGACAGGGTCCGCGGCACGCCGTCGACCAGCGCCAGCATGTTGGCGCCGAAGTTGGTCTGCAGGTCGGTGTGCTTGTACAGGTTGTTGAGGACGACCTTGGCGACCGCGTCCCGCTTGAGGACGACGACCAGCCGCTGGCCGGTCCGCGAGGAGGACTCGTCGCGGACGTCGGCGATGCCGGCGACCCTGCCGTCCTTCACCAGGTCGGCGATCTTCAGCGCGAGGTTGTCGGGGTTCACCTGGTACGGCAGCTCGGTGATCACCAGGCACTGGCGGCCCTGGATCTCCTCGACCTCGACCACCGCGCGCATGGTGATCGAGCCGCGGCCGGTCCGGTAGGCGTCCTCGATGCCGCGGCGGCCCACGATCAGGGCGCCGGTGGGGAAGTCCGGGGCCTTGATCCGCTGGATCAGGGCCTCCAGCAGCTCCTCGTTGGAGGCCTCGGGGTTCTCCAGGTACCACTGGACGCCGGAGGCGACCTCGCGCAGGTTGTGCGGCGGGATGTTGGTGGCCATGCCCACCGCGATGCCGGTGGCGCCGTTGACCAGCAGGTTGGGGATGCGCGACGGGAGGGCGGTCGGCTCCTGGGAGCGGCCGTCGTAGTTGGGCGTGAAATCGACGGTGTCCTCGTCGATGTCGCGCATCATCTCCATCGCCAGCGGCGCCATCCGGCACTCGGTGTACCGCATGGCGGCGGCCGGGTCGTTGCCCGGGGAGCCGAAGTTGCCGTTGCCGTCGACCAGCGGCATCCGCATCGACCACGGCTGGGCGAGGCGCACCAGGGTGTCGTAGATCGAGGAGTCGCCGTGGGGGTGGTAGTTGCCCATGACGTCGCCGACGACGCGGGCGCACTTGTAGTAGCCCTTCTCGGGCCGGTAGCCGCCGTCGTACATCGCGTAGAGCACGCGGCGGTGCACCGGCTTGAGGCCGTCGCGGACCTCGGGCAGCGCCCGGCTCACGATGACGCTCATCGCGTAGTCGAGGTAGGAGCGCTGCATCTCCGTCTCGAGCTCGACCGGCTCGATGCGCAGGGCGCCGCCGACGAACTGGTCGGGTGAGGGCATCGTCTCGGAGGTGTCCGGCTGCTCGCCGTCGGGGCGGTTGTCGTCGACCACTGCTGGTCAGTTTCCTTTCGCGCGCTGCTGTCCTGGGGGTCCGACCGGGGTGGGGGGTCAGACGTCCAGGAAGCGGACGTCCTTGGCGTTGCGCTGGATGAAGGAGCGGCGGGCCTCGACGTCCTCGCCCATCAGGACCGAGAACAGGTCGTCGGCGCGGGCGGCGTCCTCCAGGGTGACCTGCAGCAGCACCCGGTGCTCCGCGTCCATGGTGGTGACGCGCAGCTCCTCGGCGTTCATCTCGCCGAGGCCCTTGAAGCGCTGGATGGCGTCGTCCTTGGGCAGTCGGCGGCCGGCCTCGGCGCCCGCCCGGATGACGGCGTCCTTCTCGCGGTCCGAGTAGACGTAGTCGAAGTCGTCCTTGCCCCACTTGATCTTGTAGAGCGGGGGCTGCGCCAGGTAGACGTGGCCCGCCTCGACCAGCGGCCGCATGAAGCGGAAGAGCAGGGTGAGGAGCAGGGTCCGGATGTGCTGGCCGTCGACGTCGGCGTCGGCCATCAGCACGATCTTGTGGTACCGGAGCTTCTCGATGTCGAAGTCCTCGTGGATGCCGCAGCCGAAGGCCGAGATCAGCGCCTGGACCTCGGTGTTCTGCAGCACCTTGTCGATCCGGGCCTTCTCCACGTTGAGGATCTTGCCGCGGATCGGGAGGATCGCCTGGACCCGCGGGTCACGGCCCGACTTGGCCGAGCCGCCGGCGGAGTCGCCCTCGACGATGAAGATCTCGCACTCGGACGGGTCCTTGCTCTGGCAGTCCGAGAGCTTGCCCGGCAGCGAGGCGCTCTCCAGCAGGCCCTTGCGGCGGGTCAGGTCGCGCGCCTTGCGGGCCGCCACCCGGGCGGTGGCCGCCTGGATGGACTTGCGGATGATGTCCGAGGCCTCGGCCGGGTTGCGGTCCAGCCAGTCGTTGAGGTGCTCGTGCACGACCTTCTGCACGAAGGTCTTCGCCTCCGTGTTGCCCAGCTTGGTCTTGGTCTGGCCCTCGAACTGCGGCTCGCCCAGCTTCACCGAGATGATCGCGGTGAGGCCCTCGCGGATGTCCTCGCCGGTGAGGTTGTCGTCCTTCTCGCGGAGCAGCTTCTTGTCGCGCGCGTAGCGGTTGACCAGGCCGGTCAGCGCCGCGCGGAAGCCCTCCTCGTGGGTGCCGCCCTCGTGGGTGTGGATGGTGTTGGCGAAGGAGTAGACGCCCTCGGTGTAGGAGCTGTTCCACTGCATCGCGATCTCGACCGAGATCATCCGGTCCTTGTCCTCGGCCTCGAAGTCGATGACCGTGGGGTGGACCAGCTCGCCCTTGCGGGAGTTGAGGTACCGGACGAAGTCGGAGATGCCGCCCTCGTAGTGGTACCGGACCGAGAGCTGCCGCCCCTCCTCGTCGACGTGCTCGGGGCGCTCGTCGGTGAGGGAGATGGTCAGGCCCTTGTTGAGGAAGGCCATCTCCTGGAAGCGCCGCGACAGCGTCTCGAAGGAGTACTCGGTGGTCTCGAAGATGTCCGGGTCGGCCCAGAAGGTGACCGAGGTGCCGGTCTCCCCGGTCTCCTCGTTCTTCGCCAGCGGGGCGGTCGGGGCGCCCAGCTTGTAGTCCTGCGTCCAGCGGTGGCCGTCCCGGCGGACCTCGACGGCGACGCGGCTGGAGAGGGCGTTGACGACCGAGACGCCGACGCCGTGCAGGCCGCCGGAGACGGCGTAGCCGCCGCCGCCGAACTTGCCGCCGGCGTGCAGCACGGTGAGGACGACCTCGACGGCCGGCTTGCCCGTGGACTTCTCGACGTCGACCGGGATGCCGCGGCCGTTGTCGATGACGCGCACCGCGCCGTCGCGCATGATCGTCACGTCGATGGTGTCGGCGTAGCCGGCGAGGGCCTCGTCGACGGAGTTGTCGACGACCTCGTAGACGAGGTGGTGCAGGCCGCGCTCGCCGGTGGAGCCGATGTACATGCCGGGGCGCTTGCGGACGGCTTCGAGCCCTTCGAGGACCGTGATCGCGCTGGCGTCGTACGACGTTCCGTTGCCGGGGGTGGTGTCGGAGGTCTCAGAGGACTGGTGGGGGTTGCCGGAATCGGCCACGAAGCGCCCTTTCTGGCACAGCGCGGGCCGCATCCCCACCCGGCGGGCAGGCGTCGACGCGGCCACGGCGTTCGTCTCAGAACCGCAAGCGGCGGTGTATTGGCTCCAGTCTACCGGTACCACCGACAGAGACGGGCTTTTGCCAGCCCCTGAGCGCGGATGTGCCGCTCTGAATCCCCTCCGCACATGTCCCGATACTCGGACGGGGGGCCAACTGCGCTCAAAAGGGCACTCAGCGGCTCCGGCGGGGCGGCCGTCCCGGCGCCCGGGCCCCCTCAGCCCCAGGTGTCCCCCGGACCCTTGCTCCCGGGTGCGCGCAGCCTGCCGTACCGGCGGGGCGGACCCGCCGGACCCTGCACCTTGATCCGCTTCACCGTGCCGTGCCCCAGCTCCCCGTTGAGCCGGGCGAGCAGCTGCGCCGCGAGCAGCCGCAGCTGGGTGGCCCACGCCGTGGAGTCGCAGCGGACCACCAGCTCGCGGGCGTCGTCGTCGAAGTGCTCGGGCGCGCAGTGGGCGGCGATCTCCGGCCCCACGATCTGCGGCCAGCGGCCCATCACGCCGCCGACCGCCGTCGGCGTCTCCCAGCCCCGCTCGGTGATCAGCTGCCGCATCGCCGCGCCCAGCGGCACCGGGTCGCGGCCGTCGGCGCGGGCGCCGCTGCGCAGTCCGCCGCGGCGGGACTCCTTCTTCTGCCGCACCTGCTCGCCGCGCTCGCGGGCCTGCTCCTTGGCGGCGCGCAGGGCGACCCGGGCCAGGTCCACACCCGAGAGAGCCGAAGCGGACGGGGCGGGGGCGGGGCCAAAGGAGGCCGGGCCGGAGGAGGAGCCGGGCGGGGTGCCGCCGGCGGGCCGGGGCGGCACGGAGGGCCGCCCGGCGGGTGCGTCGCCTGCGTCGCGGGGGTGCGCGTCGGTCACGGGAGCGGTCTCCTTCCCCGGCCTGCCGCGCGGTTCCCGGGTGCGGCCCCGGGGCCGGGCACAGGCGGTCGAGCGTTCCAGACTAGGCGCCCGGACCGGGCCGCAGCGGCTCCGTCACCCACCGGTGACGCGGCGCACGTCGCCGTCAGCCACCGCAAAGCGGGCCCCCGCCAGGGCGCGCGGCACGTCCTCCCCCACCGCCGCCGTCACCAGCACCTGCTCACCGGGGGCGACCAGCTCCGCCAGCCGGTCGCGGCGCCGGCTGTCGAGCTCGGCGAAGACGTCGTCCAGCACCAGCACGGGCTCCCCGCCGTCGGCGCGCAGCAGCTCGTACGAGGCCAGCCGCAGCGCGAGGGCGTACGACCAGGACTCGCCGTGGCTCGCGTAGCCCTTGGCGGGCAGCGGACCCAGCTTCAGCAGCAGGTCGTCCCGGTGCGGGCCGACCAGGGTGACCCCCCGCTCGACCTCCTGGCGGCGCGAGGCGGCCAGTGCGGCCCCCAGCGCCTCGTACGCCTCCTCGCGGGAGGCCGGGACCGGGCCCTCCACCGAGCTGCGGTACTCCAGCGCGGTGGGCCCGCCGCCCGGGGCGAGCTGCTCGTACGCCTTCTCCACCAGCGGCTGGAGCGCCGCCACGAGCTGGAGCCGGAACGCGGTCAGCTCGGCGCCCGCGCGGGCCAGGTGCCCGTCCCAGACGTCTAGGGTGGACAGGTCCGCGCGGCCGCCGCCCGCCCGGCGGGCCATGGCGGCGGTCCGCAGCAGGGCGTTGCGCTGCTTGAGCACCCGCTCGTAGTCCTGCCGGACGCCTGCCAGCCGGGGGGTGCGGGCGGTCAGCAGCTCGTCGAGGAAGCGGCGCCGCTCCCCCGGGTCGCCCTTGACCAGGGCGAGGTCCTCCGGAGCGAACAGCACGGTGCGGAGCAGCCCCAGCACGTCGCGCGGCCGGACGTTGGACGAGCGGTTGATCCGGGCCCGGTTGGCCCTCCCCGGGTTGATCTCCAGCTCGATGAGGGTCGACCGGCCGTCCTGGACGACGCTGCCCCGCACCACGGCCCGCTCGGCGCCGAGCCGGACCAGCGGGGCGTCCGCGGCCACCCGGTGGCTGCCCAGGGTCGCGAGGTAGCCCACGGCCTCGACCAGGTTGGTCTTGCCCTGGCCGTTGGGGCCCACGAAGGCCGTCACGCCCGGGTCGAGGGACACCTCGGCCCGGGCGTAGGAGCGGAAGTCGGCGAGCGACAGGTGCGCGACGTGCATGGTGTGCGGTGCGCGCGGGGGTCTGCGCCCGCGCTGGCTTCCTCTCCGGTGGGTGCGGACGGGTCAGGAGACGGCCGGCGGCTCGACGTCGGCGCCCGGGGCGTCCGCGCCCTTGTGGTCGCTGACGGCGGTGACGGCGTGGCCGCCGAACTGGTTGCGCAGCGCGGCGATCATCTTCATCTGCGGCGAGTCGTCCTGGCGGGACGAGAAGCGGGCGAAGAGGGAGGCGGTGATGGCGGGCAGCGGCACCGCGTGGTCGATGGCGGCCTCAACGGTCCAGCGGCCCTCGCCGGAGTCCTCGGCGTAGCCCCGCAGGCCCTCCAGGTGCTCGTCCTCGTCCATGGCGCGGACGGCCAGGTCGAGCAGCCAGGAGCGGATGACCGTGCCCTCCTTCCAGGAGCGGAAGATCTCGTGCACGTTGGTGGTGACCTCGGCGGCCTCCAGGAGCTCCCAGCCCTCGGCGTAGGCCTGCATCAGGGCGTACTCGATGCCGTTGTGGACCATCTTGGCGAAGTGGCCCGCGCCGACCTTGCCCGCGTGCACGAAGCCGTACTCGCCGGCCGGCTTGAGGGCGTCGAAGACCGGCTGGACGCGCGCGACGTGCTCGGCCTCGCCGCCGACCATGAGGGCGTAGCCGTTCTCCAGGCCCCAGACGCCGCCGGAGACGCCCGCGTCGACGAAGCCGATGCCCTTGGCGGCGAGCGCCTCGGCGTGGGCGATGTCGTCGGTCCACCGGGAGTTGCCGCCGTCGACGACGACGTCGCCGGGCGAGAGCACCTCGGCGAGCTGGTCGACGGTCTGCTGGGTCGGCTCGCCCGCCGGGACCATGACCCAGACGACGCGGGGGCCCTGGAGCTTGTCCACCAGCTCCTGGAGGCTGTGGACGTCGGCGAGGTCGGGGTTGCGGTCGTACCCGACGACGGTGTGGCCCGCGCGGCGGATGCGCTCGCGCATGTTCCCGCCCATCTTGCCGAGACCGATGAGACCGAGCTCCATGACAAGTCCTTACGTGTGTCGACGTGCCTGACGACGGCCCCGTTGCCGCACCTCAGAGCCTACGCCGGGGGAGGTCCGGCTCCCCCGCGGGCAGGGGCCGTCGGGGAAACGCCTGCCCTGCGGGACGGCATTCCAGGCCGACGGCCCGGTCGTCCCCAGGCTGTGGACCCGCGGGCCGCCGAGGCGCGGCCCGCGGGTGTGCGGCGGCGGGTCAGCCCGAGAGCCGCACCGGCATGATCAGGTACTTGTAGGCCTCGTCCGCCTCGGCGTCGACCGACGGCCGGCCGCTGAGCAGCGCCGGCTTGGTCGAGGTCGTGAAGCTCAGCTGCGCCACGGGGGAGTCGATCGCCGACAGGCCCTCCAGCAGGTACGCCGGGTTGAAGGCGATGGAGATGTCGTCGCCCTCCAGGTCCGCGTCGATCCGCTCGGTGGCCTGGGCGTCGTCGCCGGAGCCCGCCTCCAGGGTGAGCACGCCCTGCTCGAAGCCCAGCCGGACGGGGGTGTTGCGCTCCGCAACCAGGGAGACGCGCTTCACGGCCTCCACGAACGGCGCCGTGACGATCGTGGCGACCGCGCTGAACTCGGTCGGGAAGAGGCTGCGGAACTTCGGGAACTCGCCCTCCAGCAGCCGCGTGGTGGTGCGGCGCCCGGCGCCCTCGAAGCCGATCAGGCCCTCGCCGCCGCCCTCCTTGCCGGAGGCCAGCGCGATGGAGACCACGTCGCCGCTGCCGAGCGACCTGGCGGTGTCCAGGAGCGTCTTGGCGGGCACCAGGGCGACCGCCGACAGGCCCGGCTGCTCCGGCTTCCACAGCAGCTCGCGCACGGCGAAGCGGTAGCGGTCGGTGGCGGCCAGGGTGATCCGGTCGTCCTCGATCTCGACCCGGACGCCGGTCAGCACCGGGAGGGTGTCGTCGCGGCCCGCCGCGACGGCGACCTGGGAGACGGCGGCGGCGAAGACCTCGCCGGAGACCGTGCCGGTGGCGGTGGGCATCTGCGGCAGCGCCGGGTACTCGTCCACAGGGAGGGTGGGGAGTGTGAACCGGGAGGACCCGCAGACCACGCTGACCCGCACGCCGTCGGTGGAGATCTCCACAGGCCTGTTGGGAAGTGCGCGGGAGATGTCGGCGAGCAGTCGGCCGGAGACCAGGACGGTGCCGGCCTCCTCGACATCGGCCTCCGCCTCGACCCGCGCCGAGACCTCGTAGTCGAAGCCGGACAGGCTCAGCCTGTTCTCCTCGGCCGTCAGCAGCAGGCCCGCGAGGACGGGCACCGGCGGCCGCGCCGGGAGGCTGCGCGCAGCCCAGGCCACCGCCTCCGCCAGGACGTCACGCTCCACCCGGAACTTCACCGGTCACCGCCTCCTGTGTCCCTGCTCTGTTCTCCGCGGACCGGCCGTCCCCACCCCTGGGGGCTTCCTGGGGACCGGGCTCGCTCCTGCTGCCGGAGAACAGTCTGACGCACTCCGCCGACACCTGGGGCAGACGGGCCGGAGGAGGGGTGAACGGATGTCGCACGGCCGTCGTCCACAGATCGGCGCCCCGCCCCCTGTTAGAGGAAAGTCGGGGAGATCTATAGGTGGTGGTAGTAGTAGGGGCTGTGGATTAGGTGGAAAACCCTGTCAGGGCAGCTCAGGGCCCCTTTTTTGTCCACTGGTCCTGTGGGCGGCGCGGTGGACGAACAGGCCGTTTCTGTGGACGGGGCCGGTTTCCCCACAGCGCTTCCACAGCGGTCCCCAGGTTCTCCCCAGCGTCGCCCACAGGTTTTACCCAGGTTACCCACCGGCTACACCTCCCCCATGATGTGACCGCTTTCACACGCACCGGTGAAAGGCCCTCCCGGCTTGCCGAACTGTGGACGTCGCTGTGGAGAACCTGGGGACAAACCGGCTGGTCCTGGGGACGGGCGGTGGACAACCTCGGCGAGGTGTTGACGGCCCGCCAGTCGTCCACAGCCTGTGGACAATGGTTCCCCACAAGCCCACAGGCGGGTGAGCTGGGGGGATGAGCCTACTGGGAGCCAGGGTGTGGAGGAGATCGGGACAACCGGGGGCTCCCCAGGGTGTGGACGGCCGACGGCACCGCCTCCTGTGGAATTCCCGGCCGCCGACCGGAAACGTTCGAATGGACGGGCGTCCGTACGAAAGCGGATTGCTCCGCCGAACGGCGGAGGGGCGACGGGAGAACTCTCCCGTCGCCCCTCCGCGGGCCTCTGTCGGCCCCGATCCCGGCGCATCCGTTTTCCGGCGCATCCGTTTTCCGGTGCGCCTGGTTCCGGCCGCGGCCCGGCCGCGCTGTCGTCGGACCGCGGTGCGGCCGGGCCGCGCTGTCGTCGGGCCGCAGCTGCGGCCCCCTGGGGCCGCCGGCCCCGGTCCGGTCAGCTCTTGATGCGGTTGGTCAGCTCGGTGACCTGGTTGTAGATCGACCGCCGCTCCGCCATCAGGGACCGGATCTTCCGGTCGGCGTGCATCACGGTCGTGTGGTCGCGGCCGCCGAACTGGGCACCGATCTTGGGCAGCGACAGGTCGGTGAGCTCCCGGCACAGGTACATGGCGATCTGCCGTGCCGTGACCAGCACCCGGCTGCGGGACGAGCCGCAGAGGTCCTCGACGCCGAGCCCGAAGTAGGCGGCGGTCTGCTCCATGATGGTCTTCGCCGTGATCTCCGGGCCGGCCTCCTCACCGCCCGGGATGAGGTCCTTCAGCACGATGCCGGTGAGCTCCAGGTCCACCGGCGCCCGGTTGAGGCTCGCGAACGCCGTGACCCGGATCAGCGCGCCCTCCAGCTCGCGGATGTTCCGCGAGATGCGGGAGGCGATGAACTCCAGCACCTCCGGCGGGGCGTTCAGCTGCTCCTGGATCGCCTTCTTCCGCAGGATCGCGATCCGGGTCTCCAGCTCGGGCGGCTGGACGTCCGTGATCAGGCCCCACTCGAAGCGGTTGCGCAGCCGGTCCTCCAGCGTGACCAGCTGCTTCGGCGGTCGGTCCGAGGAGAGCACGATCTGCTTGTTGGCGTTGTGCAGGGTGTTGAAGGTGTGGAAGAACTCCTCCTGCGTCGACTCCTTGCTCGCCAGGAACTGGATGTCGTCGACCAGCAGGATGTCCATGTCGCGGTAGCGCTTGCGGAAGGCGTCCGCCTTGCCGTCGCGGATGGAGTTGATGAACTCGTTGGTGAACTCCTCCGAGCTCACGTACCGCACGCGGGTGCCCGGGTACAGGCTCCGCGAGTAGTGGCCGATGGCGTGCAGCAGGTGGGTCTTGCCGAGGCCGGACTCCCCGTAGATGAAGAGCGGGTTGTACGCCTTGGCTGGCGCCTCGGCCACCGCGACGGCGGCTGCGTGCGCGAACCGGTTGCTGGCACCGATGACGAAGGTGTCGAAGAGGTACTTGGGGTTCAGCCGGGCGGCGGGCTCGTCCTTGCGGGGGCCGCCGGCGCCCTGGCCGGCGAGGGGGCCGCCCGGCAGGGGCGCCCCGGGCACGTGTGCGCCGGGCACGTGTGCCCCGGGTACATGTGCCCCGGGTACATGTGCCCCGGCCGCGGGCGGGGCCGCCGCGGGCGTCCCCGACGGCCGCACGGCCGGGAGGGGTCCCGTCCCGGGGCCGCCGTCGGACTGCCGCTCCGGCTGGTGCCGGCCGTCGCCCTCGGGGCCGGCCGGGCCCCGCCCGCCGGGGTGCTGGCCCTCGCCGTACTCGCCGCCCAGCAGGTGCCCGCCCAGCAGGTCCCCCTGGCCGCCGCGGGTGTCCCGGGCGTCGCGGCCGCCGCGGGACGGCTCGGGGGGGAGCTGGCGGAAGGCGTCGCCGGACCCGGCGGGACGCTCGGAGAGCGGGGGCCACTCGCCCCGCTCGTGGCCGCCGACGCGGTCGCCGCGGTCGGCCCGGTCCGTCCGGTGGTCGTCGTCGTAGCCGCGGCGGTCCTGGGGGTAGGGGGAGCCGCCGTACCCGCCGCCGGGGGCCCAGCCTCCCTGGTCGGCCCACCCGGGCCGCTGGTCGTACGGGGCGGGCCGCTGGTCGTAGCCGCCGTCGTAGCGGAGCTGCTCGTAGCCGACGCGCGGACCGCCGGGGGGCCAGCCCGTCCAGCCGCCGTCCTGCGGCTGGCGGGTGTGGGGCGGCCAGCCCGTGCCCTCGCCCGCGGGGCGGTAGTCGCGGTCGGCGTCGTCCCGGTACTCCTGCCGCGGGGGCTCGGACCGGGGCGGCTCGGACCGGGGCGGCTCGGACCTGACCGGCTCGGACCGGGGCGGTTCGGGGCGCGCCTGCTCGGGCTCGGCGGTGGCCGGCGCGGCGAGGGGGGCCGGGGGCACCGCGTTGGCGTCCACCATGACGGCGATCCGCACGGGCCGGCCGAACTCGCTGCCCAGGATCTCGCTCAGCAGCGGCAGCAGCCGGCCCTCCAGGACCTGCTTGGCGCGCTCGTTCGGCGCGGCCAGCAGGGCCGTGTCGTGCATCATCCACATCGGCTGGGTGCGCCGCAGCCACATCTTGTCGCTGTCCCCGACCCCCGCGTCGCCGTCCAGCCGCTCGACGACCTTCGCCCAGGCAGGAGCGAGATCGCTGTTGACATCAGCCACTGGTGCACGCTTTCTCGTCCCACCTCTGGGGTGGTCTTGGTCGGGGCCCGGTGCCCCGGGCCGCCGCCCCGGGGCCTGTCCTCCGCTGGTTGCGGGAGGCGCTCGGGGACACGGGCCGGCGGGATGCGGGAGTCACGGGGAGATCTGGGTTGACTGGGGGACCTGGGGAACCTGGGAAACCTGGGAAACCTGGGAAACCTGGGAAACGCAGACAGATCCTGCAACGGTAATCAGCGGCGCCGCCTCGGTTCAAGTCGTTGTCCACAGGCTGTGCACAGCGGGGCGCGGCGGCGCGAGGTGTCCGGGGGTGTCCCGGACGGCGCGCCCTCACCCGGTTTGACCCGCGGTCCCCGCTCCGCGTACCGTAACCAGGTCGAGTTGTCGATGGCCGCTGCCGCATGCCCGCGGGTCACCCGTACGTACCAGGTGCAGCAGCGCAGACGCCGTGAAACGCCTTGTTCCCCAGGTTCTTGCGAGGGGGATCGCGCGGACGCACGGTGACGGCCAGGCGACGCCCCGCCACCCTACGATTGATCCCTGGAGTCCCCGAGTGAGCAAGCGCACCTTCCAGCCGAACAACCGCCGCCGCGCGAAGACCCACGGCTTCCGGCTGCGGATGCGCACCCGCGCCGGCCGCGCCATCCTGGCCACCCGCCGCAGCAAGGGCCGCGCGCGCCTGTCCGCCTGATCCGGCTTCCAGGGTCATGTTGTGCTGCCCACCGAGAACCGGCTGAGGCGGCGCCAGGACTTCGCGATCGCGGTGAAACGCGGACGCCGTGCCGGCAGGCCCCTGCTCGTCGTCCACCTCGCACGGGGTGGCACGGAGGGGCGGACGGCCGGCGGCCGCGACGACTTCGGCCCGCACGCGTCGGGGGAGACTGCTCCCCCGACGCGTGCGGGTTTCGTCGTGAGCAAGGCCGTCGGTCCGGCGGTCGTGCGGAACCTCGTGAAGCGTCGCCTGCGTCACCTCGTCCGGGAGCGTCTGACCCTGCTGCCCGCAGGTAGCCTGATAGTGGTACGCGCGCTGCCCCCTGCGGGGACGGCGGACCACGCGGACCTGGAACGCGACCTGGACGCAGCCCTGCGGCGGCTGCTCAGGACGGAGACGACCGCTATCGGGCCGACGGGAGCAGGGCGATGAAGTACCTGCTGATGGGGCTGATCCGGGTCTACCAGTGGACCATCAGCCCGCTGCTCGGCCCCGTCTGCCGGTACTACCCCTCCTGCTCCCGCTACGGCTACGAAGCGATCCGGGTGCACGGAGCGGTGAAGGGGACCGCCCTCACCGCCTGGCGCATCCTGCGCTGCAACCCGTGGTCCCCGGGAGGTGTGGACCACGTCCCGCCGCGCCGGCGGCCCGTGTGGCACCGGATCCTGCGCGACCGCCTCGCGGGCCGGGACCCCCAGTGCCCGGCCGCCCCCCAGACCTCCGGCCCGGTCGACAACCCGGCGCCCACGCCAAATGCCCAAGGAGCCTGATTCGTGGACGCGATCCTGAGTCCTCTCTACACGGCGGTGTCCTGGATCATCGTCCAGTTCCACTCGCTGTACAGC
Organism: Streptomyces sp. NPDC001380; assembly: GCF_042895785.1. Lineage (NCBI taxonomy): Bacteria > Bacillati > Actinomycetota > Actinomycetes > Kitasatosporales > Streptomycetaceae > Streptomyces > Streptomyces sp. NPDC001380. Next base: position 89,590 of record NZ_JBIAWP010000006.1, on the reverse strand, counting down.
CATCTCTTCGGGCCGGACACGGGATGGGCGTGGGGTCTCTCCATCGTTTCGCTCGTGATCGTCATCCGGATCTGCCTGATCCCGCTCTTCGTGAAGCAGATCAAGGCGACCCGGGCCATGCAGGCGATCCAGCCGAAGATGAAGGCCATCCAGGAGCGCTACAAGAACGACCGGCAGCGCCAGTCCGAAGAGATGATGAAGCTCTACAAGGAGGCGGGCACCAACCCCTTCTCGAGCTGCCTCCCCATCCTGGTGCAGTCGCCGTTCTTCATCTCGCTCTACCAGGTCCTCAACCACATCGCCAAGAACCAGCCGGTCGGTGTGATCGACCAGACCCTTCTGGCCAGCGCCCAGAAGGCCCACGTCTTCGGTGCCCCGCTCTCCGTGAAGTTCACCGACTCCGCGGAGAAGGTCGCGCAGCTCGGCGCATCCCTCACCGACGTCCGCGTCGTGACCATCACGATGATCATCCTGATGTCGCTGTCGCAGTTCGTCACCCAGCGCCAGCTGATGACCAAGAACGTCGACCTCACGGTGAAGACGCCGTTCATGCAGCAGCAGAAGATGCTGATGTACGTCTTCCCGGTGATGTTCGCGGTCTTCGGCATCAACTTCCCCGTCGGTGTCCTCGTCTACTGGCTGACCACCAACGTCTGGACCATGGGCCAGCAGCTCTTCGTGATCCGCCGCAACCCGACCCCCGGCAGCAAGGCCTGGACGGAGCGCCAGGACCGCCTGAAGAAGGCCGGCAGGCTGAACGCCGACGGCACCCCGGCCAAGAGCGGCCTCACCTCCCTGGTCAAGGGCGGCAAGGCGGAGCCGGTCCAGCCCGAGGCCCCGGCCGCCCCGGTCGTCCGCCAGCAGCCCAAGCGTCAGACCAAGGCGCAGCGCCAGCAGGCCGCCCCGACGGGCCGTACCTCCGAGGACACCGCCGGCGCCGGGACCGCCGACGCGGCGCAGGGCGCCCCGGCCAAGGCCGCACCGGGCGGCGGCAAGCGTCCCGGCCAGCCGGGCAGGCGGACGCCGCAGCCGGCCGGCCAGCGGCCGAAGAAGAAGTCCTGACCGCTACCCCCTGATCTTCGTCCCCCTCTTCTCCGAAGGAGTCACTCCGTGACGGAAGGCACCACCACCTCCGCCGCCGCGGACGCCCCCGCGCCCGCTTCCCCGTCCAAGAACGACCTGATCGCCCGGCTGGAGCAGGAGGGCGAGATCGCGGCGGACTACCTCGAGGGCCTGCTGGACATCGCCGACCTCGACGGTGACATCGACATGGACGTCGAGGGCGAGCGCGCCTCGGTCTCCATCGTGGGTGAGGGCTCCGGTGCCCAGCGCAGCCTGCAGCGGCTCGTCGGCCAGGGCGGCGAGGTGCTCGAAGCGCTCCAGGAGCTGACCCGGCTGGCCGTCCACCGGGAGACCGGCGAGCGCAGCCGGCTGATGCTCGACATCGCCGGGTACCGGGCGCGTCGGCGGACCGAGCTGGCGGAGATCGGGAGCAAGGCGGCCCTCCAGGCCAAGGAGACGGGCGAGCCGGTGAGGCTCTCCGCCATGACCCCCTTCGAGCGCAAGGTGGTGCACGACGCGGTGGCGGCGGCCGGCCTGCGCAGCGAGTCGGAGGGCGAGGAGCCGCAGCGGCGCGTCGTCGTGCTGCCGGCCTGAGGCGGCTGCCCGGGACCGCCGTGGAAGGCGCGCCGACGGCCCCGTCCGCCTTGTGCGGGCGGGGCCGTCGTGCCGTGGGACCGCGGGCGCCGGCGCGGTGCGGGCGGCGTTCCACGTGGAACGCGTGCGGTGGGCAGGAGTCCTCGCAGGCCGTTCCTCCGTCCGCCCGGTGGCGGGCCCGTCCGCCGGACGGGCGCAGGGCCGGAGGAGGCGGCGCGCCGGTGGGCGCAGCGGGTGGCGCAATGGGTGGACAGAGTGAGTCGGTGGGCCCGGTGAGTCGGCGGGTCCGGTGAGGGAAGAGGCTGGGATGGAGACAGGGACGCCTGCCGCAGGGGACGGGGAGGGTCTGCCCGAGGCCCCGCCGGCTGTGAGGAAGGTCTTCGGGGACCGTTTCGACGCGGCGGTGCGGTACGCCGGCCTGCTCGCGACGGCGGGGGTCCAGCGCGGCCTGATCGGCCCCCGCGAGGTGCCCCGGCTGTGGGAGCGGCACGTGCTCAACTGCGCGGTGCTGGCGGAGGTGCTTCCCGAGGAGGGCTCGCTCTGCGACGTCGGTTCCGGCGCCGGACTGCCGGGCATCCCGGTGGCGCTGGCCCGGCCGGACCTCTCCGTGACCCTGCTGGAGCCGCTGCTGCGCCGTACCACCTTCCTGGAGGAGGCGGTCCGCGAGCTGGGCCTGGCCAATGTCACGGTGGTGCGCGGCCGGGCCGAGGAGATGATCGGCAGGCTCTCGGTGGACGTGGTGACTGCGCGCGCGGTGGCCCCGCTGGACCGGCTGGCGGGCTGGGGCCTTCCGCTGCTGCGTCCGTACGGGGAGATGCTCGCGCTGAAGGGCGACACGGCCGAGCAGGAGCTGGCCGAGGCGCGTGCCGCGCTGACCCGGCTCGGCGCGGTGGAGTGGTCGGTCGTGCAGGCCGGGGCGGGGACGGTGGAGACGCCGACCCACGTGGTCCGCGTCCGGGTCGGCGAGAGCCCGGGAGGCGTGCGTGCCGCGACCCGGCGGGCCAGGGCCGCCCGGGCCGGGCGGGGCGCCTCCGCCGGACGGGGCTCCACGGGCGGCCGGAGCGGGGGCGGGAAGCGGCGCCGCTGAGGGCGCGGGGCGACGGACAGGGCGGTGGCCGCAGGTGCGGCTGCCGCCCTTTGCCGTACGGTCCGGAGTGTCGCGCCCTCAAATATGCGACAAAACGGGCATGGTGTTTCACGTGAAACGTCGTTCCCTGCTTCCAGGAATCCTGAGCCGCAACAGGGCTGCGGCCCCCGCTGCCGCCCCTCCGGGTGAAGATCCGGCTGCGGAGAGGGCGGAACACCCGCATCCCGCCCCCGGGCGCCCGCTGCTGCGCGATGATGCGTCGAGGACCAGCGTGTCCGAGACCTCAGCTTCCGACCGGCCCGGAGAGGGGAGCCCACCCTTGCCGTCCGACGTCCAGGGCGCTCAGCCTGTGACCGACCCCGTGGATTCAGCCGCCGCAGCCGCGCTGTGGGCGGGCCGTCGCCCGGATCCGCTTCCGGGCCCCCGCATCGAGAGCCGCCCCGCCTCCCCCGTGCGCCACCCCGGGGCGGACCCGTCCCCCGGACGCAGTCGCCTTGTTTCACGTGAAACACTGGCGCCCATGCAGGACTCCGAGACTCCCGTGCCGATGGATGCCGGACCCGTCGTCGACACCCCGATCGGGCGGGCCGCGCAGCTCGCCGTGGAGACGCTGGGCCGGACCGGGGAAGGGCTGCCGCGGCCGGCGCAGACCAGGGTCATCGTGGTCGCCAACCAGAAGGGCGGCGTCGGCAAGACGACGACCACGGTCAACCTGGCCGCCTCGCTGGCCTTCCACGGCAATCGGGTGCTGGTCGTCGATCTCGACCCGCAGGGCAACGCCTCCACGGCGCTCGGCATCGACCACCACGCCGAGGTCCCCTCGATCTACGACGTGCTGGTGGAGGGCAAGCCGCTGGCCGACGTGGTGCAGCCGGTGGTCGAGGTGGAAGGGCTCTTCTGCGTCCCGGCCACCATCGACCTGGCGGGCGCCGAGATCGAGCTGGTCTCGCTGGTCGCCCGGGAGAGCAGGCTCCAGCGCGCCATCGAGGCGTACGAGCAGCCGCTCGACTACGTGCTCATCGACTGCCCGCCCTCGCTGGGCCTGCTGACGGTGAACGCCCTGGTGGCCGGCCGTGAGGTGCTGATCCCCATCCAGTGCGAGTACTACGCCCTGGAGGGCCTCGGCCAGCTCCTGCGCAACGTCGAGCTGGTGCGGGCGCACCTCAACCCCCACCTGCACGTCTCCACCATCCTGCTGACCATGTACGACGCACGGACCCGGCTGGCCGCCCAGGTCGCCGAGGAGGTCCGCAGCCACTTCAGCAAGGAGGTGCTGCGCACCGCGATCCCCCGCTCGGTACGGATCTCGGAGGCGCCCAGCTACGGTCAGACGGTCCTGACCTATGATCCGGGCTCCAGCGGGGCGCTGTCCTACCTGGAGGCGGCGAGGGAGCTGGCGCTCCGCGCCGCCGCGCCGGCCGGACCGGCAGAACCGCAGGGCCAGGAGTACGGTTCCGGCGTGCAGGCCGGGCCGGCGCACGAGCAGAGCACGATGGAGGGCAACCGGTGAGTGGTCGCAGGGGTCTGGGCCGAGGGCTCGGAGCACTGATCCCGCCAGCGGCGGGCGGGGCCGACACGGAGCGGCCGCCCGCACAGCCGGAGGCCCCGGCCCCGGCCGCGGCCGGGGCGGTCGGGCACCCCCTGCCGAACGGCCGGACCCTGATCTCCCCCGGGGCCGCGTCGCCCACCGCGGTCCCCGTGTTCCCGGCCGGCCGCGGCACGGTGGCGGCGAAGGCCGCCGCCGAGGCGGCCCGCGGCACGGAGCCGGCGGGCGGCGGTCCCGCCGCACCGGCCGTACCCGCCGCAGGCGCCCCCGCTGCCGCTCCCGGGCCGGCCTCCGCGCTGGCCCCGGTGTCCGGGGCCCGGTTCGCCGAGCTCCCCCTGGACGCGATCACCCCCAACCCCCGTCAGCCCCGAGAGGTCTTCGACGAGGAGAAGCTGCAGGAGCTGGTCACCTCCATCAGGGAGGTGGGCCTGCTGCAGCCGGTGGTGGTCCGGCAGACCGGTCCCGACCGGTACGAGCTCATCATGGGTGAGCGCCGCTGGCGTGCCTCCCGCGAGGCCGGACTGGAGCGCATCCCCGCCATCGTGCGGGCCACCGAGGACGAGAAGCTGCTCCTGGACGCCCTGCTGGAGAACCTCCACCGCGCCGAGCTCAACGCGCTGGAGGAGGCGGCCGCCTACGACCAGCTGCTCAAGGACTTCGGTTGCACCCACGAGCAGCTCGCCGACCGCATCGGCCGCTCCCGTCCCCAGGTCTCCAACACGCTGCGCCTCCTGAAGGCGTCCCCCGTCGTCCAGCGGAAGCTGGCGGCGGGTGTCATCTCGGCCGGGCACGCCCGGGCGCTGATGCAGCTCGACGACCTGGAGGAGCAGGAGAAGCTGGCGTCCCGGATCAATGCCGAGGGGCTGTCGGTGCGCACCGTCGAGGAGATGGTCCGCACGATGGGGCAGCGCACCCGGCGGAGCAGCCCCCGCCCCGGCGGCCGCATCTCCCCTGCCTTCGGCGAGCTGGCGACCCGCCTCTCGGACCGCTTCGAGACGCGGGTGAAGGTCGAGGTCGGCCAGCGCAACGGGAAGATCGGCAAGGGGAAGATCGTGGTGGAGTTCGCCTCGATGGAGGATCTGAACCGGATCCTCGACAGCCTGGCGCCGGGCGAGGGGTCGCTCCGGGGCGAGGAGCAGGGCGCTTCCGCCGAGTAGCCGCCGCAGGGCGGTGGCGGTGACGTCGGTCTGATGGTCCGACCGGTCGGGGCCGGTCCGGTGCACGTGTTTCACGTGGAACCGGGCCGGCCTCTCCGTTGCCGCGCGTCTCTGGTGCCGCGCTCCTTCGGTGCCGCGCCTCTCCGTGCCGCGCCTCTCCGTGCCCCGCCTCTCCGTGCCGCGTTTCTCCGTGCCCCGCCTCTCCGTTGCGGCGTTCCTCCCTTGGCCGCGGCGCGTCCGCCCGCCGGCCCCGGCCTCCCCGGAGGTCCTCCCCTCCCCCGCCGGGCGGGTGGCACCGGGGTTCACGCTCTGCCCGGGTGCACGGACGCTCGGTAGGATGCGCCGGAGAACGCCGTACCGGGTGACAGCTCAGCCCATCTCCCTGGAGGGGACATGCACGCCCTGTCGAGAACGGCACTCGTGGCGATCGGATTCGGGATCGGCGGTGTCGGCGGGTTCGTCGGCGGCCTTGTCGACGACCGGTTCCGCCGCACCGTCGGGAGCGCCGACCGGTCAGCGGGCCGGTCCGCCACGCACCCCGTCGGGGCGGGCGGGCGCGCCGGGGGCGGCGGCCGGAGCGGTGCCGCCGCGGTGGCTGCCCGCGCTCCGCGCGGCGTCCGCGTGAGGGTGTGAACCATGGGCCGCAGGATCGCTCCGCTGACGCTGGACAACCTCGCCGACCTTCCGCTGCCCTGCCGCTCCTGCGTCTTCTGGGAGCTCGACCCGGTGACCGGGGAGGCGGCCGTCAAGGGCGGCCGGCCGGAGCTGGAGAAGGAGGCCTGGATCTCGGGGGTCCTGCTCGACTGGGGGTCCTGCGGCCGCATCGTCCACGTGGACGACGTGCCGGTCGGCTTCGTGCTCTACGCACCGCCCGCCTACGTGCCCCGGTCGCTGGCCTTCCCCACCAGCCCGGTCTCCCCCGACGCCGTGCAGCTCATCACCGCCCGGATTGTGCCCGGCTACCAGGGGCAGGGGCTGGGCCGGGTCCTGGTGCAGACGGTCGCCAAGGACCTGCTGCGGCGCGGTTTCCGGGCGGTCGAGGCGTTCGGCGACGCGCGGTGGGAGGCGCCGGGCTGCATCCTGCCCGCCGACCACCTGCTGGCGGTCGGCTTCAAGACGGTGCGTCCGCACCCTCGGCACCCCCGGCTGCGGCTGGAGATCCGGTCTGCCCTGTCGTGGAAGGGCGATGTGGAGGTCGCCCTGGAGCGGCTCCTCGGCGGGGCCCGCAAGGAGCCGGCACTGCGACCGCTCTAGCGGGTCCGCCCTCCGGGGCCGCCGTGCCGTCTGCCGCCGTGCCGCCTGCCGCCGGAGACGGCTCCCGCCCGTCGGAAGGGAGTCCCCCCACCGCCTGGGGCCCACATCGGGCTGCCGGACGGCCAGGTGTCCGCGAGGGCCGGACCGGCCGGGAGGGCTGCCGGACATGCGGGAGGCGGCCGCCCGGAAGGGCGGCCGCCTCGGTCACCGGCCGGTACGGGCCGGTGTCATCGCGCGCGGACGGGTGCCGTCACTCGGAGATGAACGGCGCGAGGTCCTTGAGCAGCAGGGCCTTCGGCTTGGCGCCGACGATGGTCTTCACGACCTCGCCGCCCTGGTAGACGTTGAGGGTCGGGATGGAGAGGACGCCGTACTTGGCGGGCACCGCCGGGTTGGCGTCGATGTCCAGCTTGGCCACGGTGATCTGGTCGCCGTACTCGGCGGCGATCTCCTCCAGCGCCGGGGCGATCTGGCGGCACGGGCCGCACCAGGCGGCCCAGAAGTCGACGAGTACGGGCTTGTCGCTCTTCAGGACCTCGGTCTCGAAGGTGTCGTCCGTCACGGTGATGGTGGCGCCGGCCACAGGGACTCCTCGGGTGTGTCGGGGGATGCGCGACGCGGGGAGGATCGCGCGGTCTCACAGGGACAACACGCGGCGGTCGCGATCTGTTTCGGGACCGCCGCGCGGTGTTTCACGTGGAACAGGGGCCGCTGCCCGGGCGGGGTCAGAGGGCGGCGGCCTGCTCGGGCTCGCGGGTGTGCTCGGGGGCGCTGTCCGCGAGGGCGGCGAGGTAGCGCTCGGCGTCCAGCGCGGCGGAGCAGCCGGTGCCGGCGGCGGTGATGGCCTGCCGGTAGGTGTGGTCCACGACGTCGCCGGCGGCGAAGACGCCCGCCAGGTTGGTGCGGGTGCTGGGCGCCTCGACCTTGAGGTAGCCCTCCTCGTCCAGCTCCAGCTGGCCCTTGAACAGCTCGGTGCGGGGGTCGTGGCCGATCGCGATGAACAGGCCGGTCACGGACAGCTCGCGGGTCTCGCCGGTCTCGGTGTCGCGCAGGGTCAGGCCGGAGAGCTTGGGGTCGCCGTGGATGGCCTCGACGGCGCTGTTCCAGGCGAAGGAGATCTTCTCGTCGGCGAAGGCGCGCTCCTGCATCGCCTTGGAGGCGCGCAGGGTGTCGCGGCGGTGGACCAGGGTGACCGAGCGGGCGAAGCGGGAGAGGAAGGTGGCCTCCTCCAGGGCGGTGTCGCCGCCGCCGACCACGGCGATGTCCTGGTCGCGGAAGAAGAAGCCGTCGCAGGTGGCGCACCAGGAGACGCCGCGGCCGGAGAGCTCGTCCTCGCGGGGGAGGCCGAGCTTGCGGTGCTGGGAGCCGGTGGTCACGATGACGGCGCGGGCGCGGTGGACGGTGCCGGCGGAGTCGGTGACGGTCTTGACGTCGCCGGTGAGGTCGACGGAGACGATGTCGTCGGGGACGAGCTCCGCGCCGAACCGCTCGGCCTGGGCGCGCATGTTGTCCATGAGGTCCGGGCCCATGATGCCGTCGCGGAAGCCGGGGAAGTTCTCGACCTCGGTGGTGTTCATCAGGGCGCCGCCGGCGGAGACCGCGCCCTCGAAGACCAGGGGCTTCAGGGACGCACGCGCGGTGTACAGGGCCGCCGTGTAGCCGGCCGGCCCGGAGCCGATGATGATCACGTTACGGACGTCGCTCACTGCATCTCCTGGTTCGCATCGCGGCCCGCGAGGTCTGCGGGAGGGCGGTCTGCTCCGCCGCCCGGGACAACGGTCCCCCATCCTCTCGCATTCCCGCAGGAGGCGGGGCCACCCGCGCCGCGGACGGCCTGCGGCGCGGCGCCGCTCAGCGCCCGGTGACGGTCCGGTGCAGCCTGACCGTGCCCGGTGCGGCGGGCGCGCGCAGGTCGCAGGTGGCGTCGACCAGGAACACCTCCAGGTCCCCGTCACCGTCTGCCGGGTACACGACGACGGCGACCGGGTCGCCCCGGAAGGTGCCGAGGTCGGTCGCCACGGGCCGGTCGTCGGCGCGGCCGGTGGCCTGCAGCACGCAGACCGGGAGCGACGGGGCGTCCTCCCCCCGGGACCCCGGCGCCGGACCGGCCCCCGCGGCGGCTCCGGGGCCCGTGGGGGACCCGGACCGGACGGTCCCGTCCGCCGCCTGGGGACGGGGTCCGGAGGAGGCGCCCGCCTGGGCGCTGGGCAGGGGCGAGACGGACGGGGCCGGGATCCGGGCCCCCACCAGCTGCATGATCTGCGGCCCGAGGTCCTGCTCGGTGTACTCGGTTCCGGTACCGGTGCCGCCGGCGCGGGGAGCGGCCCCCCGGGGCTGCGGGGCCTGCAGGGCGTGCGCCCCGCCGGGGGCGGAGCGGGCGGGCGCGCCCGCCTTGCCGTCCGCCCGCACGGCGGAGGCGGCGGAGTCGGCGGTGCTGCCGCCCCCGTCGTCGGTGAAGCCGTTCAGCAGCAGGCCGCCGAATCCGGCGACCACGGCCAGCGCGGCGGCGGCGAGCAGGACGCGTGCAGGGCGCCGGCGGGCGCGCCGCCCGGGCCCCGGGGCACCCGGCGTTGCGGACCCGGGTCCGGACTCGGCGCGGCCGGGCGGCCGGGTCCTGCCGCCTCCGGCGGCCGTCCCGCCGTCACCGGTGCCGGCGGGCCGGGCGGCGCCTGCGGCCGCCGGGATGCCGGGCACCGGTGCCGGACGGGTCTCCCCGTCCTGCGCGGCCGCGTCCGGAGGGCGCTCCGCGCCGTCACGGCCCGCGGGTCCGTCGGGGGCTCCGGGCGCCGCTGCGAGTGCCGCGGCCCGGGCGTCCGCGTCGCCGCGGGGGGCGGACGCGAGCAGTGCCTCCGCCGCGAGCGCGGCGTCGATGCGGCCCGCGACGTCTGCGGGCATCCGGGGGGTTCCGGAGTCGCCCAGGAGGGAGCGGATCTCCAGCAGGGCGTCCCTGGTGTCGGCGCACTCCGCGCAGCCGTCCAGGTGCGCGCGCACGGCATCGGCGTCCTGCGGCGGGAGAAGGTCCTCGGTGAGGTCCGCGATCTCCTCGACGGCGGGATGGGAGACCGGTTCGGGGGTGTCGGCGGCGCTGCGGGGAGGCGGCCCGGTCGGGCCGTCGCCCGGATCGATCGGCGTCATGCGGGTGCTGCACCTCCTCCTGCGGTCACGTCTCCGGTCGGGAGAGCCGCGGTCCTCCCTGGGACGGGGCCGCCGCCCGGAAGGTTCCCTCCCCCGCCGGAGCGGACACCCCCGGGGCGCCGGTCCGGCGGCGGGCCGTCCGCGCGGGAGGCCGGCCCCGGGGCGGTACGGGCGCCTGTTTCACGTGAAACACCGGCCGGCGGACCGTCGGCCGCGTCCCGCAGGTGCTTCAGCAGGGGCAGCAGACGGGCCCGGCCGCGCGCGCAGCGGCTCTTGACGGTGCCGACCGGCACACCGAGCATCTCCGCCGCCTCGGCCACCGGGTAGCCCTGCATGTCGACCAGGACGAGCGCACTGCGCTGCTCGGCGGGGAGCTCGGCCAGCGCCGAGGCGAGCTCCCGGCGGAGCTCGCCCCGGACCACCGGGGCGTCCGCCGCCTCGTCCGCACCGAGCAGGGCGTCGATCCGCCGGTGGTCGTCGTCCAGCGGTGTGGTGCGGCGGGCCGCCGAGCGGCGCACGCGGTCCAGACAGGCGTTGACGACGATGCGGTGCAGCCAGGTGGTGACGGCGGAGCGCCCCTGGAAGGAGTGGGCGGCGCGGAAGGCGGAGATCAGCGCGTCCTGCACGGCGTCGGCGGCCTCCTCGCGGTCCCCGAGGGTGCGCAGGGCCACCGCCCACAGGCGGTCCCGGTGCCGCTGCACGAGTTCGCCGAAGGCGTGCGGGTCGCCGGCCACGTGGCGGGCGAGGAGCTCGGCGTCCGGGAGGCCCCGCAGCGCCCCCGGTCCGCCGTCGGCGGTGGCGGCCGCGGCGGCGGGGACACGGGGGGAGGAGTCGTCGGCGGACGGCACGGAGCCCTCCATCGGCACCTCCCCCTGTCCTCGGCTGCGCTCCAACCCTGCCACCTGCCGCCGGATCCGTCAGCCCCGGTCCGTGCTCAGCCGAGCACCTTGATCTCGGCGATGCCGCCCCGGTACCTCCCCGGGCCCTCGGGCGGCAGCGAGGTGATGTGGATCAGGACGTAGCGCGTCCGGACCGGGGCGGCCGTCCGCACCGTCAGCAGCCTGCCCGCGACGGTCGTGCTCTGCAGCGTCCGGGGGAAGCCGTCCAGCGTGGCGGGAACGGCGGTGGCGCTCTCCGCGGCCGCGCGGACGTCGACCTCCTGTCCGGCGGCGTACATGGTGGCCCTCACCACGGAGACGTCCTGCACGCTGCCGAGGTCGACCACGATCCCGCTGCCGTCGGCGCGGTAGGAGATGTTGCCGAACCTCGGCTGCCCCTTGAAGTGCGAGGTGATCCACGCGGTGCCGGGCCTGCCGTCGTGGGTGAGGCCGACCTCGTCCCCGGATATGGGCGGACCGAGGGGGGAGAACTCCGTCGCCCCCGCGATCGTCAGCGGCCTGGGCGGGGCCTTGGACTGCGTCCCGCCACCGCCCTTCTGCACCTCGGTGGACTGGGTCCGGGTGCCGGCCGAGTCCTCGCCCCGGTGGCGCATCCGGTCGGCCAGCAGCCAGCTGCCGAGTCCGACGGCCGCCAGCAGCACCAGGAAGGCGCCCCAGGTGGCGACCCGGGTGCCGCGCCCGCCGCTCCGCCGCGGCCGCGCCCCCGCGGGCGCCGGAGCGGTCGGCGCGTGCGCGTGGAAGGCCGTCCGCACGTGGTCGGCGGCTGCGGGCTTCGGGTACGTGGACGGGTAGGAGGGGGCCACCACCGGCTCCGGGTCCGGCGGCCGCGGCTTCGGCACCGCGGCGACGGCCGCGGCCAGCTCGTCGGGCGTGGTGATGGGCTCCAGGTGGCGCGGCGGGGTGTCGCAGACCGCCCGGACGGCGATCTCGGACAGGCCCCGGTGCACGCCGGCCCGCACCTGGTCCGGTGGCACGCAGCCGATCTCGCGGGGCATGCCCTGCAGGTCGTACCGGTCCTCGGGGTACGGCCAGCGGTGGGCCAGCGCCGCGTACAGCAGCGCGCCGACGGCGCGGGTGTCGTCCCGCTCCGCCTCCTCGTCGCTCAGGCCGTGCAGCGCCGCGTCCACGGCGATGCCGTTGATCCGGTACTGGCCGCTGTCGGTGCGCAGCACGCACTTGGGGGTGAGCCGCAGGTGGCACTGGCCGCGCCGGTGCGCGGCGGCGACCGCCTCGGTCACCTGGCGCACCATGCGGTAGGCCTCGTAGGGCTCCATGGGGCCGGCGGCCAGCAGGGTGCCCAGGTCGGTGGCGTCGGGCAGCCACTCGCGGACGATGTAGACCAGGTCGCCGTCGGTCACGGCGTCGAGGACCTGCACGAACCGCGGGTCGCCCAGGAGCGCGGCGGAGCGGGCGGCGGCGAGCACGGCGCGGGACCGCTCGTGCCCCGCGGCGAGCAGGTGGATGCCGACGGCGCGGCGCAGCTTCTCGTCGACGGCGCGCCAGCTGGTGAAGACGCCGGCCTGGGAGATGCACTCCTCCAGCCGGTAGCGGCCCGCGACCTTGTCGCCGCTGTGCCTCACGGGTGCGGGACGCAGGGTGGGCACCGGGTCGTCCGGCCCGTCCGTCCCCGGTGTCCGCGTGTCGTCGGCGGTGGCGGCCGCGCCGTTCACCCGGGCCGCGCCGTTCACCTGGGCCGCGCCGTTCGTCCGGGGCGTGCCGTTCGTCCGGGGCGTGCCGGGCGTGCCCTGCGCCGGGGCCGCGACGGTGTCCTCCGTGCCCTCCTCGCCCGATCGGGCGGACTCCTGATGCCGACTGCCGGGGGCCGTCCGTCCGTCGCCCGCGCTGCCGGGGGCGGCGGCGGTACCGTCCGCGCCGTCCTCGGCCACCACGTCGACGGCGGCCCTGGTGCGATCCGCCACCGTCGTCCTGCCTCCCCTTGCGTCGCCCCGGATGATGTCAAAGCCGTCCAGGCCAATTGTGCCCAGTCTCCCTGTCCGAGTACGACCGGTGGGACGTCGGGAACGTTGCCCTGGGGTGACCGGAAGACCTCCGGCCCGGGTGCTTCCGGGTAGGAGGAGATCATCCCGGTCCGGACCCTCGGCACGCAAAGGGGCCCCGGGATCGACTACCCGGTCCCGGGGCCCGCACGCGCGTGTCTCAGCGGCCGAGACGCCCCCGGACCATGCCGACCATGGAGTTGACCTCCTCGACCCGCAGCACCCGGGCGGCGGCGACGAAGACCGCCAGCTGCACGCCCACGGCGACGAGCAGGGCGACGACGCTGCCGACCCAGCCGGAGAGCAGGTGGGAGACGGCGAGGGCCGTGCAGAGGGCGGCGGCGGCGGACGGCACGCAGGCCGCGATCAGGCGGCTGTAGGTCCGTCCGACCCGCCTGCCGTCGATGTCGCCGATCCGGCGCTTCAGCTTGGGCACGGCCACGGTCACGCCCACCACGTAGGCCAGGCCGTAGACGGCGGCCATGCCGGTGACCGCCCACTGGCTGGGCAGCAGGAGGTAGCAGAGGACGGACGCCACGGCGTTGGTCGCCGCCACCCACACCGTGTTGGAGAAGGGGGTGCGGGTGTCCTCGTAGGCGTAGAAGCCGCGCAGCAGCACGTACTGGGCCGAGTACGGGATCAGGCCGAGGGCGAAGGCGGAGAGCATGTAGCCGGCCGACCGGCCGCCGTGGTCGCCGCCGATGTCGTAGATGGCCGAGCCGATCCAGGGCCCGAGTGCGAGGAAGAGGAAGGCGGCGGGGACGACGGCCACCGCCGAGGTCCGCAGGCCGTAGGAGATGTCGTCGCGGACGGCGCCCGCGTCGCCGTCGGAGGCTGCCCGGGAGATGCGGGGCAGGACGGCGCTCATCACGGAGACGGTGATGACGGCCTGCGGGAGCTGCCACAGCAGCTGGGCGTTGGAGAAGGCGGCGAGGCCGACGTTCTCGAAGCCGCGGCTCTTGGCGACCTTCTCGGCGGCCGTGGCGAGCTGGGTGACGACCAGGAAGCCCGCCTGGTTGACCAGGACGAAGAGGAAGGTCCAGCGGGCGAGCCGGGCGGCGTGGCCGAGGCCGTGGCCGCGCCAGTCGAACCGGGGGCGGTAGTGGAAGCCCGCGGCCCGCAGGTAGGGGATCATCGCCAGCGCCTGGACCGCGAGGCCGAGCAGGGTGCCGATGCCGAGCAGCCGGATGCCCTCGGGGGAGATGGTCCCGGGCTGGACCTTCGTGGTGGAGAAGGTGCCGAAGGCCCAGATGTACATCCCGAAGGTGAAGATCACCACGATGTTGTTGAGGACCGGGGTCCACATCATCGCGCCGAAGCGGCCGCGGGCGTTGAGGATCTGCCCCATCACCACGTGGACGCCCATGAAGAAGATGGTGGGCAGGCAGTAGCGGGCCAGGGCGACCGTCGTCTCCGCGCTGGCGGGGTTCTGCATCATCGAGTTGGAGACCATCCGCACCAGCAGCGGGGCGCCGAGGACGGTCAGGAACACCACGCCGGCCAGGCCGACGACCACCAGGGTGAGGAGGCGGTTGGCGTAGGCGGTGCCGCCGTCCTCGTCGTTCTTCATGCTCCGCACGAGCTGGGGGACGAAGACGGCGTTCAGCGCGCCGCCGCCGACCAGGATGTACAGCAGCGTGGGGAGGGTGTTGGCGGCGGTGTACGAGCTTCCGGTGAGGCCCATGCCGATGGCCGCCGCGATGACCATCGTGCGGAGGAAGCCCGTTCCACGTGAAACAAGGGTGCCGGCGGCCATGACGGCGCTGGAGTTCAGCAGGCCGGACACCTTGCCGCCCTTGCGCGGCGCCCCGTCCCCGCCCCGGGCCTCCTCGGCCTCCTCCTCCAGCGGCGGTTCGACGGCGATCAGCGGCACGGTCCCGCTGTCCTCCGCGTGGAGGTCGCCGGAGGCCTCGCCGTACCAGTTGGGGGCGTACTCCTCGGCGACGCCGGCCTCGTAGGCGGACCCGGTGTACTCCTCCCGGGCCCTGCCGCGGCCGGCGGGCCCGCCGAGGAGGCCGTCCATGCCGACGTACTCGGTGGTCTCGCTGTCCCAGGCGGAGCCGCCCCGGCCGTCCTGCGCGTACCCGTCCTGCGCGAACCCGTCCTGCGCGGACCCGTCCTGGGCGTACCCCTCCTGGGCGTACCCCTCCTGCGGGTGCCCGCCCTGGGCCCGGGGCGCCCCGCCGTACCCGTCCTGGGCGTACCCGCCGTGCACGTACCCGGCCTGCCCCTGGGCCGGGGCCTGGGGCTGCGCCGCGGCCGCGTACGGGTCCCCGGCGCGGGCCCCGGCTCCGTACGGGTCCTGCAGCGGGTCGGCCTGGCCGTACGGGTCCGCCGCGTACGGGTCCCGGCCGTAGGTGTCCTGCAGGTACGGGTCCGCGCCGGGCGCCGGGGCGGCGGCGCCGGGCCGGCCCTGGGGGACGCGGTCCTGTGCTCTGTCGTCGCGCGGCGCGCTCATGCCACCTCTTCGCTGGTCAGGTCGGGCTGTCTGCGGGGTTCAGGGCCCCACCTTCTCATTGCGGGCCGGGTGTTCCGCGTCTTCGCCGCCGCCGGCCGCCGAGCCCTCGGCGCGGGAGCCCCCGGCGCGGGCGTCGTCCCGGGGGGAGTCCTCCCCGACGGTACCGGGCCGGGGCCCGGCCGGGTCCGCGCCGCCGTCGGGCTGCTCGGCGCCCTCGGAGGCGGGCTCCGTGCCGTCGTCGCCGCGCTTCCTCCGCTGGAGGTAGATGCGCACGCCCGCGAGCAGCACCAGGACCACGCCGCCGACGATGACCCAGAGCACGCCGCTGCTGACGTCGGTCACCTTGAGGTCGAACTCGACCGGGTCCCCGTACGCCTGCGGATCGTCGCCGGTGGTCCACAGCTGGGCGGTCATGTGGACGGTGCTGTTGACCGAGGCCTTGGCCGGGAACCGGACCGACTTCTTCACCTCGCTGTCGATGTCCAGCGTCTCGGGCGTCGGCCGGTAGACGGTCAGGTAGGTCGACGGCACCGCGGTGAGCCGGACCTCCAGGTTGCGGACGGGCTGGGTCAGGCCGTTCTCGACGCTGACCTGGATCATGCCCGAGTCGCCGGAGAGGGTGGTGTCGCTCTTCTTCACCAGGCGCACCGCGGAGGTGAGCGTCCCCAGGTAGCCCCCGACGCCGTCGCGGTAGGCCCGGCCGTCGGAGCGGTCGGTCCGCCAGGCCGTGGACGTCGCCCGCAGTATCGCCCGGTTGAACGGGCCGCGGACCCGCTCCGGCTGGGTGAGGACCTCCATCAGCCGGTCGAGGCCGCCCTGCGTGCCCATGATCTGCGACAGCGCCGCGTGGGAGAGCTCGGTCGCGCGCGCTGCCCTCGGGTACCGGGCGGCGGAGGGCACCCGCGTGGTGGCGGCCGGGTCCTTCGGGGCCCGGGCCACCGCGCCGAGGGTCGCCTGCGTCGCCCACTTGCCGGCGGTCGCCTGGGACAGGGCCTCGGCCAGGGTGTCGGCCGCGTCCGCGGACATGCCCCGCGGCGGCATCACGAGGATGCTGCGCTGCAGGTTGGGCTGCTCCAGGGTGATGGTGAGGGTCTCGGCGAGGAACCGCTGCACCGCCAGCCGCCGTGCCGCCTGCGTGCCGAGGTTCCCCGTGAAGAGGCCGGAGGCGGCGGCGTCGGAGACCACCGCCGTCATGCCGCCGCCGATGGGCCGCGCGGCGTTGGCGGTGTGGGTCACCGACCCGGCCTCGGGCATGTCGGCGCCGTTCACCAGCAGCACGCGGCTCCCGGTGGTGCGGGCCGTCCCGACCACCTGCGGGTCGACGTGGCCCTGGTAGGGCCAGGCCACGTCGTTGCGGGCGTCCGTCGCGAGCTGGTACTCGGTGGTCACGTCGCCCGCCGCGACGGAGCGCTTCAGCGCGGTGTCCAGGCCCGCGACGCCGCGGCCGTGGTGCGCGACCGACGCCAGGTCCGGGTCGGCGTACGGGAGGGCCACCACCTCGTTGCCCCGGACCGCGTTGCGCAGCATGGCCAGCCAGGTCGCGGCCCGGTCGCCGCCGGTGCCGGGGGTGGTGTCCGCCCGGGTCGCGGCCTCGCCCTGGGTGCCCTTGTTCTGCACCTGGTACGGCTTCTGCATGGCGGCGGCCGTGTCGAGCAGGTCGCCGTCGACCGCCCAGGTCACCTTCGACAGGCTGCCGCCCGCCGTCACCAGCTCGTTCAGCCGGCCGCCGGGCGCCAGCTCCTCCGCCATGCCGTCGCCGCGCAGCACCGGTACCGGCGACTGCGTCGTGTCCGCGAGGGTCTGCGGGACCAGCTGCGGGGCGCCGGTGACCGGCCACACGGTGGCGATCCGCGTCCGCGGGATGTCCCCCGGGGCCGGGTAGTACGGCAGGAACGTGCGGGCGATGCCCAGCGTGCCCGGGAGGGCGCCCGCCGCCTGGGCGGGGCCGTGGACGTCGACGGCCAGCTCGTACACCCCGTTGTCGGAGAGCCCGAGCTGGGACGCCTTGGCGGTGACGGTGAACGGCCGGGTGGCGCCCGGCGCCAGGTCGGCGAGGGCGGAGCCGACCCCGGGGACCGCCTGCCCGTCCCCCATGACCGGGTCGGTGCGGCCGGCGACGATCGCGATCTGGCTGCGGATCCGCAGCGGCTGCCCGGTACCGGTGCGCAGCCCGACGGCGGCGCCGTGCACGACCCGTCTGCCCCCGTTGGTCACCGTGCCGCTGACGGTGACCTTCGCGTCGCGCCCGGACAGGTGGGACGGCGAGACGGAGCCGATCGCGAGGGACACCGGGTAGCGGGCGGACGGCCTGCTGGCGCCCGGCAGCCGGCCGGCCCCGGAGGCCGCGGCCGCGGGAACGGCGGCGGCCGGTCCGGCCTGCGGCGCGAGGACGGGCGCGGCACCGGGCACGGTGCCGGCCTGCGCGGCGGGGGCCGCCGCGGTGCCCCCGAACAGCGCCAGCGCACAGGCGCCCGCCAGTGCGGCGCCGCGGCGGAGCGGCCCGGCCGCACTGCCCGGCCGCAGGCCGCGGCCCGACCTCCCCGCGTACCGTGCTGCCTCGCCCACGCGCCTCGCCCTCGCCGTTCTCTTCGCCGTCGCCGCTGCCACTGCTGCGGGCCCCGCCGGTGCCGTGTCCTGTGTGCCGTGCTGTGCTGTGCCGTGCTGTGCTGTGCTGTGCCGTGCCTGTCGTGCCGTGTCCCGCGCGCGCTGCACGGGGCCTGTGTGCCGTTGCAGGCCTTCCTGTGCGCCGCCGGTTCCGTGCGCGCCGTACAGGGGCCCCGTGCATCCTCACAGGCCCTGCGCCGTCCGTGCGGGGCCGTGCTCCGTCCAGGGTGCCGCGCGATGCCGCGCCCTGGCATGGTAACGACGGTCCGGCGGCCCCGGTGATGCGGCCCGGGAGGCCCCCGCCGGGGAAACACGGCGGCGGGCCGGAGGCGCGGGCACGTACCCTTGTGGGTCGTGCCTAACGTCAACATTCCCGGCAGCCCCGAACCCGCCGCAGCGACCGCCGCCCCCGCCCCGCGCGCCCTCTCCGAGGCCCAGGAGAGCGGTGTCCGGGAGCTGCTCCGGGTCGCACCGGTCGCCGTCGACATCGCCCGCCGCTTCGCCGAGGCGGGCTTCCGGCTTGCGCTGGTCGGCGGCTCCGTGCGCGACGCGCTGCTGGGCAGGCTCGGCAACGACCTCGACTTCACCACCGACGCCCGTCCCCAGCAGGTGCTGAGGCTCGTGAAGGGCTGGGCCGACGCCGTCTGGGACGTCGGCATCGCGTTCGGCACGGTCGGCGCCCGCAAGGACACCCCGCAGGGCAGCTTCCAGATCGAGATCACCACCTACCGGTCCGAGGCCTACGACCGCACCTCGCGCAAGCCCGAGGTGACCTACGGCGAGACCATCGGGGAGGACCTGGTCCGGCGCGACTTCACCGTCAACGCGATGGCCCTGGACCTGCCGGACCGGGTGTTCGTCGACCCGCACCACGGGCTGGAGGACCTCGCCGCGCGCGTGCTGCGCACCCCGGGCACCCCGGAGGAGTCCTTCTCCGACGACCCGCTGCGGATGCTGCGCGCCGCGCGCTTCGCCGCCCAGCTCGACTTCGAGGTGGCACCCGAGGTCGTCGCCGCGATGACCGCCATGGCCGAGCGGATCACCATCGTCTCCGCCGAGCGCGTCCAGGGCGAGATCAACAAGCTGCTCCTCGCGCCCCATCCCCGCAAGGGCCTGAAGCTGCTGGTCGACACCGGCCTCGCCGACCACGTGCTGCCGGAGCTCCCGGCCCTGCGCCTGGAGCGGGACGAGCACCACCGCCACAAGGACGTCTACGAGCACACCCTGACCGTGCTGGAGCAGGCCATCGCCCTGGAGACGGACGGGCCCGACCTGGTGCTGCGCCTCGCCGCGCTGCTCCACGACATCGGCAAGCCCCGCACCCGGCGCTTCGAGTCCGACGGCCGGGTCTCCTTCCACCACCACGAGGTGGTCGGCGCCAAGATGACCCGCAAGCGGATGCGGGAGCTCAAGTACTCCAAGGAGCTGACCGAGGACGTCTCCCGGCTGGTCGAGCTCCACCTGCGCTTCCACGGCTACGGCAGCGGTGAGTGGACCGACTCGGCCGTGCGCCGCTACGTCCGCGACGCCGGGCCGCTGCTGGAGCGCCTGCACCGGCTGACCCGCTCCGACTGCACCACCCGCAACCGCAAGAAGGCCGCCGCCCTCTCCCGCACCTACGACACGCTGGAGGAGCGCATCGGGCGGCTGCGGGAGCAGGAGGAGCTGGACGCCATCCGGCCCGACCTGGACGGCAACCAGATCATGGAGATCCTGGGCATCGCACCGGGCCGGGAGGTCGGCCTGGCCTACCGGCACCTGCTGGACCTGCGCCTGGAGAACGGCCCCATGGAGCACGAGGCGGCCGTCGCCGCGCTCAAGGAGTGGTGGGCCGGCCGGCAGGCCTGAGCACGCCGGAGGGCCGGGCCGCGCCGTGCAGGCGCGGCCCGGCCCTCCGGGCACTCCCGGGCGGGCCCTCCCCCACCGGCCCTCCCGGACGGCTCCGCCCGTGCGGGGCTGACGGTCCGGGGCCGGCCGTCCGGGACCACGGGTCCGGGACTACTTGTTCGGGGCCAGGCAGAGCACGAACTTCGACGACCCCTGCTGCTGGTAGTAGCCGCTCCGGGCGCCCTGGTCGGCGAACTTCTCGCACCGCTGGATGTCCGTGGCGTCGTCGATCTTGCCCACGATCCGGAACTCGGCCTGCGTGCTGCCGCAGTCCACGATGTGCATGTCGGGGCTGACCCCGGAGCCGCTGTTGTGCATGCAGTCGCCGACCGACGCCGACGAGGGCTCGTCGGCGAGGTCGAGGCCCGCACCGAGCAGGATGAGGGCCAGCAGGGCCACCGGGAGCACCAGCACCCACGAGCCGGGGCGCGCGAAGATCGGCCTGCCGGGGTTCATCGGCATGCCGGGGGCGCCGGGCAGCGGGGGAGGCAGCTTGTTGATCTTTGCCCGCTGGGGCAGGTTCAGCAGCATCGTGATCGGGTTGATGATCATCGACCCGATGCCCCACCAGCCCTGCCAGAGGCTCTTGCTGGTCATGTCCCGGTGTGCGGCGATGCCGCAGGTGCGGCAGAACGGACCCCTGAGCTTGAGGAACCGCATGATGACCACCATCCCCTGGTGGCCGCGGACGGTGGCGTCGACCGCCGGCACCGAGCCGCAGAACCGGCACACCGGCCCCTGGCCGGGAGGCGGCGGGAAGCCCGCGCCCGGCATCGGCGCCCCCGCGGGGGGCGGGAAGCCGTACCCGGGCGCCGGTGCCGGCGCGGGCGGGGTGAAGCCCGGGTCGGGTGCCGGTGCGCCCGGCGGCGGGAAGCCGTACCCGGGCGCGGGGGCCTGCGGCGGTACGGGTGAGGCATAGGGGTTCTGGCCCGCCGGGACGGGGCTCGGAGGCTGCAGGGGGGGCGGTGTGGTCATGGATCCCTCGTGTCCGTGGCGGCGGGTCGCAGCCCCGAACGATAGGAGTGCGTGCCGGCACGCGGTGGGCGGAATCGGGCAGGAAGGGCGTCCGGTGGCCGAATCGTGACGGTGCGACGACCCGTCATCCCCGGTCCGGAGCGCGGTTCACGGGGAGGTGACGCCGGGCAGGCCGGATCCGGTCCCCCCGGAGGACGTGTCGCCGGAGGAGGAGCCGCCCGGTGCGGCTGCTCCGGCCCCGGGCGTGCGGGGCCCGAGGCAGAGCACGTAGTGGCTGCGGTGCCTGCGGCTCCCCTTGCTGCCGCTGAAGGCGGCCGAGGTCCCGGGCACGTCGTCGCACCTGCTCGTCAGGGAGGTCCCGGTGTAGCGGGCCAGCACCCTGTACGCGGCCTTGGGATCGCTGCACGGCACGACCTCGACGTCGTCCGACGCGACCTGGTGCACGCAGTCGCCGACGTCCGCGTAGTCCGGGTCGCTGTCCTTGGTGACGAGGTGCCAGACGAAGAAGCCGCCCGCGATCACCAGGAGCACGCCGAACTTGACCAGTCCCCCCGTCAGACGGCGCGGGGACCGCCCCGCGGGGGGCTGCGGAACCGGCGGTGGGTGGCCGCCGGGGACGCCGTACGGCGGCTGCGGCGGCGGGACGGGGGCGCCGTACGGCTGCGGCGGGGCGGGGAAGGGCCCGCCCTGGCCGTACGCCGGCGGGAGGGGGGCGCCGTACGGCGGCTGCGGCGGCTGTGCCTGCGGCGGGTAGCCGTAAGGGGCCTGCGGCTGCGGAGGGCCGTAGGGGCCGGGTGGCGGCACGCCGGGCCCGGCGTACGGGTTGTGCGGCGGTGGCGGTGGTGCGGTCATGGGATCCCCCGTCGTCTGGCGGCACGCTGCGGCGGCCGTTCGAGTCCAGCACCGTAGCGCCTCCGACCCCGTTCCCGCCCGTTCACCCGGTGGCGGGGTGCTCCCCGTGCGGCCGCGGCGGCGGGGTGCGTCGCGCCGCCCGCGCGTACCGGACCGCCGTCAGCGCGTACAGCACCCCCACGCCCGCCACCACCGCCGGCGACCGGCCCGACAGGGGCAGCACCGCGGCGGTGAGCGCCGCGGCCGCGACGAACGCCACGTTGAAGAGCACGTCGTACACGGCGAAGACCCGGCCCCGGTAGTCGTCCTCCACCGAGCTCTGCACGATGGTGTCGGTGGAGATCTTCGCGCCCTGGGTGATCACCCCCAGCAGCAGCGCCGCCGCGTGCGTCGGCACGAGGGCGAAGAACAGGCCCAGGCCCGGGACGAAGAGCGCGGCCGCCGCCAGGCACGCCGTCATCCAGCCCGCCACCCCGAGCCGCCGCGTCGCCGCCGGGCTCACCACGGCGGCGAGGAAGAAGCCCGCCCCCGAGACGCCCACGGCGACGCCGAGGGTGCCCATGCCCCCGGCCTCGTCCGCCGGGTCGTTGAACGTGTAGCGGCTGAGCATCAGCACCACGACGATGAGCACGCCGTAGCAGAAGCGGGTGACCGTCACCGCGGCCAGCGCGTGGACCGCGGGGCGGCAGTCGCGCACCAGGTGGCGCACGCCGTCCGCCAGGCCGCGGGCCGTCTCGCCGACGGCCTGCCGCAGCGCGGGCCGGTCCGGGCGGTGTTCCGGGCCGAGCAGGTCGGGCGCCATGCGGAGGGCCGCCAGCGACGCGCCCAGGTAGAGCAGGGCGGCGAGCACCACCAGCACGGAGTCCGAGGCGGTGCCGTGCGGGAGCACCAGGTTGACGAGGAAGGCGGCGCCGCCGCCGGCGGTCGCGGCCACGGTGCCCAGGGTGGGGGAGACGGCGTTCGCGGTCACCAGGTGGCGGTCGTCCACCACCCGGGGCAGCGCCGCCGACAGTCCCGCCAGGATGAACCGGTTGAGGGCCGTCACCAGCAGCGCGGCGCCGAAGAACAGCCCGTCCGGCGCCCGGCCCAGCACCAGCCCGGCGGTGGCCAGCCCGAGGACGAACCGGCCCAGGTTGCCCAGGAAGAGCACCTGCCGACGCCGCCAGCGGTCCAGCAGGACCCCGGTGAACGGTCCGACCAGGGAGAACGGCAGCAGCATGACGGCCAGCGCCGAGGCGATGGCGGCGGGGGTGGCCTGCCGCTCCGGGGAGAAGATCACATGCGAGGCGAGTGACACCTGGAAGACGCCGTCCGACAACTGCGACAGGACCCGTACGGTCAGCAGCCGCCGGAAGTCCCGCATCCGGAACAGGGCGGCCGGCCCCGCCCGGCGGGGCTGCTGCCCGGGTGGTCCGGTGGGTCCGGCTGCCTGCTGCGGGGTGGGCACGGAGGCGGGCCCGTCGGTGATCGCCACCCGCCAAGAGTGGCACGCCGCCGCCCTGCCGGACGCGAACGAGGGGCCCCCGGCCCGTGACCTGCACGGACGGGGGCCCCTCGGGGAGAGCCCGTTGCTCGGCGCTCAGCACACGGCCGGACGCCTCGCTGCGCTCAGCGCTCAGCACACGGCCGGACGCCTCGCTGCGCTCGGCGCTCAGCACACGGCCGGACGCCTCGCTGCGCTCAGCGCTCGACGTCGCCGCGGATGAACTTCTCCACGTTGTCGCGGGCCTCGTCGTCGAAGTACTGCACCGGCGGGGACTTCATGAAGTACGACGACGCCGAGAGGATCGGGCCGCCGATGCCGCGGTCCTTGGCGATCTTCGCGGCGCGCAGCGCGTCGATGATCACACCGGCGGAGTTCGGGGAGTCCCAGACCTCGAGCTTGTACTCGAGGTTCAGCGGGACGTCGCCGAACGCGCGGCCCTCGAGGCGGACGTACGCCCACTTGCGGTCGTCGAGCCAGGCCACGTAGTCGGACGGGCCGATGTGGACGTTCTTGGCGCCCAGGTCCCGGTCCTTGATCTGCGAGGTGACGGCCTGGGTCTTCGAGATCTTCTTCGACTCGAGGCGGTCGCGCTCGAGCATGTTCTTGAAGTCCATGTTGCCGCCGACGTTCAGCTGCATGGTGCGCTCGAGGATGACGCCGCGGTCCTCGAAGAGCTTCGCCATCACGCGGTGGGTGATGGTGGCGCCGACCTGCGACTTGATGTCGTCGCCGACGATCGGCACGCCGGCCTCGGTGAACTTGTCCGCCCACTCCTTGGTGCCGGCGATGAAGACCGGGAGGGCGTTGACGAACGCGACCTTGGCGTCGATGGCGCACTGCGCGTAGAACTTCGCGGCGTCCTCGGAGCCCACGGGCAGGTAGCACACCAGCACGTCGACCTGCTGGTCCTTGAGGACCTGGACGACGTCCACGGGCTCCTCGGAGGACTCCTCGATGGTCTCGCGGTAGTACTTGCCGAGGCCGTCCAGGGTGTGGCCGCGCTGCACGGTGACGCCGGTCGGCGGCACGTCGCAGATCTTGATGGTGTTGTTCTCGCTGGCGACGATGGCGTGGGCCAGGTCCTGGCCGACCTTCTTGGCGTCCACGTCGAACGCGGCGACGAACTCGACGTCGCGGACGTGGTACTCGCCGAACTGGACGTGCATCAGGCCGGGGACCTTGGAGGCCGGGTCGGCGTCCTTGTAGTACTCGACGCCCTGCACCAGCGAGGCGGCGCAGTTCCCCACGCCGACGATGGCTACGCGAACCGAACCCATTCCGGTTGCTCCCTGTGTTCTCAAGAGGACCACCGCCTTGTGGCGGTCCTCAGCTTGGTTGCTTCACGGACGGTCCGGTGCGGCATGGCCTGTTCGGGCCCGTCCTCCTTGCAGTCGCAGGCAGTCCCCCCTGCCGCTCCTGCGCTCCGACCTCGGCGTCGGTCGTCGCGTTGTCGCGTCGTCAGCGCTCCGGCCGGTCTGGTGGCAGGTCGGGGCTGCTCCGGCCGCTCCGGTTGGCGCGCTCGGTCTCGATGAGCTCGTTGAGCCACCGGACCTCCCGCTCCACGGACTCCAGGCCGTGCCGCTGCAGTTCGAGGGTGTAGTCGTCCAGCCGCTCGCGGGTGCGGGCGAGCGAGGTGCGCATCCGCTCGAGGCGCTCCTCCAGCCGGCTGCGGCGCCCCTCGAGGACGCGCATCCGGACGGCCTTGTCGGTACGGCCGAAGAACGCGAAGTGGACGCCGAAGTGCTCGTCCTCCCACGCGTCGGGACCCGAGTCGGAGAGCAGCTCCTCGAAGCGCTGCTTCCCTTCCGGGGTCAGCCGGTAGACGATCTTCGACCGCCTGCCGTTGAGGGCGGTGGCGGGCACGTACTGCTCGTCCGGGTTGTCCTCCACCAGGAAGCCCTGGGCCACCAGGCTCTTCAGGCAGGGGTAGAGCGTTCCGTACGAGAAGGCGCGGAAGGAGCCCAGCAGGACGTTGAGCCGCTTGCGCAGCTCGTAGCCGTGCATCGGGGCGTCGTGCAGCAGGCCGAGCACGGCGAACTCCAGGATTCCCGAGCGCCTGCTCATCTCCGCCTCGCCTCCCTCCGGGGCCCGTGCCGCGAGCCGGTGCATCGGGGCGATATGCCGCCGCGATGTATCGGCTCGATATATCGAGCACCATAGGCCGGTGCGCTCCCCAGAGCAAGCCTCGGCGGGGGGAGCGGCGGGTGAAAGCGATCACAAGGCGGGCGCGGGGCCCCCGGGAGCCCGGCAGGGCAACGGGCGGGTAATGTTCTGCGACCGCTTTGCCGGAAATATCACACGATGCCCGATCGGTGGGGTGCGGCGCCTGCGTACGCTGTCCGCTGTGCACTGGGGAACGGGGAACCGAAGCGGAGTACGGGACGTCATTGTCCCCGGTGCATTCCGCCGTGCCGGGCAGCACAGGTCCGGACGGCAGGTGATTCGGGGGAATCCCGCAGGCGCTCGCACCGCCTGCGGGGAGTCGACATGGACTACCGCCTTCAGGCCTGAGCGCCTGGCCGAGGAGTAGCTGGAGCATGAGCGAACACCGGCGCAAACCGCCGCACGGCGACGGCAACGCCCCTGGACGCCGTGGGGCGCAGCCCGGAGGCGGGCGTCAGCCCGCCGGCGGCGGCCGCCCCCCGTACCCCGGCGGCTCCGCCGGCGGCGGCCGCCCCCCTCACGCCGGTGGTCCCGCAGGCGGCCCCCCGCGTCCGCCCCGGCAGGGCGGTCCCGGAGCCCCCGGCGGGCCGGGCGCCCCGGGCGGGCCCGGCGCGCCCCGCCGCGCCGCCCCGCGCCCCGGCGGCGGTCAGCCCGGCGCCCCCCAGCCCACCGCGCAGCAGCCCCGGATGACCCGGGCCGAGATGCGGAAGGCCGCCAAGCGCGGCGGGCGCCGCGCCGGCTCCGCCGCAGCGGCGCCCGCCGGCAGAGCGGGCCGCACCCCGCCCCCGAAGCGCTTCATCGACTACCCGCGCTGGGGCAGGAGCGGCGTGCGCCGCTGGCTCCCCTCGTGGAAGCAGGTGCTCAGCACCTTCCTGATCTTCTCCGGCTGCTCGATGGCGGCGATCGGTGTGGCGTACTCGCGCACCGAGGTGCCCCTCCTCGGCAAGGCCGTCGAGCAGCAGAACAACATCTTCCAGTGGGCCGACGGCCACGAACTGGCCCGGACCGGTACGACCAACCGGCAGATCGTCCACCTCGACCGCATCAGCACGGCGATGCAGGACGCCGCGATCTCCGCGGAGAACGCGAGTTTCAGGAGCGACCACGGCATCGACCCCAAGGGCATCGCCCGTGCCGTCCTGAACATGGCCAAGGGCGGGGAGACCCAGGGCGGCTCCACCATCACCCAGCAGTACGTGAAGAACGCCTATCTGAGCCAGGATCAGACGGTCACCCGGAAGATCAAGGAACTCTTCATCACGCTCAAGGTCGACAAGACCACGACCAAGAACGAGATCCTCGAGGGCTACCTCAACACCAGCTGGTTCGGCCGCGACAGCTACGGTGTCCAGGCGGCCGCCAAGGCGTACTACAACATGGACGCCAACGACCTCGACGCCTGCCACGCCGCCATGCTCGCCGCCCTCCTCAAGGGCGCGGGCTACTACGACCCCTCGCTCAACGCGGCCAACCACGCGCGCGCCGTGCGGCGGTGGAACGACATCCTGGACAACATGGTCCGGTTCAACCACCTGACCCAGGCCGACCGCGAGAAGTGCAAGACCTTCCCCGAGCCGGTCAAGCGGCAGGCCGCCGCCGGACTCAGCGGCCAGCGCGGCTACCTGGTGGCCACCGCCACGAAGTACCTCAAGGCCCACGGCATCTCCGAGCAGCAACTGGCCCGCGGCGGCTACACGATCAAGACCACATTCGACCGCAGGAAGGTCGACGCGCTGGAGGCGGCGGTCAAGAAGGTCTCGACCGCCTTCGACGAGAAGAAGCGCCCCAAGTTCGACCGCCACGTCCAGGTCGGCGCCGCCTCCGTCGACCCCAGGACCGGCATGATCGTCGCCCTCTACGGCGGGCCCGACGCCATCACGCACTCCTTCAACAACGCCGACGCCTCGGGTGTCCCGATCGGCTCCACCATGAAGCCGATCGTCCTGGCCTCCGCCATGCAGTACGGCGTGCAGACCCGCCTGACGGACGGCAGGCCCACCCGGATCACCCCCGAGAGCCGCTACAACGGCAACGACCAGATCAAGATCCGGGACACCCAGGGCAACTACGTCAGGAACAAGGACGGCTCCTACTTCCTCCAGACCAACGAGAGCCCCAGGGCGTGGGGGTACATCGACCTCCGCAAGGCGATGCTCTACTCCATCAACACGCCCTTCGTGCAGCTCGGCGAGGACGTCGGACTGGCCAAGGTCAAGGAGATGGCGATCAAAATGGGCCTCCGCGAGGAGAGCCTGGCCACTCTCAACGCCTCCTTCTCCATCGGCACCTCCACCCCGAGCCCCATCCGGATGGCCGACGCATACGCCACCTTCGCCGCCAGCGGAACCCAGCGGGACCCCTACTCGGTGATTGCCGTGACCCGTGACGGCGTCAAGCAGCCCGGGTTCGAGGCGCCGCAGAGCAGGACGGCCATGGACCCCGCGGTCGCCGACACCGTGACCGACGTGCTCAAGGACGTCATCGCGAAGGACGGCGGCACCGGATTCCTCGCCAGGGGCCTCGGCCGTGTGGCCGCGGGCAAGACCGGTACCACCGACGAGAACCGCTCGGCCTGGTTCGTCGGCTACACCCCGCAGCTCTCCACCGCGGTCGCCATGTGGCGCGAACAGCCGGGCAAGGGCGGCCTCCTGTCGATGAACGGCCTCGGCACGGGCAACCCGAAGGACTCGGTGCACGGTGGCTCCTACCCCACCGACATCTGGACCCGCTACATGAAGGCCGCCCTCAACGGCGTCCCGGAGGTGCCGTTCCCGGTGCCCGGCACGCTCGACGGCATCCAGGTCGACGAGGTCGGCGCCCCGAACACGGCGGTCCCGACCACGGCCCCGACCACCGAGGCGCCGAGCCCCTCGGCGTCCGCGTCCACCGCCCCGCCGAGCTCCTCCCCCACGGCGTCCCCGACCGTCCTGCCCACCAAGACGAGGGGCGGCGGCAACGGGAACGGCGGCTGGACCGGCGGCCTGCTCACCGGCGGCGGCACCGGCGGCGCGAGCTCCACGCCCACGCAGAGCCCGGACCCCACGCCCACCGTCAGCAGCACCGGCGGCAGGCCCGGCGGCGGCAACGGCAACGGCGGCCT
This sequence comes from Streptomyces sp. NPDC001380, assembly GCF_042895785.1. Classification (NCBI taxonomy): domain Bacteria; kingdom Bacillati; phylum Actinomycetota; class Actinomycetes; order Kitasatosporales; family Streptomycetaceae; genus Streptomyces; species Streptomyces sp. NPDC001380. The sequence goes on along the minus strand of NZ_JBIAWP010000006.1, from coordinate 61,334 downwards.
CCTCGGCGGCGGCAGCAGCACGCCGACGGGCTGAGCCGGCGGGTCCCCTCCCGAGGCGCACGAGCGGCCGCGGCGGACATCGTCCGCCGCGGCCGCGGCGTCTTCCGGGACCGGGCGCCGGACCCCGCCGACGGCCCGGGGCGCGCCCGCGACCGCGGCCGCCCCGGGCCGCGGCGGTCCGGGACCGGGCATTCCGGGACGGAGCGCACCGCGGCCGCCCCGCCCCGCGACCCGTGGCCGGGTAGCCGGGTCCGCGCCGCGGATCGTGCGGCAGTATGGCGGCCATGAGGTCGAGCGTGCATGACGAATCCGCGGAGCCCGAGCCGTCCGGGCCGCCCGCCGACACCGTGGTCGTCCCCGCCGACGAGGACCCGGTGGCCGCGGCCGGCAGCGAGGTGCTGGGCGGCCCGCCCGGCCGCCGCGCCCTGCTCGGCGTCTCCTGGTGGACCCCCGGCCGGGTCCTCGCGCTGACCGCCGTCGCCGTCTTCGTGCTGGGCATGGTGCAGAAGGCGCCCTGCTACTCCAGCGGCTGGTTCTACGGCGCCACCACGCAGTACACCCACGCCTGCTACAGCGACATCCCGCACCTCTTCTCGGGGCGCGGCTTCGCCCAGGGCCTCCTCCCCTACCGGGACATGATCCCGGCGGGCGCGGACGGCAGCCGGGACCCCCACATGCAGTACCTGGAGTACCCGGTGCTCACCGGGCTCTTCATGCAGGTCGCGGCCTGGCTCACGCCCCGCTCCGGCGCCCTCGTCCCCGACCGCGAGCAGTGGTTCTGGCTGGTCAACGCCGGCATGCTGATGGTCTGCGCGGTGGTCGCCGTGGTCGCCGTGATGCGCACCCACCGCCGCCGCCCCTGGGACGCCCTGCTCCTGGCGCTCGCACCCGCCCTCGCCCTCAACGCCACGATCAACTGGGACCTGCTGGCCGTCGCCCTGACGGCGGTGGGCATGGCCTACTGGTCGGCGCGCCGGCCGGTCGCGGCGGGCGTCCTGATCGGCCTGGCGACCGCGGCCAAGCTCTACCCGGTGCTGCTGCTCGGACCGCTGCTCGTGCTCTGCTGGCGGACGGGCCGGTGGCGGGCCTTCCTCCAGACGCTCGGCGGCGCCGTCGCGGCGTGGCTGCTGGTGAACGTCCCCGTGATGCTGTGGAACCTCGACGGATGGGCCACCTTCTACGGCTTCAGCAGGTCCCGCGGGGAGGACTTCGGCTCCCTCTGGCTGGTCGCGGAGCAGATCCGCGGCCAGGCGCTCGGCCTGGGCCTGCTCAACACCGCGATCGCCGTGCTCCTCGTCCTGTGCTGCCTCGGCATCGGCTGGCTGGCGCTCTCCGCCCCCCACCGCCCGCGCTTCGCCCAGCTCGCCTTCCTGGTCGTCGCCGCGTTCGTCGTCACCAACAAGGTGTACTCGCCGCAGTACGTGCTCTGGCTGATCCCGCTCGCCGCCCTCGCCCGGCCCCGGTGGCGCGACTTCCTCATCTGGCAGGCGTGCGAGGTCGCGTACTTCCTCGGCGTGTGGATGTACCTGGCGTACACCTCCGACTCCAAGCAGCACGGCATCCCGGTCAACGTGTACGACCTGGTGGTGGTCGTGCACGTCCTGGGCACGCTGTACCTGTGCGCGGTCGTGGTCCGGGACATCCTGCTGCCGGAGCGCGACCCGGTGCGCTGGGACGGCAGCGACGACCCGTCCGGCGGCGTCCTGGACGGGGCCCCGGACCGCTTCGTGCTCGGGCAGGCCCGCTGGGCGCGGGAGCAGGCCTCCTACGCGGCCTGGGCGCCGGACGGCGGGGACGGCGACTGGTTCGCCCCGCCCGCCGGGGAGCGGCCGCCCGCCTGACCCGGGCCGCCGCCCCTCCCGCCGCCGGGCGGGTTCAGCGGCGCGACATGTACAGGTCGAGCGCCTTGTGGAGGACCTTGCTGAGGGGGAAGTCCCACTCCCCCAGGTACTCGGTGGCCTGGCCGCCGGTGCCCAGCTTGAACTGGATCAGGCCGAAGAGGTGGTCGTTCTCGTCCAGGGTGTCGCTGATGCCGCGCAGGTCGTAGACGGTGGCGCCCAGGGCGTACGCGTCGCGCATCATCCGCCACTGGACGGCGTTGGAGGGCCGCACCTCGCGCCGGTGGTCGGCCGAGGCGCCGTAGGAGTACCAGACGTGCTCGCCGACGGTGAGCATGGTGGTGGCCGCCAGCGCCTCGCCCTCGTGGCGCGCCAGGTAGAGCCGCATCCGGTTGGGGTCCTCGGCGGTGAGCGCCTTCCACATGCCCTGGAAGTAGGAGAGCGGGCGGGGGACGAAGCGGTCGCGCTCCGCCGTGACCACGTACAGGTCGTGGAAGACGGGCAGGTCGTCGTAGCCGCCCCGGACGACCTCGACGCCCGCCTTCTCCGCCCGCTTGATGTTGCGCCGCCACAGCTGGTTGAAGCCGCGCTGCACGTCGTCCAGCGAGCGGTTGGCCAGCGGCACCTGGAAGACGTACCTCGGCTGGACGTCGCCGAAGCCGGCGCCGCCGTCCTCGCCCTGCAGCCAGCCCGCCCGGCGCAGCCGCTCGGCCACGTCGAACGCCCGGGGCTCGTACCAGCTCGGCTCGACGTCCCGCAGCCGCCGGGCGCGGCCGCCGGCTATCGCGTCCTTGATCACGGGTGCGTCCCAGCGCCTGACGACCACCGGCGGGCCCATCTTGACCGAGAAGGCGCCCTTCGCCCTCAGGTGGGCGAGCAGGGGGTCCAGCCACCGCCCGAGGTCGGGGTCGAACCAGTCGATGGCGGGCCCCTCGGGGAGGTAGGCCAGGAAGCGCCTGAGCCGGGGGAGCTGCCGGTAGAGGACCAGGCCCGCCCCGACGGTGCGGCCCTCCTCGTCGGTCCAGCCCACCGACTCGGAGCGCCACTCGGACTTCACGTCGCCCCACGACGGGACCTGCATGTGGCTGACGGAGGGCCGGCTCCTGACGAAGGCGAGGTGCTCCTCCCGGCTGATCGTTCCCAGGCGCAGGCTCATGGCTCGGTCGCTCCTCCTCGGGCGGCGGCGGTGGGCCGAGAGCCTAGTGCCCGCAGGTCCGCACGCACCCCGTCGCGGACGGCGGGGCACGTGCGGGACCGCACCGCCGGCAGCCCGGGGTGCGGGGGTGCGGGGTGCGGGGGTGCCGCCCGGGGAGGAGCCGGGCCGGCTACCAGAGCCCGCCGAAGAGCCCGCCGTGGGAGAGGCCGAGGTAGAAGCCGACGGCGCTGGCCCCCAGGAAGATCACCAGGAGGAACCGCTCCGCGGTGGTGGCCGACACGTACTGGCCCCAGGCCCCGGTGATGATGCCCGCCAGACCGGTCCAGGAGGTCAGCAGGTGCAGGCCGGGGAAGAAGGCGGTGATGAAGGCGATGAGGCCGAAGACGACGGTCAGCGCGGTCAGCGCGTTCTCCGTCGGGTGGGGGCGGCCGTCGGTGTTGAGGGTGAACGCCGGCACGCGGCGGGCGGCATGAGACATGGGCTCTGCCTCCTCGATGAGGATCGAAAGCGCTGTGCGGGCAGCGTCGCACACCGGGGTGCGCCACGCATCCGATGGAAACAGGGTGCGGCGATCCCGGCACGGATGACAAGTACCCGTTCGGGTGCGGGTAGTCTGTTACTTCTGCACCGGTGCACCCGGGGCGGAGACGCGAGCGGCCCGCACGCAGTGGACCCCCACTGTCAGTGGTCACCGCTACGGTGAATCCGTCCTTGCCACCGGCGCCGACGCTACAACCCTCCTGCCACGGAGAGACCGTGGCCGCTGAGTCCAAAGGAGGTGGGTTCCACATGCGTCACTACGAGCTCATGCTCATCCTCGACCCCTCGGTCGAGGAGCGTGCTGTCTCCCCCCTGATCGAGAACTTCCTCAACGTCGTCCGCACCGGCGGCGGCAACGTGGAGAAGGTCGACACCTGGGGTCGTCGTCGCCTGTCGTACGAGATCAACAAGCAGTCCGAGGGCATCTACTCGGTCATCGACCTCAAGGCTGAGCCTGCGGTCGTCAAGGAGCTCGACCGGCAGCTCAACCTGAGCGAGCAGGTTCTCCGGACCAAGGTCCTGCGCCCGGACACCCACTGAGCCTCCCGACCGCCCTCCGGGGCGCCGGGTAGCCCGCGTCGCGTGTTCCACGTGGAACACGCGGCGAGAACGCAGGACTCCCCACCGTCGGCACGCCGGCGGCCGGGGGAGTGCTTGGAACGGAACGTCTCCTCCCGAGAGGTCAACCACCACCATGGCAGGCGAGACCGTCATCACCCTCGTCGGCAACCTCGTCGACGACCCCGAGCTGCGCTTCACCCCGTCGGGTGCGGCGGTCGCGAAGTTCCGCATCGCGTCCACCCCCCGCACCTTCGACCGCCAGACCAACGAGTGGAAGGACGGCGAGAGCCTCTTCCTCACGTGCAACGTCTGGCGTCAGCCGGCGGAGAACGTGGCCGAGTCGCTGCAGCGCGGCATGCGCGTGATCGTGCAGGGCCGTCTGCGGCAGCGGTCGTACGAGACCCGCGAGGGCGAGAAGCGGACCGTCTTCGAGGTCGAGGTCGACGAGGTCGGCCCGAGCCTGCGCTCGGCCACCGCCAAGGTCACCCGGGCCAACCGGTCCGGCGGCGGCCAGGGCGGCGGCTTCGGCGGCGGTGGCGGCCAGCAGGGCGGCGGCTGGGGCGGCAGCTCCGGCGGCGGCCAGGCCTCCGGCGGCCCGTCCGACGACCCCTGGGCGTCCAGCGCCCCGGCGGCCGGCGGCCAGGGCGGCGGTGGCGGCGGCTGGGGTGCCCCGGCCGGTGGCGGCGGCTACTCGGAAGAGCCCCCGTTCTGAGGAGCTCCTCTTCGGAGATCCTGCGCCAAGCGGACGAGATTTCGTGCGACCCGGGCGGCTGCGGCCGCCCGGATCGTGAACACCGATGGAGTACATGATGGCGAAGCCGCCTGCGCGCAAGCCCAAGAAGAAGGTTTGCGTGTTCTGCAAGGACAAGATCAACTACGTGGACTACAAGGACACGAACCTGCTGCGGAAGTTCATCTCCGACCGCGGCAAGATCCGTGCCCGCCGCGTCACCGGCAACTGCACCCAGCACCAGCGCGACGTCGCCACCGCTGTCAAGAACAGCCGTGAGATGGCGCTGCTGCCCTACACCTCGACTGCTCGCTGAGAGAGGGTGACCGAAGCATGAAGATCATCCTCACCAACGAGGTTCCCGGCCTCGGTGTCGCCGGCGACATCGTTGAGGTCAAGGACGGCTACGCCCGCAACTACCTGGTCCCGCGCGGCTTCGCCCTGCGCTGGACCAAGGGCGGCCAGAAGGACGTCGACGCCATCCGTCGCGCCCGCAAGGTCCGCGCCATCCAGTCGCTGGAGCACGCCAACGAGATCAAGGGCCAGCTCGAGGGCCTGCAGGTCAAGCTGGCCGTCCGTTCGGGCGACTCCGGCCGCCTGTTCGGCTCGGTGACCCAGGCCGACGTCGTGGAGGCCGTCAAGGCCGCCGGCGGCCCGGCCGTCGACAAGCGCACCGTCACGATCGCCTCGCCGATCAAGACCGTGGGCTCGCACCGCGTCAGCGTCAAGCTGCACACCGACGTCGAGGCCAAGCTCGACGTGGCGGTCGTCTCCGCCTGACGCACCGGCCCGGTCAGGGCACCGGTGCACCACGCAGGACCGCACCACCGAGGGCCGGGACTCCGCACGGAGTCCCGGCCCTCGGCCTTTCCGGGCCCGCCCCACGCCCCGCGCCGTGAGCCCTCGTCCGGGCCCCCCGGCCACCCGGGGCCCCCGGCCCCCCGGCCCGGTGCACCTGTACGTACCGCCCCTCGCCGCACCCCTCCCGGGCCGCACGCCTTCCGGGCCGCGTCCCTCCCGGACCGTGCGGCCTACGCCCGCACCGCGCCCGTCACCAGCCACGACCCGCCACGCGCCCGCCACCCCAGCACCACCAGCCGCGCCAGCATGAAGAGCGCCATCGCCCACCACAGCCCCACCAGCCCGCCGCCCGTCGCCGGGACCAGCAGGGCGGCCGGCGCGAACACCGCGAGTGTGGCCGGCATCGCCCAGGCCAGGTAGGCGCCGTCCCCCGCCCCCATCAGCACGCCGTCGAGCACGAAGACCACCCCCGACACCGGCTGGACCAGAGCCACGACCAGCAACACCTCCGCCAGCCGGGCCTGCACGGCCGCGTCCGGGGTGAAGAGCGGCACGTACAGCGGCCTGCCCGCCGCCACCAGCAGGCCCAGGACCACGCCCGCGCCGATCCCCCACTGCACCATCCGGCGGGTGGCCGCCCGGGTGCCCGCGACGTCGCCCGCCCCGAGGTACCGGCCTATCACGGCCTGGCCCGCGATGGCGATCGCGTCGAGGGCGAACGCCAGCAGCCCCCAGAGCGTCATCGCCACCTGGTGCGCGGCCACCTGGACGTCGCCCAGCCGGGCCGCGACCGCCGTCGCGATCACCAGGACGGCCCGCAGGCTCAGCGTCCGGACCAGCAGCGGACCGCCGGCCCGCGCGCAGGCCCGGATGCCCGCCGGGTCCGGCCTCAGGGAGGCCCGGTGGCGGCGGGCGCCGCGCAGCACCACCGCCAGGTAGGCGGCCGCCATGCCGTTCTGCGCGACCACGGTCCCCCACGCCGACCCCGCCACGCCGAGCCCGGCCCCGTACACGAGGCCGAGGTTGAGCAGGGCGTTCGCCGAGAAGCCGGCGACGGCGACGGCCAGCGGGGTGCGGGTGTCCTGCAGTCCCCGGAGCACCCCGGTGGCGGCCAGCACGGTCAGCATGGCCGGGATGCCCAGGGCGCTGATCCGCAGGTAGGTGACGGCGTACGGGGCCGCCGAGCCGGAGGCGCCGAAGAGTCCGACCAGCCAGGGCGCCAGCGGGACGGTCACCGCCACCAGCACGGCGGAGAGCAGCAGGGCCAGCCAGACGCCGTCGACGCCCTGCTGGATGGCGGCCCTGCGGTCGCCCGCGCCGATCCGGCGGGCGACCGCGGCCGTGGTGGCGTAGGCGAGGAAGACGAAGACGCCGGTGAGCGTGGCCAGGAGGGTGGCGGCGACGCCGAGGCCGGCGAGCTGGGTGGTGCCGAGGTGGCCCACGATCGCGGAGTCGGCCATCAGGAAGAGGGGTTCGGCGACCAGTGCTCCGAAGGCGGGGACGGCCAGGGCGAGGATCTCCCGGTCGTGGCGGCGTGCGCTGCGGCGGTAGTCATCCACAGGTAAGAGCCTAAAGTATCGCGCAAGCATTACTCGCAACCTCGTGCGGTAGCGGTGCACACACCCTTTGTGGCGATCTTCATCCCTGCCGCAGAGAATTTTCCCTGCACAGGCGGTGGATGGTGTCATAGCAGGTCAGCGCGTTGACGCCGACGAGATCATGTGGTTATCCACAGGGGTTTCCCCCAGGCTGTGCACAGGTTTCGCAGCCTTCTCCACAGATGCGGGACTGCTGTCCACAAGGCCTGTGGATAACCGATTGGCCGAGACGCCCCCGCAGCCCTAGCGTGGTCGCTCGCCCGGCCTGTCGCACCCGCCTTCCGGGCGTCCGTGATGTCAGTGGGGTGCCGTAGAAAGAGATGGCGCGACCCGCGCACGGGCAGGGAGGCAACCGCATGGACCCCACGGCTGCGGTACCCGCCCCGGCATCCCCCCGTGCGCCCGGCAGGCCCCGCAGGCCCCACGGGGAGGACGCGTGACCGGCCCCCAGTTCGACGACCACGACACCCCGCCCGACGACGACTGGCCCGACGGCCCCGGCGACCGCCTGCCCGTCGCCCGCAACCGCCGCGACGGCGGACGCGACGGCGACTGGCGCGGCGGCCGGGACAGGGACCGCGACCGCGAGGGCGGCGGACGCGGCGGCGACTCCTTCGAGCGCGTCCCCCCGCAGGACCTCGCCGCCGAGCAGTCCGTCCTCGGCGGCATGCTGCTCTCCAAGGACGCCATCGCCGACGTCGTCGAGGTCCTCAAGCCCGCCGACTACTACCGGCCCGCCCACGAGCTGATCCACGGCGCCATCCTCGACCTCTACGCCCGCGGCGAGCCCGCCGACCCCATCACCGTCGCCGGCGAGCTCACCAAGCGCGGCGAGATCACCCGGGTCGGCGGCCCCGCCTACCTGCACACCCTGGTCAACTCCGTCCCCACCGCGGCCAACGCCGAGTACTACGCGGAGATCGTCCACGAGCGCGCCGTGCTGCGCCGCCTGGTCGAGGCCGGCACCCGCATCGCGGGCATGGGCTACGCCGCCGAGGGCGACGTCGACGAGATCGTCAACGCCGCCCAGGCCGAGATCTACGCCGTCACCGAGCAGCGCACCAGCGAGGACTACGCGCCCCTCGCCGACATCATGGAGGGCGCCCTCGACGAGATCGAGGCGATCGGCTCCCGCAGCGGCCAGATGTCGGGCGTCCCCACCGGCTTCACCGACCTGGACTCCCTCACCAACGGCCTCCACCCCGGCCAGATGATCGTCATCGCCGCGAGGCCCGCGATGGGCAAGTCCACCCTCGCCCTGGACTTCGCCCGCGCCTGCTCCATCAAGAACGGCATGCCCAGCGTCATCTTCTCGCTGGAGATGGGCCGCAACGAGATCGCCATGCGCCTGCTCTCGGCGGAGGCCCGGGTCGCGCTGCACCACATGCGGTCCGGCAACATGACCGACGACGACTGGACGCGCCTCGCCCGCCGAATGCCGGACGTCAGCGCCGCCCCGCTCTACATCGACGACTCCCCCAACCTGTCGATGATGGAGATCCGGGCCAAGTGCCGCCGCCTCAAGCAGCGCAACGACCTGCGCCTGGTGGTCATCGACTACCTCCAGCTGATGCAGGCCGGCGGCTCCCGCCGGGCCGAGAGCCGCCAGCAGGAGGTCTCGGAGATGTCCCGGAACCTCAAGCTCCTCGCCAAGGAGCTGGAGATCCCGGTCATCGCCCTCTCCCAGCTCAACCGAGGCCCCGAGCAGCGCACCGACAAGAAGCCGATGGTCTCCGACCTCCGCGAGTCCGGCTCGATCGAGCAGGACGCCGACATGGTGATCCTGCTGCACCGCGAGGACGCCTACGAGAAGGAGTCCCCCCGGGCCGGCGAGGCCGACCTGATCGTGGCCAAGCACCGCAACGGCCCCACCGCCACCATCACGGTCGCCTTCCAGGGCCACTACTCGCGCTTCGTCGACATGGCCAACGGCTGAGGCCGGGCCTGTACGGACCCGGGTCCGGCCGGCGGGGCGCCCCAGGGCTGTCGCCGGCGCCCCCTACCGTCCGGCCACCCGGTCGGCGGGGCCCGGTCGTGGCCGGCGGGCGCGCGGTCAGAACCAGTGCAGGCAGTGCGGGGGGCGCTCGGCGCGGAAGAGGGCGTCGGCGAGGGCGGCCGCGCCCGGGCGGTGGGCCCGGACGTGTCCGGCACGCACGAGCGTGCTCGGGGCGGTGCCGCCGAGGTAGACCGAGCCCAGGTCGCTCACGTCCAGGGACAGGTCGGGCTCCCGGTCCGTCGGGGCGCACTCGGCCCTGCCGTCCCGGACGGTCAGCAGGTGGCGGCCGCGCTCCCCGAGGAACGGGTCGTCGACGTCGAGGACGAGCTCGCCGTCCGCGGACCAGCCGCGCGCGGTCAGCGCACGCGGGACGTCCAGCAGCCGCACCCAGAGCCAGTCGGTGTCGTTGGCCACCTGGCCGGCCCGGAAGTCCGCAAGCTGCCAGCGCAGCGGGTGCCCGGGCGGGACGTGCCTGAACACGACCTGGGAGACCAGGTCGTGCCCCAGCACGAACCGGGCCAGGGCCGTGAAGACGGCGTCGTCGGCGGCGACGGTCTCGTCGACCGTCAGGGTGTCGGACTCGCCGAGCGAGTAGCTCGCGTACCCGTCCGGGACGCCCTCGGCGTCCCGGTGGACGGCGACGTAGCGCGGCGCCGGGGAGACCGGGGGCTGCCCCGCGCCCAGGGCCCACCAGCGGTGCGGCCGGGACAGCGCGCCGGGCTGGGCGCGGCGGTACCGGTCGTAGACCTCCTCCAGGATCCCGCCGCACTCGGCACGCCGCAGCAGCTCGACCGAGCCGGTGTCCGTGCCGCTGTCGGAGCCGGTCCCCGAGCCGGTCCCCGGGCCGTCCACCGTCCCGCGCGCCCGGGGGAGGGCGAGGGCGGCCCGGTGGCGCGGCACCGTCAGCCGCTGCGTGTAGGTCGCCGGTCCGTAGCCGAACCGGCGGTAGATCAGGGCCTCGGAGGCCAGCAGCACGGAGAGGAACTCCCCCCGGGCCCGCAGTCCGGTGAGCTGGTGCCGCATCATCGCGCCGAGCACGCCCCGGCGCCGGTGCGAGGGCAGGACGCCGACGAAGCTCACCCCGGCGGCCGGGACGACGACCTCACCGGGCAGGGTGAGCTCGAAGGAGTACGCACCGGCGGTGCCGACGGGCCGCCCGTCCGCCGCCACGGCGAGCAGGTTGCGGTCCATTTCGAGCGCCGCCCACCAGACCCCTCCGCCTCCCTCGGCCGGGGTGTCCGGGAAGTGCCCGAACGCGGCATGGAGGGTGTCGACGAAGACGTCGAGGTCCTGGTCGGTCGTGGGACGGATCTCCATGGCTGCCGCTGCCTCCCGGGGTGCCGGCACCACGACCCGTGGTGTCCCGCGACAGTGCAGCGTCGATCTGCCGTCGGGTCAACCGGTTTACGGCCGGGCCTGCGGCCGGCCCCGGCGCGGCCCGGTCCCGGACCGGCCACCGGGGCGAGGTGCGGTGGGCGGGCCCCGGACCCGGTGAACAGGACCGCACCTGTCCCCGTCCGCCGCTAGCGTGCCGCCATGACCGACACGCGCGGCGGGACGCGCCACTCCCCCGTCCTCGGACGGCGTTCGCTGGGCCGGGCCCTGCTGGACCGCCAGCTCCTCGTGGAGCGGCGCCCGCTGCCCGCCCTGGAGGTCGTGGAGCACCTGGTCGGGCTCCAGGCGCAGGACCCGAAGCCGCCGTACACGGGCCTGTGGAGCCGCGTGGCGGACTTCCGCCCCGACGAGCTGTCGCGGCTGCTCGAGGAGCGCGCGGTGGTCCGCATCGCCCTGATGCGGGGGACCATCCACCTGGTCTCCGCCGCGGACTGCCTGGCCCTGCGGCCGCTGCTGCAGGCTCGGTCGGAGCGGACGGCGCGCAGCCGGTGGGGCCGGGAGCTGGCCGGTGCGGACCCCGCGGAGCTGGCCGCGGCGGGCCGGGCGCTCGTGGAGGAGCGGCCGCTGACCTTCGAGTCCCTGGGCGCGCTGCTCGCGGAGCGGTGGCCGGGCCGCGACCCGTGCGCGCTGGCGATGACGGTGCGCTGCCTGCTGCCGCTGGTGCAGGTGCCGCCGCGCGGGCTGTGGGGGGCGAGCGGGCCGGCCGCCCACACCACGGCGGAGGCGTGGCTCGGCCGCTCCGCGGCCGCCGCTCCCCCGGCACCCCCGGTCCCCGCGGTGGACGCGCTGGTGCTCCGGTACCTGGCGGCCTTCGGGCCGGCGACAGTGGCGGACGTGCAGAAGTGGTCGGGGCTGACGGGGCTCCGGGAGGTGCTGGATCGGCTGCGGCCCCGGCTGCTGCTCTTCCGCGACGAGGGCGGCGCCGAGCTGTTCGACCTGCCGGAGGCGCCGCGCCCCGATCCGGACACGCCGGTGCCGGTGCGGCTGCTGGCGGAGTTCGACAACCTCCTGCTGGCGCACGCGGACCGCGGCCGGGTGCTGCCGGAGGCCTACCGGATGCGGGTGATGACCAGGAACGGCCTGGTGAGGGGCTCGGTGCTCGCCGACGGCTCGGTGCGCGGGGTGTGGCGCCTCCTGCGGGAGCGGGACGCCGGGCCGTCGCTGCGGGTGGAGCTCTTCGAGCCGCTCTCCGCGGCCGACCGCGACGCGCTGGAGCGGGAGGGGCGGCGGCTGCTGGCGTTCTCGCGGCTGCCCGGCGCCGCGTCGCCCGCCCGGAACCGCAGCGGCGGAGCAGCAGGTGACGTGTCCGCAGGTGACGTACACGCAGGTCAAGGGCGTACAGGTCGGGGGCGCGCAGCCGGTGGGCGGACCGGCGGCCGTGCCGGGGGGTCCGCCGGCGCCGGGGGCACCGGCGGTGAGGTGATTGTCGTGGAGTCCGACTGACGCCAGGTCACCCCTGGGAGGGAATCTGCTGCTCCGGACAGCGCCTGAAGGGGCGTCTTATGTCGGACTTTCGGCTCGTAGGCGTGCTCCCTGGAGGAGGACAGGCGTCGATCCACGGCGTCGTCCGCAGCGCGGAACCGAAGGAGTCGTCCGATGCCGTCGTTCTCACCGATGCGTGCCGCCGTCGCCGTCCTGGCGGTCCTGCTGGCGGTGTTCACCGCCATGGGCCTGGCCGGTCAGGCGGCCGCCGCGGTCGCCGGGGCGCAGGCCGGGGCACGCGTGCCGCAGGCCGCACCCGGCGACGGCGCCGACTGGCAGCGGATCGCCGGCTGCGAGAGCGGCGGCCGCTGGGACATCAACACCGGCAACGGCTACTACGGCGGGCTGCAGATGACGCAGGGCACCTGGGAGCAGTACGGCGGCCGCCGTTACGCGCCGCGCGCCGACCTGGCGACCCGCGAGGAGCAGATCGCGGTCGGCGAGCGGATCGTCGGCTCCCGCGGCCTGACGCCGTGGCCGGTGTGCGGCCGCGCGTCCCGGACGGCGTCCCGGACGCCGCTGCACCTCGCCTCCGCCCCCGTCCGGCCGGCGCGGCCGGTCTCGCAGGCCGACTCCGTGCAGACGCTGCAGCCGTGGACGGTGCAGGCGCTGCTGCCCGTGCAGGTGCCCGCGCCGGGGAGCTCCTACTGGACGGTGCACGCGGGCGACACGCTCTCCTCGATCGCCCAGCAGGCCCACGTCCACGGCGGCTGGCACGCCCTCTACGACCTCAACCACGACGTCCTGGGCGGCGACCCCGACGTGATCCGGCCTGGTCAGCACCTGCGGCTGGCGGCCTGACCGGTCGCGGCCGGTCCGGCAGCCCCGGGGCCGACGACCCCGGGACCACGGCACCACGGCACCACGGGACCACGGCACCAGGGGACCGGGCCGGTGCGGAGGCGGGACGCGCGGGCGTCAGAAGGCGCGGGCGTACTGCTCGGGCCGGGGCACGGCGGCACCCAGCCGCCGGGCGGCCTGCTGGGGCCAGACCGGGTTGCGCAGCAGCTCGCGGGCGAGCAGCACGGCGTCGGCCCGGCCGGAGGCGACGATCTCCTCGGCCTGCTCCGGCTCGGTGATCATGCCGACGGCGCCGGTGGGCAGGCCGGTCCGGCCACGGACCGTCTCGGCGAACGGCACCTGGTAGCCGGGGCCGACCGGGATGGGGGCGTCGGGCGCGATGCCGCCGGTGGACACGTCGAGGAGGTCGACGCCGCGGGCCTGCAGCTCCTTCGCGAGCAGCACGGTGTCCTCGCCGGTCCAGCCCTCCCGCTCGTCGGCGGTGTCGCCGGACAGCCAGTCGGTGGCCGAGGTGCGGAAGAAGAGCGGCAGCTCGTCGGGCCAGACGGCGCGGACGGCCTCGACGACCTCCAGGGCGAACCGCATGCGGTTCTGGACGGTGCCGCCGTAGGAGTCGGTGCGGTGGTTGGAGAAGGGCGAGAGGAACGAGTGGACCAGGTAGCCGTGGGCGCCGTGCACCTCGGCGACCTTGAACCCGGCGTCGAGCGCGCGGCGGGCGGCGTCGGCGAAGGCCCGCACGACGCGCCGGATCCCGTCGGCGTCCAGCTCGTCGGGCACGGGCCGGTCGCCGAAGGCCACGGCGCTGGGGGCGACGGCCTGCCAGCCGCCGTCCTCCGGGGCGAGGGCGCCGCGGACTCCCCCCCAGGGCTGCCCGTCGCCGGCCTTGCGCCCGGCGTGGGCGAGCTGGATGCCGGGGACGGTGCCCTGCTGCTCCAGGAACGCGGTGATGCGGGCGAAGGCCTGCTGCTGCCGGTCGTTCCACAGGCCGAGGTCGTGGGTGCTGATGCGGCCCTCGGGCAGGACGGCGGTGGCCTCGGTGAGGATCAGCCCGGCGCCGCCGACGGCGCGGGAGGCGAGGTGCTGGAAGTGCCAGTCGCCCGGGGCGCCGGTGTCGGGTCCCTCCGGTGCGGCGGAGTACTGGCACATCGGCGCCATCCACACCCGGTTCGGGATGGTGAGGCTGCGCAGGGTGAGGGGCTCGAAGAGAGCGCTCATGGGTGCTCCTCGCTGGATCGCGGCGGACAGGGGGCCGTCTCCGACCGTACGTAGCGCGCGAAATAATTGCAAGCGCATGTTCTTTCGTCCGGCACGCCCCCCTCCGGGGCCGCCGCGGGCGGTGCCCGGGCCATACTCGGGCCATGGAACGGGCCAGGGTGAGCGGCGGGTACGACGCGGTGGTGCTGGCCGGCGGCGCGGCCCGGAGGCTGGACGGCGCCGACAAGCCCGGCCTGCGGGTGGGCGGCGCCACCCTGCTGGAGCGGGTGCTCGCGGCCTGCGCCGGGGCGCGGCGCACCGTGGTGGTCGGACCGGTCCGGGAGGCGGCCGGCCGGCCGGTCCGGTGGACCCGGGAGGACCCGCCCGGCGGCGGCCCGGTCGCCGCGGTGGCCGCCGGCCTCCCCCACGTCTCCGCGCCGGTGGTGCTGCTGCTGGCGGCGGACCTGCCGTTCCTGGACCGGCCGACGGTGGAGCGGCTGGCCGCCGAGGTCCTCCTCCCGTCCCCGGACGATCCCGCTGCCGCGCCGGACGCCGCCGGACCGCCCGCCGACGCGGCCGTCCTGGTCGACGCCGGCGGACGCGACCAGCCGCTGGCCGCCGCCTACCGCACCGACGCCCTCCGCGCCGCCCTGGACGCCCTGGTGGCCGGCAGCGGCGGCCGCGCGGACGGCCTGCCGCTGCGGCGGCTGGTCGGCGGCCTGCGCACGGTGCGGCTGCCGGACGCGGCCGGCGCGGCCTGGGACTGCGACACCTGGGACCAGGTGGCCGCCGCCCGGAGGCGGGCCGGATGAGCCGGTGCCGGTCCGGTGGCCGGGGCGGCCCCGCGGGCCGGGGCGGTCCCGCGGCAACACGGCCGAGGGGCCCGGTGCATGCCGCCCGGCACGGAATCCGGGAACATGGGCGGCGTGCTGGATGACTGGATCGCCGAAGCCAAGACCGAACTGGGTGTCGACCTGGACGTCGACGTCGCCGGGCTGCTCGACATGACCAGGGTTGTCGCCCACGGCGTGGCCCGCCCCGCCGCGCCGCTGACCGCGTTCCTGGTCGGCTACGCCGCCGCCAGCGCGGGCGGTGGCAGCGAGGCCGTCGCCGAGGCCTGCCGCAAGGCCGTCGCGCTGGCCGAGCGCAGGGCCGCGGGGCAGCGCGACGGCAACGGGCCCGGATGAGCAGGGCCTCCTCCGTGGACGGCGCCCCGCCCGGCGGCGGCCGGACCGGCTCCCCCGGCGGGCCCGGCTCCCCCCGGGACCCCGGCCCGTCCCGGCGGGCCGACGCCCCCTACGACTGGGACGCGCCTCCGGACGCGCCCGGCTCGCAGGACGCACCTCCCCCCGGGCCGTACCGGCGGCCCGACCCCGGCATGCCCTGGCAGCGGGCCCGCGCCACCGCCCGCGCGGCGGCCGTCCGCCCGCTGCCCGCCGCCGAGGCCGACCTGGCCGACGCCCTGGGCCGCGCGCTCGCCGAGCCCCTGGTGGCCCGCACCGACCTGCCGCCGTTCGACACCTCCGCCATGGACGGCTGGGCCGTCGCCGGCCCCGGCCCCTGGGTGCTGCGCGGGCGCGTCCTGGCGGGGCAGCAGCCGGCCGGCCCGCTCGCGGACGGCACCGCCGTCCGGATCGCCACCGGCGCCCCCCTGCCGCCCGGCGCCACGGCCGTCCTGCGCCGCGAGCACGGCACGGTCGAGCGGCGCGGCACCCCCGGCCGCGACGGCGGCGCCGCCGCCGCGGACCCGGGGGAGGACACCGGCGTCCTCCACGACCGGGCTCCCCGCCCCGCCGAGCCCGGCCGCGACGTGCGCCCCCGCGGCCAGGAGTGCCGCCGCGGCGAGCCGCTCCTCCCCGCCGGCACCGCCGTGACCCCGGCCGTCCTCGGCCTGGCCGCCGCGGCGGGCTGCGACCGGCTGGCGGTCCACCGCCGCCCGACGGTCGAACTGCTGCTCCTCGGCGACGAGCTGCTGGAGTCGGGCCCGCCCCGCGACGGGCTGGTCCGCGACGCCCTCGGCCCGCTGCTCGTCCCGTGGCTGGAGGCGTGCGGGGCCGGGGTGGTCGGCCGCCGCATGGTCCGGGACGACCGGGGGCTGCTGCGCGACGCCCTCCGCCGCTCGCCCGCCGACGTCGTGGTCACCACCGGCGGCACCGCGGCCGGTCCGGTGGACTTCCTGCACGCCGCGCTGGACGAGGCCGGCGGCCGGCTGCTGGTGGACTCGGTCGCGGTGCGGCCCGGGCACCCCATGCTGCTCGCCGCACTGCCGCCCGCCGCCCCCGGCGGTGCCCCCCGGACCCTCGTCGGCCTGCCGGGCAACCCGCTGGCCGCCGTCGCCGGTGCCGCCACCCTCGCGGTACCGCTGCTGCGCGCCCTGGGCGGGCACCCGGCCGCCGCGCCGCGCCGGGCCCCCGCCGCCGCCGACCTGGCGGGGCACCCGCGCGACACCCGGCTGCTGCCCGTACGGCTCACCGCCCGGGGCGCGGACCCGCTGGCCTTCGACGGCCCCGCCATGCTCCGCGGGTTCGCCCTCGCCGACGCGCTGGCCGCCGTCCCGCCCGGCGGGCTGGCGGCGGGGGAGCCCGTGGAACTGCTGGAGGCGCCGGGCCGCTGAGCCGGGGCCCCGGCGGTCCCGGCGGTCCCAGCGGTCCCGGCGGTCCCGGGGCCCTCGGCGGTCCCGGCGGGGGCAGGCTCCACCGCGCGCGGCGTCCGGCCGGGCCTCAGGCCGGCGTCCCCGCCGAGCGGATCACGATGACGCGGTCGGTGAGCCTGAGGGCCGCGGCCTCCGCGTCGCCGTAGCCGAGGACGCGGTGGCCGCGGACGACGGCGACGACCAGGTCCGCGCACGCGCGGGGGCTGCCGCCCGCCTCGGCCCTGGTGACGGGGCGCTCCACGACGTCGAGGCCGCTGCCGTACGTCAGCACGTCCTCCATGACCGCGCCGGCGTGGGGGCTGAGCGCCGATATGCCGAGCAGCCGGCCGGTCGAGCCGGAACCGGTGACCACCACGTCGGCGCCGCTCCCCCGCAGCAGGGGCGCGTTCTCGTCCTCCCGGACGGCGGCCACCACGGTGGCCTTCCGGTTGAGCTGCCGGACGGTGAGGGTGACCAGGACGGCGGTGTCGTCCCGGTCCGGGGCGACCACGACCCGGGCGGCGCGCGGCAGTTCCGCGCGGAGCAGGGTGTCGGTGCGGGTGGCGTCCCCGACCACCCCGACCAGGCCGTCCAGCGCGGCCTGCTCGACCACCTTCCGCTGCGGGTCCACCACCACGATCGACTCCGGGTGCACGCCCTGGCCGAACAGGGTGGACACGGCGTGCCGCCCCTTGGTGCCGTACCCGACGACGACGGTGTGCTCCCGCACGGCGGACCTCCAGCGTCCGATGCGCCACTGCCGGCGGGTGCGCTCCGCCAGCACCTCCAGCGTGGTGCCGACCAGGATGATCAGGAAGACGACCCGCAGCGGGGTGACCACCAGGATGTTGACGAGGCGGGCGGAGTCGCTCACCGGCGTGACGTCGCCGTAGCCGGTGGTGGAGAGGGTGACGGTCGCGTAGTAGGCGGCGTCGAGCAGGTCGACGCGGCCGTCCGAGCTGTCCGTGTAGCCGCCGCGGTCGGCGTAGACCACCACGATCGTGACCACCAGCACGGCCAGCGCCATCAGCACCCGGAGGCCCACCTGCTGCAGCGGGGGCCTCGGCCGCCGGGTGGGCAGAACGACGTGCCGGCCGGGGTCCCCGCCGGGGTCCGGCGGCCCGTCCGCGTCGCGCCGCGGCCGCCGCAGGGCCCTTCCGCCCGGCCCCGGGGGCCGGCTGCCGCTCGTCACGCCTCCCAGGATGACCGCGGCGGCCCGCGGGGCGGCCGTCACCGCCCGGTGTGTCGCGGACACCGACCGGACGGGCGGACGGGCGGACGGGGCGGCCGGGCGGATGGGCCGGCGGCCGGGCGGGCCGCGGCCCGCCCGGGGTCCCGCCGGACCCGCGGCCCGCCCGCGGATCGCCGGGGTCCCGGTCCCCGGCGCCGGGCGGCGGCGAGGCTAGCGTGTGGACATGCGAGCGATCACGATTCCCGAACCCGGTGGTCCCGACGCGCTGGTGTGGGCGGAGGTGGACGACCCGGTGCCCGGCGAGGGCGAGGTGCTGGTCGAGGTGGCGGCGAGCGCCGTCAACCGGGCCGACGTCCTCCAGCGCCAGGGCTTCTACGACCCCCCGGCGGGGGCCTCCCCGTACCCGGGTCTGGAGTGCTCCGGGCGGATCGCGGCGCTCGGCCCGGGCACGGCCGGCTGGGCCGTGGGCGACGAGGTGTGCGCGCTCCTCGGCGGCGGCGGGTACGCCGAGCGGGTCGCGGTGCCGGCCGGGCAGCTGCTGCCGGTGCCGAAGGGCCTGGACACGGTCGGGGCGGCGGCGCTGCCCGAGGTCGTCTGCACCGTGTGGTCCAACGTGTTCCAGGTGGCGCACCTGCGGCCGGGGGAGGTGTTCCTGGTGCACGGCGGGTCGAGCGGGATCGGCACGATGGCGGTCCAGCTCGCGAAGGCCGTGGGCGCCCGGGTCGCCGTGACGGCGGGCAGCGCGGAGAAGCTGGAGGCGTGCCGGGCCCTGGGGGCCGACGTCCTGGTGAACTACCGCGAGCAGGACTTCGTCGCGGAACTCGCCGAGGCGACCTCCGGACGCGGCGCCGACGTGATCCTCGACGTCATGGGCGCCTCCTACCTGGACCGCAACCTGGACGCGCTGGCGGTCAACGGCCGGCTGGTCGTGATCGGCATGCAGGGCGGCGTCAAGGCCGAGCTGAACCTGGGCAAGCTGCTGTCCAAGCGGGCCGCGATCGCCGCGACCAGCCTGCGGGCGCGCCCCCTGGAGGAGAAGGCGGCCATCGTGGCGGCGGTGCGCGAGCACGTCTGGCCCCTGGTCGAGTCGGGCCGGGTCCGGCCGGTGGTCGACCGGGCGCTGCCGATGGCCGAGGCGGCGCAGGCGCACCGGCTGATGGAGAGCAGCGCCCACATCGGCAAGATCCTGCTGACGGTCTGACGCGGGCCGGCCGCGCCCGTCCCCCCTCTCCTCCGCCCCGTCCTCCCCGCCCCGTCCTCCCCGCCCCGCCCGGCGGCGGGGGCCGGGGCGGGTGCGTGCCGCGGCGGGGGAGGGAGGGGACGCCCCGCCCTCCCCGAGGCGGGGCCGCCGGCGGTCCGGGGCGGTCCGGGCGGCGACGCGTGTTCGATATGACGGGTATGTCGGGTTGTGCGACTCTGGAGAGGAACCGCCCGACCACGCAGCGCAGGCCGGGCGGCAGCGGCGCCGAGGTCCCGGGCGCCGCCGGCCTTGTCCGGTGCCGCCGCCCGCCGACGGCGGCCGTCGGAAGGACGACCGCACGTGACCGGATCCACGCTCCAGCCGCGTACCCCCGCCCCGCGCCCGCCGACCCCCGGTGGCCCGGAGGCGTCCGGGCCGCCCCTCCCGCCCCCTCCGCCCCAGCGGACCCCTCTGTCCCTGCGAACCCCTCTGTCCCTGCGGACCCCTCCGCTCCCGCGGACCGTGCAGCCGCGGACGGCCCGCCGCGGTTCCACGGCCGGGATACCCTCCCCGCTCCTGCTGGCCGCGTGCGCCGGGCTCGCCGCCGTCCTGGCGTCGCCGTCCGCCGCGGCCGCCGGCTGCGGCGGTCCCGCCGACCGGCCCCCGGCCCGCACCGGCCCGCCCTCGCCGCTCCCCGGGGCCGCGTCCGGCCGGACGCCGTGGACGGGGCTGCTGCCGGCCGGACTCGCCGGCCCCCGCCCGCAGGCCGCGGACCCGGGTGCGGACCGCGTCGGGACCGGCTGCCCCCGGCCCCGCGACCGCGGTGACTCCCCGCCGCTCCCGGACGGCGGCTCCGTGCCCCCTCCCGCCCCGTCGTCCTCCGCCGCCCCCTGGACCCCGGCGGCCCCCGACGCGCCGTCCGTGCCCGCCCCCTCCGCCGGCGCGGCGACCGGCGGCCCGGCCGCCGACGCGACCGTGCCGCTCCAGTCGCCGGCGGCGGAGCCGCCCCGGTCCGCGGGGCCTCAGGTCCCCGCGCCCGCCGTGCCCTCGCCGCCCGCCGGGGACCCGCCCGCCGGGGACGGCCCGGCCGACGACGCCGCCCCCGGAGGCCCGGATGCGTACCGCGGGGTGCCGCAGCCGCCGCCCGCCGACCCGCGGGCCGCCCGCCGGTCCGCCGCCCCCGCCCGGGGCGGGGCCCCCTTCGTGCCTGCAGGGTCCGCGGCCCCCGACGGCGCGGCCCCCGCCGCGGCGACGTCCGCCCTCCCGGGCCCCGGCGGCCTCCCCGGCGCCGACGGACCGACCGTCCCGGTCGCGGGCGCCGACGACGCAGCGCCGCCCTTCTCCGCGGTGGCCGCCGGCACCTACCTGCCGCTCGGCATGGGGCTGGGCATGGTCGGCGCCGGGGTGGCGCTGGTCGGCCTGCGCCTGCGCCGCGGCTGACCGCCCGCTCCCGGGGCGGCCGCCCCCCGCGCGCCCCCCGTGAGGAAGAATGGCGCCCATGAACACGCCGATGAACGAACGGCCGGAAGACGGCCCTCAGGTCCTGATCGTCGGCCCGGACGGCATGGCCGTCGGCAGTGCCCCGGGCGCGGAGCGGAAGCTCCCCGGCGGCGGTGAGGGGGAGGAGCCGCGCGAGCTGCCGGTCACCGAGATGGTGGAGCAGCCGGCGAAGGTGATGCGGATCGGCAGCATGATCAAGCAGCTGCTGGAGGAGGTGCGCGCGGCGCCCCTCGACGAGGCGAGCCGGGTGCGGCTGAAGGACATCCACGCCGGCTCCATCAAGGAGCTGGAGCAGGGGCTCGCCCCCGAGCTGGTGGAGGAGCTGGAGCGGCTCTCCCTCCCCTTCACCGACGACACCATCCCCAGCGAGGCCGAGCTGAGGATCGCCCAGGCGCAGCTCGTGGGGTGGCTGGAGGGGCTGTTCCACGGCATCCAGACCGCCCTGTTCGCCCAGCAGATGGCGGCCCGCGCGCAGCTGGAGCAGATGCGCCGGGCGCTGCCGCCCGGCCACGGCGGCCTCGGCGAGGAGCCGGGCGAGCCCCCGCGCGGCATGCGCTCCGGCCCGTACCTGTAGGGCCCGCGCGGGCGGGGGCCCGGCCGCCGGTCCCTCCCCGCCGGACCGCCCGTGCCCCCGGGGGCGCCCGGACCGTCCCGGCCGCCCCCGGGACCGCCCCCGCGGCCGGGCCGGCCGGGAACCGGACCGCCCCCGCGGCCCGTGTACCGGGGTGTGCGCAGTACGATCGCACGCCCCGGTACGCATGTCGGGGCGTGCCGATACCCTGGCCCCTGCCGGGGCCGGCGGTCTCCGGACGGTCCACACACACGCGGCTGCGGCGCGGCCTGCCGAGGGGGATGTCGAGGCGATGGGCGAGGACGGCACCACGGGCGGTGCGGCCGCCGGCCTGCGGGCGGTCGGCCACGGCAGGTACGTCCTGCAGCAGCTGCTGGGCCAGGGCGGCATGGCCTCCGTCCACCTCGGGCACGACACCGTGCTCGACCGCCCGGTGGCGGTGAAGACCCTCCACACCGACCTCGGCCGCGAGCCGTCCTTCCGCGAGCGGTTCCGCCGCGAGGCCCAGGCCGTCGCCCGGCTGAGCCACACCAACGTCGTCGCGGTCTACGACAGCGGCGAGGACGCCGACGCCGACGGCGCCACGGTCCCCTACATCGTCATGGAGTACGTCGAGGGCACCTCGCTCAGCGGCGTGCTGCGCCGGGAGGTCGAGGAGCACGGGGCGATGCCCGCCGACCGGGCGCTGCGGATCACCGCGGACGTGCTGGCCGCGCTGGCCGCCTCGCACGAGCAGGGCCTCGTCCACCGCGACATCAAGCCGGGCAACGTCATGGTGACGCCCAAGGGCGTCGTCAAGGTGATGGACTTCGGCATCGCCCGCGCCCTCCAGTCCGGGGTCACCTCGATGACCCAGACCGGCATGGTGGTGGGCACCCCGCAGTACCTCTCCCCGGAGCAGGCGCTCGGGAAGAGCGTGGACGCCCGCGCCGACCTCTACTCGGTGGGCTGCCTGCTCTTCGAGCTGCTCACCGGACGGCTGCCGTTCGACGGCGACACCGCGTTCTCCATCGCCTACAAGCACGTGCAGGAGCCGCCGCCGGCGCCGTCCTCCCTCAACCGGGCGGTGACCCCGGCGGTGGACGCCCTGGTGGCCCGGGCGCTGCGCAAGGACCCCGCACACCGCTTCCCCACCGCGGAGGCGATGCGCGACGAGGTGCAGCGGGTGGCCTCGGGCGAGCAGGACGGGGTGAAGCCGCTGGTCATCGGCGGCGGCCCCAGCGCCGTGCACGGGCAGGGGCCCGGCGGCCCCCTCTCCTCCGCGGTCTTCCCCCAGGTGACGGGCGAGCTGCGGACGCCGGCGCCGGACCGGGTGCAGCAGCCGTACCGGCCGTCCCCCGCCCCGTCGTTCGGCCCCGGCCCCGTCGTCGGACCGGGCACCCCGCCCCCGCACACCCCGCCCCCGCAGTACCGGCCGCCCCACGCGCAGCCGATGCCGCAGCCGATGCCGCAGCCGATCCGCACCCCTCCGCCGCAGCCGGTCTTCCCGCAGCAGGCGGCGACGCCGATGCCCGGTCCGATGCGGCCGGGGGTGCCCACCCCGCCCCCGGGGGTGTTCGCCCCGCCCGCGCCGTTCGCGCCGCTCCCCGCACGGAGGCGCGGCTGCGGCACGGCGGTCGTCATCGTCTGCGTGCTGCTCGTCCTGGCGGTGGTGGTCGGCCTCGTCCTGGCCGCCGCCATGAGCAAGAGCGCCGGCAGCAGCAGCCCCACCGACTACTCGACGCCCGGCAGCTACGGCATGCGCCTCCCCGCAGGGGGCGCTCCGGACGGCGGGTCCGGTGCGGCGGCCGCGTCCTGAGCGGCCGGGGGCGCCCGCCCCGACTTCGCGCCGGGCGCGTTGGTGCGCGCCGGGTGGTGCCAGGGTAGGCGGCCCACGAGGGGTTCAGCCGTCACGTACGCCCCGCGAAGGCGGTAGCGTGCACTGGAGGAATCCGCCCTCCCGGCCCGGCCAGGGGCGGAGGGGCCCGAGTCGCCGCCGGTCCCGGGGGCCCGAGACAGAGACGAGAGCGTGATCCCATTCAGGCCGACGGACGGCGAGGAGTGATGGCAGAGACCCCGCACACGGCAGGCGGCGACGGCCCCCGCGGCCGTACCGGCGATCCCGTCCGTGAGCAGTCCCCGGAGGCGGCCCCGGCGCACCAGGCCCCCGCGTCCCACGGCGGCCGCACCGCGGGCGGCGCGTCGGAGACCCCGGCCACCCCTGCCGCCGCGCACTCCTCCGGAGGCTTCGGCCGCACCGCCTTCGGCGCCCCCGGCACTCCCGGGCAGGGCACCGAGGGCGACTTCGGCACGGTCGGCGAGGGCCGCTACCGGCTCACCCGCCGGCTCGGCCGCGGCGGCATGGCGGAGGTCTTCGCCGCCGAGGACCTGCGGCTCGGCCGCACGGTCGCCGTCAAGCTGCTCCGCCCCGAGCTGGCCCAGGACGACGTGGCCCGGCTCCGCTTCACGCGCGAGGCCCACTCCGTCGCCGCGCTCAACCACCACGCGGTGGTGGCGGTGTACGACACCGGCGAGGAGGAGCTGCCCGGCGGCGAGTCCATGCCGTACATCGTCATGGAGCTGGTCGAGGGCCGCACCGTCCGCGAGCTGCTCGTGGACGAGGAGGCGCCGCCGGTCGACCAGGCGCTGATCATCATCGCGGGCGTGCTGGAGGCCCTGGCCTACAGCCACCGGCACGGCATCGTGCACCGCGACATCAAGCCCGCCAACGTCATCATCACCACCACCGGCGCGGTCAAGGTGATGGACTTCGGCATCGCCCGCGCCCTCACCGGCGCCGCCAGCACCATGACGCAGACCGGCATGGTGATGGGCACCCCGCAGTACCTCTCCCCGGAGCAGGCGCTCGGCAAGGCCGTGGACCACCGCTCCGACCTCTACGCCACCGGCTGCATGCTCTACGAGCTGCTGACGCTGCGGCCGCCGTTCACCGGCGACACCCCGCTCTCGGTGGTCTACCAGCACGTGCAGGACACCCCCCGGCCGCCGTCGCAGGCCAACCACCGGGTGCCGCCGCAGCTGGACGCCCTGGTGCTGCGCTCGCTCGCCAAGGGCCCCGACGACCGCTTCCAGTCCGCCGACGAGTTCCGGGCGCACGCGCAGCAGGCGCTGCGGGAGATGCACGGCGGGGGCGGCTCCGGCTACGCGGCGGGCGCCGCGGCCGCCGCGGCCGCCGCCGCGGGGCTGGCGGCGGCCGGCTCCGGCACGGCGTCGGGCGCCACACCGCCGGCCGGCTCGTACGCCCCCACCGAGCAGTTCGGCACAACCGGGCGGTTCGGCAGCGCCACCCCGCCGATGGGGGCCCCGATGGCCTCCGCCCCGACCGCGGTGGGCCCCGGCTACCGGCCCTACGAGACGTCGGGCGGGTACGGCCCGGGCGGCGCGGGGCAGGCCGGTCCCGACGACGACGAGCCGCACCGCCGCGGCCCCCTGCTGTGGCTGGTCCTGGCGGCGGCCGCCGCCGTGGCCGTGGTCGCGGCGATCATCACCTCCGGGGGCGGCACCCAGGGGGGTCGCACCGGCACCCCCTCCGGCTCGCCGTCGCCCACCCCCACCTCCAGCCAGGGGACGAGGAACGCGCCGGCGCCCGCGCCGACCGCGAACACCCCGACCGGGGGCGGGCAGACGTACAACGGGACCACGGGAGGGTCCTCCACCACCCGGGTCCCCACCACGAACCCGCCGACCTCGGCGGCGCCGACCTCCGCGCCGCCCACCTCGGCCGCGCCGACCTCCGCGCCGCCCACCTCGGCCGCGCCGACCTCCGCGCCGCCCTCCGCGCCGCCCTCCGCGAGCGCCCCGCAGCCGAGCACGAGCGCGGGCGGCGGCGGCGCGGGCGGGACCGACGGCAGCGCGGGCGGCGGTGCGGGCGGCGGCACGCAGAACCCGCCGCCCTCCCCGGGCACACCCTGAGCGGTGTCACCAACGGCGGCGTCATCGACTGACCCGGCCGTTCCGTACCGCCCACCCGGCCCCCGGTCCGGCACCCGCCGGCCGGGGGCCGGCGCGCGTCCCGGCCGGGTCCGGGGGCCCTGCCCCGGGGACGGCCGCCCGGCCGCGGGCGGCCCCCGGACCGGCGCCGGGCGCCGCCCCGAGCCCGCCGTCAGTTGGTGTACGCGTCCAGCACCTGCTCGTACTCCTCGCACCACCGGACGATCTGCGCCGCGGCCGCCGGGAAGAGCGGGTCCGTCCGCCGGTCGCCGCGCAGGTAGCGCCACTCCAGCATCCAGAAGTCGTTGAGCCGCTCCCACCACACCCGGTGCACCGCCGCCGCCATCTGCCCGGCGTCCGCGGCCCCCGTCTCCCGGTAGGCGCGGGAGAACCTCCGGACCCGGCCCAGGTCCAGCGCCCCCGTCCGCGGGTGGTGGAAGAAGAGGGTCGCCCCGCGCACCGCCTCCTCGGCCCGGGGCCGCAGCCCGAGCCGGTCCCAGTCGAGGATCGCGGCCGGCTCCGCGCCCCGGTAGAGGAGGTTCAGCGGGTGGAAGTCGCCGTGCACCCAGCCGGTCGGCGGGGCGTCCCCGGGCCGCGGGCGGCGGTGGGCGTACGCGCCGAGCAGGGCGCGGCGCTCCAGCAGCCGCTGCCGGGCCAGTTCGTCCATGCCGTCGCGGGGGCGGCGCGCGGTGCGGGCGAGCAGCTCCTCGATCAGCTCCTCGGTGCGGGCCGGGTCGGCGGTCGGCTGCTCCGCGGGCTGCCGCACCGGCGGGTGGATGCCGGCGAGCGCGAGGTGGACGGCGCCCAGCAGGGAGCCCAGGGCGGCGCACTGATCCCGGTCGAGCTCGTGCCCGGCGCGGTGGCCGCCCTCGACCCAGGGGAAGAGGGCGTAGCGGCGTCCGGCGACGGTGTGGAAGGTGCGGCCGCCCGGGGCGGCGAGGGGCGGGGCGGTGGGCAGGCCGAGGGCGTGCAGGGCGGCGGTGGCGCGGTGCTGGGCGGCGATCGCCCCGGGGGTGGCGGTGGCGGGGTCGACGTAGCACTTGAGGAAGTAGCGGCCGGTCGTGGCCGTGACCCGGTACCCGCGGTTGAGCAGGCCCTCGGCCACGGGGGAGACCTCCAGGGGCTCGCCGGCGCCGTGGTGCGCGAGCAGGGTCGCGGCGGCGCCTGCGGCGTCCGGGGCCGCCGTCTCCGCGTCCGGGCCCGGGTCGGGCCGGGAGGGGCGGGGGAGGCGGCGGGTCCGGACGGGGCGGTCAACGTGCTGACCGTTGATCACGCAACCGATGGTACTGCCGTGGTCCGTGCGGCAGGTGTGGCTTGACGTACTGATGGAGCGTCAGGTCCTTTCCCGGGCGGGTCCCGCCCGCCGCCGGGGCGGGCCGGTGCCGGTGCGGGCCGGTGCGGGCCGGTGCGGGCACCCCTATTGTGTCATGTACATAACTTGGGGTGGCGGGGCGCCCCGCGCCCGGCCGGAGCCGCCGAACTTCCTCCCCGTACCCCTTACGCCGACCGGGCTGTCCCGGATACCGTGCGCACGTGTACCGGCGGGCGCCGCGGGAGGGGACTCCCGGGGCCGCCGCACCGAGGGAACAACTAGGACGTCCAAGCGCAGGCGCGCCGAGGGCGTCCGCTGGGTAACGTTCTCTGCGGGTCGTCCGCGGTACCGCAGACCGCCGCCCGCTTCGCACGTCCGCGCACACCCCGCGCGGACCCCGCGGGGAGGCCCGCCGAAGGAGGCGGCCGCACGGGAGGATGTCGGACCGGCTGCCGGCGACCCCGGGGGCCGGACAGACCGAGGAGTGAACGTGACCGTCGACAGCACGGCGGGAGTGCCCAAGAAGGCCTCCGGCACCCGCAGGAAGCGGGTACCCTCCCGCGCCGGCAGCGTCGCGCCGCCGCCGCAGCCCGAGCTGGTCCAGCTGCTGACCCCCGAGGGCGAGCGGGTCGAGCACCCCGACTTCTCCCTGGAGACCACCCCGGAGGAGCTGCGCGCGATCTACCGCGACCTGGTGCTGGTCCGCCGCTTCGACGGCGAGGCCACCGCCCTGCAGCGGCAGGGCGAGCTGGGCCTGTGGGCGTCCCTCCTCGGCCAGGAGGCCGCACAGGTCGGCTCCGGCCGCGCCATGCGGCCCGGCGACTACGCCTTCCCCACCTACCGCGAGCACGGCGTCGCCTGGTGCAAGGGCGTCGACCCGCTCAACCTGCTCGGCATGTTCCGCGGCGTGAACCACGGCGGCTGGGACCCCAACGAGAAGAACTTCCACCTCTACACCATCGTGATCGGCTCGCAGACGCTCCACGCGACCGGCTACGCGATGGGCATCACCAAGGACGGCGCCGACGACGCGGTCATCGCGTACTTCGGCGACGGCGCCTCCAGCCAGGGCGACGTCAACGAGGCCTTCACCTTCGCCTCGGTCTACAACGCGCCGGTCGTCTTCTTCTGCCAGAACAACCAGTGGGCCATTTCCGAGCCCACCGAGAAGCAGAGCCGCGTGCCGATCTACCGCCGCGCCTCCGGCTTCGGCTTCCCCGGCGTGCGGGTCGACGGCAACGACGTCCTCGCGTGCCTCGCGGTGACCCGCTGGGCGCTGGACCACGCGCGCAGCGGCAACGGGCCCGTCCTGGTGGAGGCCTTCACCTACCGCATGGGCGCCCACACCACCTCCGACGACCCCAGCCGCTACCGGATGTCGGAGGAGCTGGAGGCCTGGAAGCTCAAGGACCCCATCGAGCGGCTCCGGGCCCACCTGGTCCGCGAGGGCTGGGCCGACCAGGAGTTCCTCGACTCCGTCGAGGCGGAGAGCGAGCAGCTCGCCCGCCGGGTGCGCGAGGGCGTCCGGACCATGCCGGACCCGTCCCCCGCCGCCATCTTCGAGCACGTCTACGCCGACGGCCACGCGCTGGTCGACGAGGAGCGGGCGCAGTACGAGGCGTACGCGGCGTCCTTCGAGGGCGGGGAGGTCCGCTGATGAGCAGCTTCACGATGGTCAAGGCACTCAACGAGGCGCTGCGCAAGGAGCTGGAGGCCGACCCGAAGACCCTCGTCATGGGTGAGGACGTCGGCAAGCTCGGCGGCGTCTTCCGGGTCACCGACGGCCTGCACAAGGACTTCGGCGAGGACCGGGTGATCGACACCCCGCTCGCGGAGTCCGGCATCGTCGGCACCGCGATCGGCCTCGCGCTGCGCGGCTACCGGCCCGTGGTGGAGATCCAGTTCGACGGCTTCGTCTACCCGGCCTTCGACCAGATCGTCTCGCAGCTGGCCAAGATGCACGCCCGTGCGCTCGGCCACGTCAAGCTGCCGGTCACCGTCCGCATCCCGTACGCGGGCGGCATCGGCGCGGTCGAGCACCACAGCGAGTCCCACGAGGCGTACTTCGCCCACACCGCGGGCCTGAAGGTCGTCACCCCCTCCAACCCGGTCGACGCCTACTGGATGCTGCGGCAGGCCGTGCGGTGCGACGACCCGGTGATCTTCCTGGAGCCCAAGCGGCGCTACTGGGACAAGGCCGAGCTCGACCCGAACGCCGCCGGGGCGCCCTCGCGCCTCCACGACGCCCGGGTGGTCCGCGAGGGCCGCGACGCGACGCTCATCGCCTACGGCCCGATGGTCAAGGTCTGCCTGGACGCCGCCGCGGCGGCCGAGGAGGACGGCCGCAGCCTGGAGGTCGTGGACCTGCGCTCGCTCTCCCCGCTCGACTTCGACACCGTCACCGCCTCGGTGCAGCGCACCGGCCGCGCCGTGGTCGTCCACGAGGCGCCGGTCTTCATGGGCATGGGCGCCGAGCTCGCCGCCCGGATCACCGAGCGCTGCTTCTACGCGCTGGAGGCCCCGGTGCTGCGGGTGGGCGGCTACTTCGCGCCGTACCCGCCGTCGCGCGTCGAGGAGACCTTCCTGCCGGACCTGGACCGGGTGCTCGACGCCGTCGACCGCTCCCTGGCCTTCTGAACGGGGGAGGAGAACCGATGACCGCCACCGACGTGCAGCAGCAGGTCCGTGAGTTCCGGATGCCCGACGTGGGCGAGGGGCTCACCGAGGCCGAGATCCTCAAGTGGTACGTCCAGCCGGGCGACACCGTCACCGACGGCCAGGTCGTCTGCGAGGTCGAGACCGCCAAGGCCGCGGTCGAGCTGCCCATCCCCTACGACGGCGTGGTGCAGCAGCTCTTCTTCGAGGAGGGCACGACCGTCGACGTGGGCACCGCGATCATCGCGGTCGCCACGGAGGGCGCCGCCCCGGCCCCGCAGGCGCCGGCGCCGGCTGCCGCGCCCGCAGGACCGGCCGAGGCCCCGGCGGCGGAGGCCGAGCCCGAGCGGCGCGAGGTGCTGGTCGGCTACGGCCCGCGCACCGCCGCCGCCCGCCGCCGCCCCCGCAAGGCCGCAGCCGCGCCGGTGCAGGCCGCGCCGGTCCAGGTCGCGCCCGCCGCGCCGGTCGCCCCGGCCGTGCCGGTCCAGCCGGCGCCCGCCGCGCCGGTGCAGGCCGCGCCGGTCCAGGCCGGGCCGGTCCAGGCCGGGCCGCGTCCGCTGGCCAAGCCCCCGGTGCGCAAGCTGGCCAAGGACCTGGGCGTGGACCTCCGCGCCGTGGTCCCCTCCGGCCCGAACGGCACCGTCACCCGCGACGACGTCCACGCCGCCGTGGCGGCCGCGTCCGCCCCGACGGGGCCCGCCGCCCCCGCGGCCGCCCCCGCCGGGGCCGTGGCGGCGGAGGCGCCGGCGGAGGCCGGTGCGGCCGGTGACCGCCGGGTCCCGGTCAAGGGCGTCCGCCGGGCCACCGCCCAGGCGATGGTGGCCTCGGCGTTCAGCGCCCCGCACGTCACCGAGTTCGTGCAGGTCGACGTGACCCGCACGATGCGGCTGGTGCGGGAGCTGAAGGAGTCCGGCGAACTGGGCCAGGGCGTGCGGGTCTCCCCGCTGCTGCTGGTCGCCAAGGCGCTGCTCACGGCGGTCCGCCGCCACCCGGAGGTCAACGCGGCCTGGGACGAGCCCAACCAGGAGATCGTCTACAAGGGCAGCGTGAACCTGGGCATCGCCGCCGCCACCCCGCGCGGCCTGATCGTGCCCAACATCAAGGACGCCGGCTCCAAGACCCTCCCGGAGCTCGCCACCGCCCTCCAGGCGCTGGTGGAGACCGCCCGCGAGGGCCGCACGGCGCCCGCCGACATGCAGGGCGGCACGGTCACCATCACCAACGTCGGCGTCTTCGGCGTCGACACCGGCACCCCGATCCTCAACCCCGGCGAGGCCGCCATCCTCGCCTTCGGGCAGGTCCGGGAGATGCCGTGGGTGCACAAGGGCAAGGTCGTCCCGCGCCAGGTCACCACGCTGGCCCTCTCCTTCGACCACCGGCTGGTCGACGGCGAGCTCGGCTCGAGGGTCCTGGCCGACACCGCCGCGGTCCTGGAGCGCCCCAAGCGCCTCATCAGCTGGGGCTGACCCGCCGCAGCACCGCCCGCAGGGCCCCCGCCGCAGCCGCGGCGGGGGCCCTGCCCGTGCGCGGCCCCGCCGGGTGCCCCGGACGGTGTCCCGGGCGGTATTCCGGGCGGTGTCCCGCCGGGTGCCCCGGGCCGTGCCCGACCCGTGTCCGGTCCGGTGCCCGGCCCCGGCGTCCCGCCCGCTGCGCCTTGCTCCCATCCGGTGACCTTCCCGGACCGCGCGGGCCGCCCCGCACCGCCCCGGGTACGTCTTCGCAGGTCGACCACCCGGCAGCGAGGACCCGGCCATGCCCCGCAGCGCAGCACGCAGCCGCACCGCGGTCCTCTGCCGCGCGGCCCGCCGCCGCCGCGTCCCCGCCGCCCTGGTGCTGGCCGCGTGCGTGGCGTCCCCCGTGCTGGGTGCCGGGTCGGCCCCGGTGCGGGCCCCCGGTGCGGACCGCGGGCCCGCGCTCTCCGCTGCGGACGCGGGCCGGCTGGTCCCCCCGCCCGACCCGGCCGGCCCCGGGCGCGCCGGGCCGGCCCCGGCCGCCGGCGCCGAGGTCATGCGCAGCGGCGACCCCCGCAACCGGATCACCCTCGTGCTGCTGGGCGACGGCTTCACCGCGGCGGAGGCCGCGCTCTTCCGCACCGAGTCCGACCGGGCCTGGCGGGCGCTCCTGCAGATCGAGCCGTTCCGCACCTACCAGCACTTCTTCAACATAAGGCGGGTCGAGATCACCTCACCCGTCTCCGGCATCCGCGAGCAGCGGTCGCCCCGCCGCGGCCTGCCGACCCCGCTGGGGATGCACTTCTGGTGCGACGGCACCGCCCGGCTGCTCTGCGTGGACGAGCAGGCGGCCGAGCGGCTGGCCGGGCCGCGGCACGGCCCCCGCTTCGTGATCGCGGTGGCCAACTCCGCCCGCTACGGGGGCGCGGGCGGCAGCGGCGTGACCACGCTGGCGGGCGGCAGCCCGGACGCGGGCCGCATCATCCAGCACGAGATGGGCCACACCCTCGGCGACCTGGGCGACGAGTACGACGCCGCCCCCGCCGACGCCGGCTACCCCAACCTGTCCGCCGAGGGCGCGGACGCCATGCTCCGCCACCGCGCCAAGTGGTGGCGGTGGCTGGGCGCCACGGCACCGGACGGCAGCACGGTGGGGGCGTACGCGGGCGCCAACGGCCTGTACCGGCCGACCCCGGACTCGGTGATGCGCACCCTCGGCGGCCTGTACAACCCGCCGTCGCAGGAGGCGGTCGTCGAGGGGATCTACCGCCGGGTCGACCTGCTCGACGGGGTGAGCCCCGCAGCCGGTGCGGTGGCCGGGCGGCCCGTCCTGGCCGTGCGGCCGGTCCCGCTGGCCGGCGGGCGCCGCCTGCGGGTCCTCTGGACGGTGGACGGCCGCCCGGTGCGGCCGGCCCCGGGCGACGGCACCCGGCTGGACACGGCGGCGCTGCGGCTGCCGCGCGGCCGGGCGGCGGCGGTCGCCGCGACCGTCACGGACACCACCGCGATGGTCCGCGACGAGGGGTTCCGCGCCCGCCGGATGACCCGCACCGTGCGCTGGGTGCTGCGGGGCTGACCCCGGGTCCGCTGTTGCATCTATGATGGATGCATCATGCCTGCCAGGACCCCGCCCGCGGCCGACCGCGTCTACCGCCACGTCAAGCGCTCCATCCTCGACCGCACCTTCCCCGGCGGCACCCTGCTGGTGGAGGGGGAGATCGCCGAGGCGGTCGGCGTCTCCCGCACCCCCGTCCGCGAGGCCCTGCTGCGGCTGGAGGCCGAGGGGCTGCTGCGCCTGTACCCCAAGAAGGGCGCGCTCGTCCTGCCGGTGTCGGCGGAGGAGATCGCCGACGTGGTGGAGACCCGCCTCCTCGTCGAGCGGCACGCGGTCCGCCGGGTGCTGCCCGCCTCCCCGGGGCTGCTGGACCGCCTCGCCGCGCTCCTCGCCGAACAGGAGGCCTGCGTGGACGCCGGCGACCTGGAGGGGGCCGCCGCGGCCGACCGCGCCTTCCACCACGCCGTGGTCGCCGCCGCCGGGAACCGCATCCTGGAGCAGCTCTACGACCGGCTGCGCGACCGCCAGCTGCGGATGGGCGTGCAGGTGATGCACGTCCGGCCGGAGCGGGTGCGGCTCAACATCTCCGACCACGCCGGCATCCTCCGCGCCCTGCGCGAGGGCGACGCCGACGGGGCCGAGCGGCTGGTGGGCGTCCACATCGGACGGATCGGCACCCTGCTCCGCGGACCGGACTCCCCCGAAGCCCCCTGACGCCTCCCCGGCAGCCCCGGCCCGACCCGCCGCCCCGGGGCCGCCCCCGGACCCGTGCCCGCCCCGACGAAGGAGCCCACCACCGTGACCGCGAGCGTGCCCGGTCCCGCCGAGGCGTCCGCATCGGCGGACCCCGCCCCGCAGCCGTCGTCCCCCCACCCGGCTCCCCGCCCGGTCGCGCGGCCGGCGCCGTCCGCGGCCGCGCCCCTGCCGCCGCCCCGGTCCGCCTCCCCGCCCGCGCCCCCGGGGGCCGCGCCGGACGGGGGCCCGCCCGGCGGCCGCGCCGCCTGGCTGGCCTGGGGGATCGGCGCCTGCGTCTACGCGCTCGCCGTCGTGCACCGCACCAGCCTGGGCGTGGCCGGCCTCGACGCGGCCGACCGCTTCGGGGTGGGCGCCTCCGCGCTGTCCGCCTTCTCCATCCTGCAGGTGCTGGTCTACGCGGCCATGCAGATACCCGTCGGCCTGCTGGTCGACCGGCTGGGCCCCCGGCGGGTCCTCACCTTCGGCGTGGTGCTGCTGACCGCCGGCCAGCTCGGCTTCGCCTGGAGCTCCGCCTTCGCCCCGGCGCTGGTCTGCCGGGCGGTGCTGGGCTGCGGCGACGCGATGACCTTCGTCAGCGTGCTGCGGCTGGCCGCCCGCTGGTTCCCCGCGCGCCGCAACCCGATGGTCGCCCAGATCACCGGCATGGTGGGCCTGAGCGGCAACCTGGTCTCCACGGCCGTCCTCTCCCGGGTGCTGCACAACCGCGGCTGGACCGCGACCTTCACCTCCACCGCCCTGCTCGGCCTCGTCGTCCTGGCCCTGGTGGCGACCCTCCTCCGGGACGCCCCCGGTCAGCCGCGCCGCCTGCGCGGCCGCCCCCGGACCGCCGCCGACCCCCTGGCGCGCCGCGCCCCCCGGGCGCGGGTGCCGGTCCTGCCGCAGATCCGCGCGGCCTGGCGGGAGCCCGGCACCCGGCTGGGCATGTGGGTGCACTTCACCACGCAGTTCCCCGGCAACGTCTTCGGCCTGCTGTGGGGGATGCCGTACCTGGTGGAGGGCCAGCGGCTGCCGCGCTCCACCGCCGCCGGGCTGCTCACCCTGCTGGTCGTCAGCAGCATGGTCTGCGGCCTGCTCTTCGGGCAGCTCGTCTCCCGCCGCCCGGGGGCCCGCACCCCGATCGTGCTCGCCGTGGTGCTCGGCACCGGCGCCCTGTGGGCCGCCGTGCTCGCCTGGCCCGGCGGGCGGCCGCCGATGTGGCTGCTCGTCGTGCTGATCGCCTTCATGGGCAGCAACGGCGCGGCGTCCCTGGTCGGCTTCGAATACGCCCGCCCGGCCAACCCGCCGGAGCGGCTGGGGACGGCCTCCGGCATCGTCAACGTCGGCGGCTTCGTGGCCACGGCGGTCACCCTGCTGGGCATCGGGGTGCTGCTGGACGCGGCGGCCGGCCCCGGCGGCGCGTACACCGCCGGCTCCTACCGCTGGGCGTTCTGCTGGCTGTACGCGCCGATGCTGCTGGGCCTGGCCATGGTCGTCCGGCTGCGGCCGGCGGCGGCGCGCCGTGAGGCCGAGCGGGCCGCAGCGCCGCCGGTGGCCGCCGGGGTCCCGGCGGCGCGGCGGCGCTGACGGGCCCTCGCCCGGCGCCCCGTCAGGGAGCGCGCCGACCAGGGCGCGTGCGGACCAGAGGGTGCGCCGACCAGGGCGTGCGGATCGGGGCGTGCGGATCGGGGCGTGCGGATCGGGGCGTGCGGATCAGGGGGTGACGGAGAAGTGCTCCAGGATCCGCCGCCCCAGCTCCTCGTCGCCCTCCACCTTGACCGGCGCGGTCCCGGGCCGGATCCGCCCGCAGGCCAGCCGGGCGTAGGTCTCCCAGTCGGTGGTCAGCCGGACCGTCGGCGCGGGCGGGACCTGCTCCTCCAGGACGCCGCGGCCCCCGGCGTCCACCCGCACCGCGCACGCGAACTCCACCGCGCCGTGCACCTCCACCGCCACGGTGGAGCCGGCCGGCGCCCCCGCCCGCCGCGCGACCACCTTGGGCAGCCCCTCCACCAGCAGGTCCCGGGCGACCAGCGCACCGGGGGAGCCCAGGTGGCCGGGCTGCCCCAGCGCCCGGCGCAGGTCCTGCTCGTGGACCCACACGTCGAACGCCCGGTGGCGCAGCAGCTCGCGGTACGGCACCTGGCGGCTGAAGGGGCCCAGCGGCAGGCGGACCTCGTCGTCCGGCCCGTGCTTGGCGTTGCGCAGCGCCCGGGAGCGCCGGATGACCGTGTACTCCAGCTCCGCCGTCATCTCCGGCGCGGTGTGGCAGCGCCGCTTGTCCACCGGCACCTCGCAGTAGCGGGTGAACTCGCTGGTCACGTGGCGCAGGTCGCGGGGCAGCGGGTGGATGGGCCGGGGGTCGCCGAGGAGTTCGCACTCCATGGCGATGACGTGCGAGACGACGTCCCGCACCGACCAGCCGGGGCACTCGGTGGCCCGGTTCCACTGGCCCTCGGGGAGCGGCGCCACCAGTGCGGAGACCGACTCGATGGCGTGGGTCCACGCGTCGGTGTACGCCTGGACGGTCTGGTTGTCGGCCACGTCTCTTCTCGACCCCTCGATCGCTCCGCTGCGTCCGCGCGCCGGGCCCGGCGCCGGCTTCGCCCGGGGCGCGCGTACTACCGGCACGTTACGCTTCCCCCTGTCACCGGGTCAGCGCTTTCGAGTGATGATCGTAGGACTCTGGAGTGGACGGTGGTACCGTGCGCGCTTCCCTGATCCAGCTCGCCGTCTCCGAGGCCGAGTCCCCGGACGAGCGGCGGGCCCGCGCCGCCGCCCTGGTGCGGGAGCGGGCGGGGGACGACCTGGTCGTCCTGCCGGAGCTCTGGCCGCTCGGCGGCTTCGCGTACGACGCCTGGTCCGCCGGGGCCGAGCCGCTGGACGGCCCCACCGCGGACGCCATGTCCGCCGCCGCCCGCGACGCCGGGGTGTGGCTGCACGCGGGCTCCGTCGTCGAGCGCGACCCCGACGGCCCGATCTACAACACCTCGCTGCTCTTCGACCCGGCGGGGGAGCTGCGCCACACCTACCGCAAGATCCACCGCTTCGGCTTCGACAGCGGCGAGGCGGTCGCCATGGGCGCGGGGCGGGAGGTGGTCGCCGCACCCACGCCGTACGGCACCCTGGGCCTGGCCACCTGCTACGACCTGCGCTTCCCGGAGCTGTTCCGGGCCCTGCTGGACGCGGGCGCCGAGATCCTCGTCGTCCCCGCCGCCTGGCCGGCGCGCCGGGCCGCGCACTGGACGCTGCTGGCCCGCGCCCGCGCCGTGGAGGAGCAGGCGTACGTGCTGGCCTGCAACACCGCGGGCACCCACGGCGGGGTCGAGCAGGCGGGGCGCTCGCTGGTGGTCGACCCGTGGGGCGAGGTGCTGGCGGAGGCCGGCAGCGGCGAGGAGGTCCTCACGGTGGAGTTCGACCCGGCCGCCGTCGCCGGTGCCCGCGCGGACTTCCCGGTGCTGCGCGACCGCCTGCTGGGCGTCCCGGTCCCGGTGCACCGCTGAGCCCGGCGCCTCCCCGGGTCCGGCGCGTCCCGAGCCCGGCGCGCCGCCGCGGTCCGTCCGCGGGCCTCCCGGGCGTGCCGCGGCCCTCCGGTCCGCCTGCTCACCCGGACGGCGTCCGATTCACCCTGTGTGCGCGCCTCTGTTCGAGTTGTGTGGTTAAAAAGAACATAAACACCATTAGGTGACGCTCGCTGATCGGATCTGATCGTCCCAGACCTGCCGACAAGGACCGCCGACCGCGCGTCCCTGCCAAAGGAGCACCATGGGCCACCAGCCGCCTGCCCGCCGCACCACCCGGACGGTCGCCGCCCTCGCGGCGGCGGCCGCCGCAGTCCTCGCCGCCGCCGGAACCGGCGCCACCACCACCGGGGCCGCCGCTGCCGCCCCGGCCGCGGCAGGCGCCGTCGCGCGCCCCGCCTCCGCCGGGCACCGGCTGCTCCGCACGGCGGGCGACCCGACCTCCACCACGGAGTGCCTGAAGAAGTACCGCCTGCGCTGCTACTCGCCGCTGCAGTACCGCAAGGCCTACCACCTGGACCCGCTCTACCGCTCCGGCATCACCGGCAGGGGCCGCACCATCGTCATCGTCGACTCCTTCGGCTCCCCCACCGTCCAGCACGACCTGGACGTCTTCTCCCGCACCTTCGGCCTGCCCAGCACCAGGGTCCAGGTCGTCAAGTGGGGCAGGGTGCCGAAGTTCGACCCGAAGAACGCCGACCACGTCGGCTGGGCCGGCGAGACCAACCTCGACGTCCAGTACGCCCACGCCATCGCCCCCGGCGCCCGGATCGTCCTCGTGGAGACCGCCGTCGCCGAGACCGAGGGCGTCACCGGCTTCCCCGAGATGATGGACGCCGAGAGGAGCCTGATCCGGCGCGGCGTCGGCGACGTCATCTCCCAGAGCTTCGGCGCCACCGAGAACACCTTCCCCGGCTTCGCCAAGGGCGACCACTCCGCCCTGCTGAACCTCCGGTACGCCTTCAAGGAGGCCGCCGCCCGTCACGTCACCGTGGTCTCCGCCTCCGGTGACGCCGGCGCCACCGACCACAAGCTGGACGGCACCACCCTCTACCCGTACCGGGTGAACTCCTGGCCCTCCACCGACCCGCTGGTCACCTCCGTCGGCGGCACCCAGCTCACCCTCGACGACTCCGGCCGGCGCACGGCGTCCGACAGGGTCTGGAACGACGGCTACGGCGCCGGCGGCGGCGGCGTCTCCGGCGTCTTCGCCCGCCCGGCCTTCCAGCGCGGCGTGGCCTCCGCGGTCGGCCCCCGCCGCGGCACCCCGGACGTCGCCCTGAGCGCGGCCGTCAACGGCGGCTCCTGGGTCTACTCCTCGTACCTGCCCGCCCAGAAGGGCTGGAGCATCACCGGCGGCACCAGCGGGGCCACCCCGATCTTCGCCGGGATCGTCGCCCTCGCCGTCCAGAAGGCCGGCCACCGCCTCGGTCCGATCAACGACGACCTGTACGCCATGGCCCGGAGCTCCGCCCGCCGCAGCGGCCTGGTCGACGTGGTCAGGGGCAACAACAGCTTCGCCGGGGTGAAGGGCTACACCGCCGCCAGGGGCTACGACCTCGCCAGCGGCCTCGGCACGGTCGACGGCACGGCCCTCGTCGAGGCGCTCGCCCGCCGCGCGGGCTGAGCCCGCCGACCGGCCGGGACCGCCGAGCAGGCCGGGACCGCCCGGCCCACCGGGCCCGCGGCCCCCGCACCGCCCCCCGCGCCGGGGGGTGCGGGGGCCGCGCACGTCCCCGGACGCGCGCGGCCGCCCGCCGCTCAGCCGTCGCCGCTCAGCCGTCGCCGTTCAGTCGTCGTCGCCCTCGCCGTGCTCCGCCGCCGACAGCCGGTCCACGCAGACCGCCACCGCCAGCACCAGCGCCGCGTCCGAGCCCGCCGCCACGTCGACGGCGTAGGTGTCCCGGATGCGGAACCACTTCCGGGAGATCCGCGCCACCCGGCCGCCGTCCGCCTCGATGTCGTACTCCTTGTCGAGGAAGTCGCCGTGCACCTCCCACTCGGCGCCGTCGGCCAGCTCCACCCGGTACTTGTCGTGGAACGGCGTGAACATCTTCTTCCGCACCGTGGCGGTGGTCTCCCCGTTCGCGTCCTCCACCTTCATGGCGTCGCGGACGCTCAGCACCTTCTTGCGGATCACCGCGACCACCAGGCCCGACGGGTCCTTCAGCTCGAAGGTCTCCCGCAGCCGCAGCGCCTTCCCGTCCACCAGGAAGGCCTTCTCGCCGTTCTCGGTCTCCACCCAGAAGTCGTCGCCGATCCCGAAGATCCGCTCCCGCACCAGGTACTTCATCCCGCACTCCTCCGCCTCGGTCCACCGCCGGACCCGCCCGCGCGGGCGGTCCCACCAGCATGGACGCCTTCCCCGGCCCCGCCGTTCCGACCCGCCCGGCACCGGCCGGCACCGATCCGCGGGAGGACGGCACCCGCCTGCCCCCGCGTCCGTCCCGGACCGCGTCCGGGCACGGCGGGGAGCACGTGCGCCCGCCGGAATGCCGCTCCGGCCGGATGCTGTTGTATGGGGTCATGGCTTCTCGTGCACGTGTACGCGCCCCCGAGCTGGTCGGCGCAGGCGGCTGGCTGAACACCGGCGGCAAGGACCTCACCCTCGCGGACCTCCGCGGCAAGATCGTGATCGCCGATTTTTGGACGTTCTGCTGCATCAACTGCCTGCACGTCCTGGACGAGCTCCGCGAACTGGAGGAGCGCCACCGCGACACCGTCGTGATCGTCGGCGTCCACTCCCCCAAGTTCGTCCACGAGGCGGACCACCAGGCCGTGGTCGACGCCGTCGCCCGCTACGAGGTCCACCACCCCGTGCTGGACGACCCGGAGCTGGCCACCTGGAAGCAGTACGCCGTCCGCGCCTGGCCGACCCTGGTCGTCATCGACCCCGAGGGGTACGTCGTCGCCCAGCACGCCGGCGAGGGCCACGCCCACGCCATCGGGAAGCTGGTGGAGGAGCTGGAGGCCGAGCACGGCGCCAAGGGCACGCTGCGCCGCGGCGACGGCCCGTACGTGCCGCCGGAGCCGGAGGCCGGGGACCTGAGGTTCCCTGGCAAAGCCGTGCGGCTGGAGGGCGGCGGCTACCTGGTCGCCGACTCCGGCCACCACTCCCTGGTGGAGCTGGCCGCCGACGGCGAGACCGTGGTGCGCCGCATCGGCGACGGGGAGCGCGGCCTGGCGGACGGCCCCGCCGACCGGGCCCGGTTCAGCGAGCCGCAGGGCCTGACGCTGCTCCCGCCGGACGCGGCCGCCGCGCTCGGCGTCGACCTGGTCGTCGCCGACACCGTCAACCACGCGCTGCGCGGCGTGCGCCTCGCCGACGGGGAGGTCACCACGCTGGCCGGCACCGGCCGGCAGTGGTGGCAGGGCTCGCCCGCCGCCGGCCCGGCCCGCGAGGTGGACCTCTCCTCGCCGTGGGACGTCGCCTGGTTCGCGGGCCGGGTGTGGATCGCCATGGCCGGCGTGCACCAGCTGTGGGCGTACGACCCGGCGGACGGCACCGTCGCCGTGGCGGCCGGCACCACCAACGAGGGCCTGGTCGACGGGCCGGCGGCCGAGGCGTGGTTCGCCCAGCCGTCCGGGCTCGCCGCCTCCGCCGACGGCTCCCGCCTGTGGGTGGCCGACTCGGAGACCTCCGCGGTCCGCTGGGTGGAGGCGGAGGGCCTCACCGTGCACACGGCGGTCGGCACCGGGCTGTTCGACTTCGGCCACCGCGACGGCGCGGCCGGTCAGGCGCTGCTCCAGCACCCGCTGGGCGTGACCGTCCTGCCCGACGGCTCGGTCGCCGTGAGCGACACCTACAACCACGCGCTGCGCCGCTTCGACCCCGCCACCGGCGAGGTGACCACGCTCGCCACCGACCTGCGCGAGCCGTCCGGGGCCGTGCTGGCCGGGGATGACATCGTGGTGGTGGAGTCCGCCCGGCACCGGCTGACCCGGCTGCGGCTGCCCGAGGAGGCGGTCCGCGTGGAGGGCGCCGCGCACCGCACGCAGCGGCCGGCGACCGAGGTGGCGCCCGGCGCGTTCCGGATCGACGTGGTGTTCTCCGCCCCGGCCGGCCAGAAGCTGGACGAGCGCTACGGCCCGTCGACGCGGCTGCTGGTGAGCGCGACCCCGCCGGAGCTGCTGGTGTCGGGCGAGGGCGCGGACTCCGCGCTCTCCCGGGAGGTGGTGCTGGCGTCCGACGGCCCGTCGGAGGGGGTGCTGCACGTCTCGGCGATGGCCGCGTCCTGCGACGACGACCCCGCGGTCGAGTATCCGGCGTGCCACGTCCACCAGCAGGACTGGGGCGTGCCGGTGAAGCTGGTGCCGGGCGGAGCCGTCCGCCTGCCGCTGGTGCTGGCGGGCATGGACGACCCGGGCGCCGAGGGCTGAGCCCGGCCCGTGCCGGCACCGGGGGCGGACCCCGGTGCCGGCACGGGCGCGCGCGCCGGCGGCCGCCGCGGAACCGCACCGCGGCGGCCGCCCTGTCCTTCGGGGGGCCGGGCGGCCCGGCGCCACCCGATGCGCCGTCACCCCGCCTCCCCGGAGCGGCCCTGCGGCCAGGGGGAGGAGCCGCGGTCAGATCCGCGGGTCCTCGTAGTAGCGGCGCTCCTCGACGACCTCCTCGGCGGGGGCGCCGACACCGACGCCGACCCGGCGCCGCGGCCGCCGCAGCACGCTGCTGAAGGTGACCAGGCCGAGCAGGCCCACCACCATGAGGATGACCCCGACCACGTCGAGGTTCACCCCGCTGAGGTGCCAGTCGGTCGCGAAGGTCAGGATCGCGCCGAGGGCTATCAGGATCACGCATCCGCCGAGGCCCATGATGGGTTCCTCCAAGGGGGTCGGGACTCCCCGTCGCAACGGGCCGTCGAGACGCGGCTACCCGGCTGCGGCCCCGTCATTCCGCACCGGACGGTGCCTCAACTCCCCTCCGGGTGGCCGGTCACCCCTCCAGGAAGCCCCGCAGCGCCGCAGCCAGCAGGAACGGGTCGTCGGCCCCGCACAGTTCGCGTGCGGAGTGCATGGAGAGCGCCGCGACGCCGCAGTCCACGGTGGTGATGCCGAGCCGGGCGGCGGTGATGGGGCCGATGGTGGTGCCGCACGGCATGGCGTTGTTCGAGACGAAGCTCTGCCACGGCACCCCGGCCCGCTCGCAGGCGGCGGTGAAGACCGCCCGGCCCACGGCGTCGGTGGAGTACCGCTGGTTGACGTTGACCTTGAGGATCGGGCCGCCGTTGGGCAGCGGGTGGTGGTCCGGGTCGTGCCGCTCGCCGTAGTTGGGGTGCACGGCGTGACCCATGTCGGAGGAGAGGCACACGGTTCCGGCCAGGGAGCGCGCCCGGTCCTCCGGCGAACCGCCCCGGGCGAACACCGACCGCTCCAGGACGTTGCCCAGCAGCGGCCCCTGCGCGCCGGTGTCGGACTCGCTGCCGGTCTCCTCGTGGTCGAAGGCGGCGAGCACGGAGACGGTGGAGCCGCCCCCGGCGGCCGCCACGGCGGCGAGGGCGGCGGTGCCGGCGTGCACGGAGAGCAGGTTGTCCAGGCGCGGCGCGGCCAGCAGCTCCCGGTCGCGGCCCAGGTAGGACGGCGGCTGCACGTCGTGGACCATGAGGTCCCAGCCGGTGACCTCACCGGCGGGGATCCCGGCACGGCCCGCCACGTACTCCACCAGGGCGCCCTCGTCGACGGGGCCGATGCCCCAGACGGGGGTGAGGTGGCGCTGCCGGTCGAGCTTCATGCCGTCGTTGACCTGGCGGTCCAGGTGGATGGCGAGCTGCGGCACCCGCAGCAGGGCCTCGTCGAGCTGGACCAGCGCGGTCGATCCGTCGCGCAGCGCGAGGCGGCCGGAGAGGCCGAGGTCGCGATCCAGCCAGGTGTTGAGCGGGACGCCGCCGTAGATCTCCACGGCGATCTGCCGCCAGCCCTCGGCGCCGGTGTCGGGGCGCGGCTTGACCCGCAGGTTGGGGGAGTCGGTGTGGGCGCCGACGATGCGGAAGGGGGTCTCCGGGCCGGCGCCCTCGGGCACGTACCAGGCGATCAGCGCGCCGCCGCGCACCACGTACCGGCCGCCGGGCCGCCCGTCCCACGCCTCCGTCTCGGCCACCTGCCGGAATCCGGCCTTCTCCAGGCGGGCGGCCGCGGACGCCACGGCGTGGTACGGGGACGGGCTCGCGGAGAGGTAGGCGATCAGGTCGTCGGTGTGGCTGCGGTCGAAGAGGACCGTGCCGTCGGCGGTCGGCATGCTGCTCCCGGGTCGGAGGGAAGGCGGGCGGGGCGGTGCGGCGGAGCCGCTGGCCGGGGCGCCGGATCCCCGTCCGTGGCCGGTTCCTGCCGCTGCGCCCCGCCCCGAGCATAGGCGCCGGTCCTCCGCGGCCCGCCCCCCGGGACACGCCGGGAGGGCCGCGGCGCCCGGGCGGGCCGGGGTGTGCCGTCCGGTTCCGGGCGTACCGGGCGGGCGCGGCCGCCGCCCCGGAACGCGCCCCGGAACGCGCCCCGGAACGCGCCGAGGGGGTCCCCGGGGCAGTGCCCCGGGGACCCCCTCGGTGTGAGGGTGCGCCGGTCAGATCAGAAGGCCTCCTCCGCGAGCTCCATGATCTCGTTGTCGATGTTCTCGGCGATCAGGCGCTGCGGGGTGAGGGTGGGGAGGACGTTGCGGGCGAAGAAGCGGGCCGCGGCGACCTTGCCCTGGTAGAAGGCGACGTCCTTGCCGGTGGCGTTCGGCAGCTTGGCCAGGGCCACGGCGGCCTGGCGGAGCAGCAGCCAGCCGATGACGACGTCGCCGGAGGCGAGCAGCAGGCGGGTGGTGTTGAGGCCCACCTTGTACATGTTCTTCACGTCCTGCTCGACCGAGGAGAGGTCGGCGAGCATCTTGCCGACGATCGCCTCCAGGTCGCCGGACGCCTTGGCCAGGAACTCGCGCTCGGCGGCCAGCTCCTCGCCGCCCTCGCCGCCGGCGAGGAACTTCTGGATCTGCTCGGAGAGCGCGGTGAGGGCCTGGCCGCCGTCCTTGACGATCTTCCGGAAGAAGAAGTCCTGGCCCTGGATGGCGGTGGTGCCCTCGTAGAGGGTGTCGATCTTGGCGTCCCGGATGTACTGCTCGACCGGGTACTCCTGCAGGTAGCCGGAGCCGCCGAAGGTCTGCAGCGACTGGGCGAGCTGCTCGTAGGACTTCTCGGAGCCGTAGCCCTTGACGATCGGCAGGAGCAGGTCGTTCAGGCGCTCGGCGGCCTCGGCGGTCTCGCCGCGCAGGCGGGCGGCCTCGATGTCGTCCTGGACGGAGGCGGTGAACAGGACCAGCGCGCGCATGCCCTCGGCGTAGGCCTTCTGGGTCATGAGCGAGCGGCGCACGTCCGGGTGGTGGGTGATGGTGACCCGGGGCGCGGTCTTGTCCATGAAGTTGGCCAGGTCCGGGCCCTGCACGCGCTCCTTGGCGTACTCCAGCGCGTTGAGGTAGCCGGTGGAGAGGGTGGCGATGGCCTTCGTGCCGACCATCATCCGGGCGAACTCGATGATCTTGAACATCTGGCGGATGCCGTCGACGGACTCGCCGAGCAGCCAGCCCCGGGCCGGGTGCTTGGCGCCGAAGGTCATCTCGCAGGTGTTGGAGGCCTTGAGGCCCATCTTGTGCTCGACGTTGGTGGCGTAGACGCCGTTGCGCTCGCCGAGCTCGCCGGTCTCCCAGTCGAAGTCGAACTTCGGCACGATGTACAGGCCGAGGCCCTTGGTGCCCGGCTTGCCGCCCTCGGGGCGGGCCAGCACCAGGTGGACGATGTTCTCGGACATGTCGTGCTCGCCCGAGGTGATGAAGCGCTTGACGCCCTCGATGTGCCAGGAGCCGTCCTCCTGCTTCACCGCCTTGGTGCGGCCGGCGCCCACGTCGGAGCCGGCGTCCGGCTCGGTGAGGACCATGGTGGCGCCCCACTGGCGGTCGACCATGAGCTGGGCGACCTTCTTCTGCTCCTCGGTGCCCTCCTCGAAGACGACGCCGGCGAAGGCCGGGCCGGAGGAGTACATCCAGATGGCGGGGTTGGAGCCCAGCACCAGCTCGGCGTAGGCCCAGAGCAGGGAGCGCGGGGTGGGGGAGCCGCCGATCTCCTCCGGGATGCCCAGGCGCCACCACTCGGCGTCCATGAAGGTCTGGTAGCTCTTGCGGAACGTGGCCGGGACCGGGGCGGTGCTGGTCTCCGGGTCGAAGACCGGCGGGTTGCGGTCGGCGTCGATGAAGGAGGCGGCCAGGTCGTTCTCGGCCAGGCGGGCGATCTCGTCCAGGATGTTCTTGGCGGTCTCGACGTCCATGTCGGCGAACGGTCCGCTGCCGTACACCTGCTCGCGGCCGAGCACCTCGAAGAGGTTGAACTCCACGTCGCGGAGGTTGGACTTGTAGTGACCCATGGCCTTCTCCGGTCATCGCGTAGGTCGGTGCCGGGGGTCTTGTCGTGCGCCCGTGCGGAGGCGCCCCCCTACCCGTCAGTAGCTCCCATGATGCTACCCGGCGGTAACATCTTCAACCCTCGGGCGGCATGAGGGTCGTCACGTCCCACTGTGCCCGCACGCCCC
This sequence comes from Streptomyces sp. NPDC001380, assembly GCF_042895785.1. Taxonomy (NCBI): domain Bacteria; kingdom Bacillati; phylum Actinomycetota; class Actinomycetes; order Kitasatosporales; family Streptomycetaceae; genus Streptomyces; species Streptomyces sp. NPDC001380. The sequence goes on along the minus strand of NZ_JBIAWP010000006.1, from coordinate 16,467 downwards.
GCGGCCTCGCGGTCCTTTGCCGGACACCCGCCCCACCGGGCCCCTCCGGGCCGATAGCCTGGTGCCGTGTACGGCTACGAGCAGACCGCGACCGGGGCGGGCCCCGGCTACCCGGGAGGCCCCTACCAGCAGCCCGGGCCGCAGCCCGGCATGGGCGGCATGCCCGGACCGGGCGCCGGTCCGCAGCAGGCCGGCGCCCCGCACCCGGGCTCCGCGCACGCGGGCTACGGCGACCAGCAGGTCCCCCAGCAGCCGCTCTACCCCGAGCCGTCGCCGCCCTCGCTCGCCGACGCCGTCCGCGCCTTCACCGGCGGCGGGCTCACGGTCGAGGACTTCCAGGCGATCTTCATCACCTCCAAGGTGTACTGCCCCCGCGGCGAGCGGCCCGGCTTCCTCGCGCTGCACAACACCCCGACCCCGGTGATCCCGATGTTCAGCTCGCTCAAGGAGCTGCGCCGCTACGCCGGCAAGGAGTCCAAGTACTTCGCGGTCACCGGTGCCGAGGTCCTGGACCTGCTGCCCACCGGCTACGGCTTCGCCCTGGACATGGAGGGCGAGCACCGCATGGTGTTCGACGCCAAGGCCGTCGAGCAGATGGTCGACTTCACCATGCGCCGCATGTACGGCTGACGCGCGGACGCCCCCGCCCCCGCCCCCGTCGGCCGGTCCTTCCCGGGTCCCCGGCCCCTCCGGGAATGGTTCAAGCTTCAACTGGCTTTTAGTTGAGCGTTGAACTACAGTGGTCCCAGACCACGGAACCCCAGGAGGCAGCCATGCCCGCCGTCACCGTCGAGAACCCGCTCGTGCTGCCCAGGGTGGAGCTCCCCGACCCCACCGCCGCCCGCGCCCGCCGGGTCCGCCAGGTCGCCACCGCGCCCACCGGCTTCGAGGGCGAGGGCTTCCCCGTGCGCCGCGCCTTCGCCGGCATCCACACCCGCCACCTGGACCCCTTCATCATGATGGACCAGATGGGCGAGGTGGAGTACGCGCCCGGCGAGCCCAAGGGCACCCCCTGGCACCCCCACCGCGGCTTCGAGACCGTCACCTACATCATCGACGGGAAGTTCATCCACAAGGACACCAGCGGCGGCGGCGGCTTCATCGGCGACGGCGACACCCAGTGGATGACCGCCGGCTCCGGCCTCCTCCACATCGAGACCCCGCCCGAGGACCTCGTCGTCTCCGGCGGCCTCTTCCACGGCCTCCAGCTCTGGGTCAACCTCCCCGGCGCCGACAAGATGACCGCCCCCCGGTACCAGGACATCTCCGGCGACAAGGTCAAGCTGCTGACCTCCCCCGACGGCGGCGCCGTGCTCCGCCTCATCGCGGGAGAGCTCGGCGGCCACCAGGGCCCCGGCGCCACCCACACCCCCATCACCATGGTCCACGCCACCGTCAGCCCCGGCGCCCGGATCACCCTGCCCTGGCGCAGCGACTTCAACGCCCTGGTCTACGCCCTCAACGGCTCCGGCACCGTCGGCGAGGAGGACCGCCCGTTCGGCATGGGCCAGGCCGTGCTCTTCGGCGACGGCGACAGCATCACCGTCCGGGCCGACGAGCGGCAGGAGTCCCGCTCGCCCGAGCTGGACGTGGTGATCCTCGGCGGCCGCCCGATCCGCGAGCCCGTCGCCTGGTACGGCCCGTTCGTCATGAACAGCCACCGTGAGCTGGAGCAGGCCTTCGAGGACTTCCGGGCCGGACGGCTCGGGCAGATCCCGGCCGAGCACGCCTGACCCCCCCGCACCTCCGGCTCCCCCCGGGGACGTCCGGGCGCGCCCCGCGCCCCGCGCCCGGACCCGCAGGGCCCGGCGGACCGCGACCCGGTCCGCCGGGCCCTGCGCGGTCCCGCCCCTGCGGCCGCGCCCGTCGGGGACCCGTACGGTCCGGACCGGGACCGCACGGGTCCCCGGCCGGCGGGCACGGGCTCACGGCGTCCGGGCGTACACCGCCGTCGCGTCGTCCCGGACCTTGCCGCGCGGCCACCGCTCGCACCGGGGGTCGGACGCCTCCGCGGCCCGCACCCGCGCCAGCAGCTCGCCCGGCCCGGAGCCCGCCATCAGGGCCAGCGCCTCCGGCCAGCCGCCCAGCCCCAGCAGGTCCACGTAGCGGCCCGCCCCGTCGGACAGCGCCGCCAGGCCGCGCAGCCCCGCCAGCGGCACCGTGCCGGTCCGGGCGTGCTCCGCCGCCCGCGGCAGCGCGGCCGCGATCCACGGGCCGTGGCCGCTGTTGCGGGCCGCCCGCACCGCGAGGGCGTACCGCGTGAGCGCCGCCGCCCGCTCCGGGCTCCCCGGCGCCTCCTCCCGCACCTGCCGCCGCAGCAGCTCGCCCGCCGGGAACGGCTGGTCGTCCCCGACGACCCGGGGCTCGCCCGCCCGCGGGTGGAGGACCAGCAGCGAGTCGCCCAGCACGGCGTACTCCAGTGCCGTGCCGCTGCGGCGCACCGCCACCACCGTCGCCGCGGGCGTGTCCGGGTGCGCCAGGTCGCAGCGGGCGCCGTGCAGCGCGGCCGTCTCGGCGATCGCGTCGGCCAGGCACTGCGCGGCGGTGCGGTCCGCCCGGTCGGTCAGCCGGGCCAGCAGGTGCACCCCCAGCCGCCGCACGTACCACGCCGTCCCGTGCCGGCAGCCGGACTCCGTCCCCGCCGGCGGACCCGACCCGTCCAGCAGGACCAGCGCCTCCGGCGTGGCCGCCGCGAAGTCCTCGCTCTCCCGACCCGGGTGCTGCGGTTCCCCCGCCATCTCCACCTGCACCCGACCAGTGTGGCGCCGCACGCCCCGCCGCCGACGGGTTTCCGCGCACCCTCACCCGGACGTGCGTCCCCGGCGGCCGCGCCCCGCGGCTGCCGGGGACGCACGTCCGGGCGGCCGGATCAGGGGTGCCAGACCTCCCGGACGGCGGTGACGGCGCCGGCGGGGGACAGGGCGAGCTCGTAGACGTCCCCCGAGCAGGACAGGGGCGCGGCCGGCCGGACGTGCCGCAGGCAGTCGCCGACGTGCCGCTCCAGGGCGGACAACGTCACCCGCCGGCGGCCCGTGGCGCCGACGGCGAGGTCGACCGCGGCGCCCGGCGCCAGGCGGTAGGAGGCGGCGGGACCCGCACCCGCGAAGCCCCCGCCGTTGGGGTCGCACGCGAACCGGGCGGTCCGGGCCCGCAGCACCCCGGCGGCCGGTGCGCCGACGACCTGCACCATCCGGTGCCCCGCCGGGAGCTTCGGCGCCTCGCAGTCGGCGGAGGGCTCGGGGTCCAGCGGCAGGTCGGCCGGGGCCGAGGACGAGCCGCCCGCTGCGGGGTCGGCCGTCGCCGGGTCGGAGGCCGCCGGGTCGGCGGCCGGTGCGCCCGCGCTGCGGGACGCCTCCGGCGTGGAGGCGGCGCCCGGGGCGGTCGCGGCGGGCGCCGGGGCGGCCGAGGAGGCGTCCGTGCCGGTGGTGCCGGGCTTGCAGGAGGTGAGCGCGGCCAGCGCCGCGGCGAGGGCGGCCGCGGCGAGCAGGCGGGGGCGGGGCATGGCGGAGGGCTCCTGTCCGAGGGGCTGGGGTCCGAGGGGCTGGGGTCCGGGAGACCGGGGGCCGGGGTCCGGACGCGGGTCCGGACGCCGGCGGTCCCGGTCCTAGAGGCCGTTGCGGCGGTAGGGCACGTACGGGTGGCCGATGGCCCGCTCGTGGGCGGCGTCACCCGAGAAGTACGGATAGGGGATGACGTGCGAGACCGTGCCCTGCGAGCCGTTGTCCTCCAGGGCGATGTACTTCGTGTGCGCGGCGTCGGCCCAGCCGCCGAAGAGGACGGTGTGGTCGCCGGCGATCAGTGCGTCGCCGGGCCGCAGCTCGTCCTTGGATATGGGGTGCGCGCAGCCGCTGCCCATCAGCCCGTAGGTGTTGAGGCCCGGCGGCTCCAGGCCCCAGGCGGCCGAGACGAAGCCGGAGCAGTCGTCGCGGTACCCGTTGGTGGTCGCGGACTGGCTGTACCCGATGCGGTGGTTGATCCGCTCCAGGGCGCGCTCCAGGACCTGCCGGCGCGCGTCCGGCAGGCCGGACAGGTCCGGCCCGGTGATGACGCCCGCCCCCCTGGTGGTGTGGTGCCGCCCGGGGGACCAGGCGTCCCAGCTGCCGACGGTCCGCCACTTCCCGTCGCCCTGGCCGTCGAACGACCCGGAGCCGGAACCCGCCCCGGAGCCGCCGGCCGCGCCTCCCCCGGCGTGGCCGCCGCCCGAGCCGCTCCCGCCCGCGTGGTCGGTCCCGGTCCTCGGCGGGGCGGGGACGTGGTGCTCCCCGCGGTGCTTTTTGCGCATCTCCTCGTGGATCCGCCGGTCCGCGGCGGCGTACTCGTCCGCGACGGCCCTGAGCTTGGCGGCGTCGGCGGCCAGCTCCTCCGTCAGCTGCTTCTGGGTGCGGGCCAGCGCCTCCGCCCGCTTCTCGATCTCCCGGACGTCCTCCAGCACCCGGTACGCCGTGGCGATGCCCGCCACGCCCCCCAGGGCGCCGGCGGCGAGGTCGACCGCCGCGGCCCGGGTGACGGCGGTCCGGACGGCGTCGAGCCGCTCGGAGAGCCCGGCCATCCGCTCACTCGCGGAGTGCCATTCCTGCCGCAGCGCGGCGAGTTCGTGCAACTGGACGCCGAAGCGGTCGTCGGCCATGTGCTCCCGTCCCCCTGGGATGTGCTGCCGGTGGTGCCGGAACGTGCCTGCGGTGCTGCAGAGGCGCACCTGCGGGCGAGGTGCCTGCGGTCAGGTCCCGCCGCGGGGTGTGTGCCGCGGGGTGTGCCACGGCGTGTGTGCCGCGGTGTCAGACCGCGTCCGCGAGGCGGCCGACCGAGGCGCCCAGCGCCTCCAGGCCGTCCGCCGCGGCGGCCAGGTCGCGGATGCGCCCCCGGGCGTGCTCGGTGAAGGCGTCGGCCGCCCTGCCGTGCCAGGAGATCCGGCCGACGGACGCGTCGATCCGCCGCCGCAGCTCCTCGACCTCCCGCCCCAGCGCACGCAGCTCGGCGGCGATCGTGCGCAGCTCGTCGTCGCTGCCGAACATCTCCTCCAGTGCCAGGTGGGCGATCTCCACCGGTGCCATCACGACCGCCCTGCCGGCCCTGGCGACGTCCTCCCAGACGCTGTCACTCATGCCCGTCTCCCCGTTCCCCGTGTCCCCCGGCCTGCCGGGGATCCGCGCGGCAGCCTAGTCCAGGACTCCGACGGCCGGTACGGGGCCCCGCTGACGAACCGTCATGCGAGGGCGCCGCGGTGCCGGGACCCCGGCGACGCCCCCGGCACCGCGTGCACGACCGTCGCGTCGTCGCTGACCTTGCCCCGCCGCCAGCGCCGCCGCTCCGGGTCACCCGCCTCGGCCCGCCGCACCCGGGACAGCAGCTCCGCGGGACCGTGCGAGGCCAGCAGCGGCATCACGTCCGACCAGTCGCCCAGCCCCAGCAGGTCCACGAACCGGCTCGCGCCGTCGCTCATCGCCGCCACGGCCCGCAGCCCGGACGCCGGGACCGACCCGGTCAGCGCCTCGCCCGCCACCGCCGGGTCCGCCGCCGCCGTCCAGAACCCGCCGGGCCGGTTGCGCAGCCCCTCCACGGCGGCCGCGTACCGCTCGCGGGCGGCGGCCCGCTCGGCGGACCCCTCCGGCAGCGCGGCCGCCGCCAGCCGCAGGCCGCGGGCCGCCCGCTCCACCCGGTCGTCGGTGACGGCCACCGGGCCGCCGCCGGTCTCCAGCACCACCGTGCAGTCGGCGAGCACCAGGTACTCGAACCGGCCGCCCACGAGCCGCCCCACCGCCACCGTGGCCTGCGGCGTCCCCGGCGCGGACAGGTCGCAGCCGCCGCCGTGGGCCGCCGCCGTGCCCGCGACCGCGTCCGCCAGGCAGTCGGCCAGCGGACGGTCCGGGACGCCGGTGGCCGCGGCCAGCAGCCGCACGCCCAGGCTGCGCACGTACCAGACCACCCCGTGCGTGCACCCCGGGTCCCGCGGGCCGGGGGTCACCCCGTCGAGCACCACGAACGCCCCCGGCGCGGCCAGGACGAAGTCCTCGTTGGCACGCGCCGCCGAACCCGCCTCGGTCGCCAGCTCGATCCGCATGCGTCCCATCCTGCCCCGGCACGCCCGGCAAGCACGTCCGCCTCCGCGGGGCGGCCGCCGCCGGAGGGGTCCGTGCCGGGCAGGCCGCCGCCCACGCCGGGCCGTCCGTCCGCCGTCCGCACCGTCCGCACCGTCCGCCGTCCGCCGTCCGCACCGCCGCCGGGCCGCTCGCACCGGCCACCCCCACCGGGGAGGGGTGAAGCGCCGACAAACCCCCGGCGCACCCCTGGTGAAGATCGCGTGCGCCCGTGCAACTGTTCGTGCCGCCCACGAGTCCTACGGGGGTGTGCCGCCGCCCCGGCACCACTCCGCAGACACCACTCCCGGGGAGAACACCGTATGCGCAGACAACCCCGTCTCCTGGCGGCCGCATCCGTCGCCGTGGCCCTGGCCGCCGGCATGCTGGCCGCCGTCGCGCCCTCCGCGTCGGCCGCCGGATCCGGCCTCTCCGGGGACTTCGACGGCGACGGCCACCGCGACGTCGCGGTCGCCTCCGGCGGCGGTGCGGGCCGGGTCACCGTGCTCTACGGGTCCGCGCAGGGCATCGACGCCGCGCGACGGGTCGTCATCGACCAGAACAGCCCCGGCGTGCCGGGCGCCAACGAGGCCGACGACCGGTTCGGCGCCGCGCTGGTCGCAGCGGACCTCGACCGCGACGGCTACAGCGACCTGGTGGTCGCGGCGCCGGGGGAGCGGTTCACGGCCGACCTGGCGAAGAGGGGCTCGCTGACCGTGCTGTGGGGAGGGCCCAAGGGCCTCCAGGGCGGCACCGGCCTGCCCGTCTGCGCCGAGGCCCGCCAGCTGTCCGCCGCCGACGTCGACCGCGACGGCCGCACCGACCTGCTCGTGAACGAGAACGGCGGTGTGACCGTCGTCCGCGGCCCCTTCACCCGCACCGGCGGCACGGGGAGGATCACCCGGCAGTCGGTGAACGCCCACCCCGGGGACATGGCGGTCGCCGACTTCGACGGCGACGGACGTGTCGACCTCCTCATGTCCGAGCAGGTCCCCTACGAGTCCGACTCGGACACGCAGTACTACACCCGGTACCTCAAGGGGACCGCCGACGGCTTCGTGCTCAAGCGCACCTGGCCGTGGGCGCGGCAGCACGGCGCCGTCGCGGCGGGCGACCTCAACCACGACGGCTACGCCGACGTCGCCCTGGGCAGCGACAGCGCCGTCGACTCCGTGGTCACCGTGGTCTACGGCTCGGCCGCCGGCCTCGGGGGCGGCCGGGCGAACCAGCGCATCACCCAGGACACCGCGGGCGTGCCGGGCACCGACGAGCCCGGCGACAACTGGGGCGACGCCCTCTCCATCGGCGACGTGGACGGCGACCACTACCCGGACCTCGCGATCGGCGCCTGGGGCGAGGAGCTCGCCTCGGTCCAGGACACCGGCTCCGTCACCCTGCTGCGCGGCTCGTCCCACGGCCTGGTCGCCACCGGCGCCCAGATGCTCACCCAGGACAGCCCCGGTGTCCCGGGCCACTCCGAGAAGGAGGACGGCTTCGGCACCTCCCTGCTCCTCACCGACACCAACCGCGACGGCCGTGCCGACCTCGTCGTCTCCGCCTCCGGCCTGCAGTACGGTCCCGACACCGGCTTCGGGACCGTCGGTGAGAACGGCGGCGCCGGCATGGTGTGGCGCCTCCCCGCCACCGCCAAGGGCCTGACCGGCACCGGTTCCACCCTCTACGGCGGCCCCGCGGGCGCCATGTGGTTTGGTTCCCCCCTCGCGGGCTGACCGGCCGAGACCCCGCTCCGTCCGCCCGCCCGCCCGTCCCCGGACCTCAGCCGGGGACGGGCGGGCGCCCGGCCCTGACGTGCGTGCGCGCGTGCCCGCCGTTCGGTCGGCAGGGCAATCCGTCACGGCCGGGCCGTGAAGGGCCGCCGCGCCACTCGCCCGGACCGCCGTCCCGGCCGCCGACGCCCCGGGCCCCGGGGCAGGTGCCCGGGGCAGGTAACCGCGCCGTCGTCCGCCCGTCCGCGGCGGACCTGCTGCCGCCGGCCCCGCAGCAGCCGCCGCGGCCGCCACGGCTGATCGGCGGCCCGCCGACCCTCCGCGGTCCCGTCCGCCGGTCCGGAGCCCGTCCGCCGGCCCGGAGCCCGGCCTCCGGCCGCCGCCTCGGATGCGGGGAGCGGTTCGCGCAGGCCCGAAGGCGCACCTCTCCGCAGCGATGTTCCACGTGAAACCAGGCCTTGTCGGCGCGGGGCCCTCACTCCTGTCCGCGCGCGTCCCCGGCCGTTCCGGGGCCGCCCGTCGGCGCGGCCGGGTCCTCGCCCGGAGCCGCCGTCGGGACGGCCCGGGGCGCCCGCCGGCCTGTGTCCGTGCGCCGGCCGGCGGGGGTCACCGGCCGGCGAGGAGGGCGGGAAGTGCGCGCATGTCGTGGAAGACGACGGTGCCCGGACCCTGGAGCCGCTCGGCGGGGATGAGCCCGCCGGCGTAGCCGAAGGCCCGCATCCCGGCCGCACGGGCGGCCTGCACGCCGGGCTCGCTGTCCTCCACCACGGCGCATGCCGAGGGGGTCACGCCCATCCGCCGGGCCGCATGCAGGAACAGGTCCGGCGCCGGTTTGCCGCGGGCGACCTCGGTGGCGCTGTGGATGCGTCCCGCGAAGCGTTCGTAGAGCCCGGTCCGCCCCAGGGTGTGGCGCATCTTCGCGTGGGAGCCGCTCGAGGCGACGCAGGTCGGCAGGGTGATCGCGTCAAGGGCCTCGGGCAGGCCGTCGACGGGGGAGAGGGCGGTGTCCACCGCCTCCCGGTGCAGTTCCTCGAACCGCTCCCACCAGAGCGCGGCCGTCTCCTGCCCGAGCCGGGCGGCGACCTGCTCGCGTATGGAGGCGCTGGAGCGTCCGATGAAGCGGCTGACGACGTCGTCCTCGGTGAGCGGCCAACCCAGTTCCGCCCCCAGGGAGACCTGGACCCGCAGGGCGATGCGTTCGCTGTCGACCAGCACCCCGTCGCAGTCGAAGATCACCAGTTCGATGGGTTCGGCCATCCCCGCAGCATAGGGGCCGTCCGCCTCCCCGCCGCCCGCCGCCCCGGGTGTCGCCGCCCTCCCCGGCCGGTGACCGCGGTCGGCCGTCCGCCCACCGCCCACCGTCCGGCGTTCCGGGACGCTCACGGCGCAGCCCCGTGCCGGACCCGGACGGCCAGCAGGGCGACGTCGTCCTCGTTGGGGTCCGCGGCGATCCGCCGGTGCAGGTCGCGCAGGACGTCGTGCAGAGGCGCACCGGCCGCCACGTGCCGCTGCAGCAGCCGCCCGGTCGCCTCGATGGAGGAGTCCAGCGCGCGCGAGCGGCGTTCCACCAGGCCGTCGGTGTACAGCAGGAGCGTCGCACCGGGCGGGAGTGCCGTACGGTGCTCGGTCCGCTGCCCGCACGGCAGGTCGGGCAGGAGCAGGCGGTCGTGCGGGTGCAGGACCTCCACGGCGCGACCGGGCACGGCGAGGAGCGGCGGCGGGTGGCCGGCGTTGCTCCAGCGCAGCTCCCAGCCCTCGTCGGCCCGGGTCAGGTGGGCGTGGACCAGGGTGCCCGTGGCGGGCAGGGAGAGGACGTTGCACGCCCGTTCCAGCGCGGTGACGGCGTGGGCGGGCCCCCGGTGGAGGTGGTCGATGTCGGCCTGGCGCAGCATGCTCCGGGCCTGTCCCATGATGGCCGCGGCCCTGGTGTTGTGACCCGTGATGTCGCCGACCGTGACGGCGAGCCGCGGCGGCCCGTCCGGTGTTTCCACCGGCAGCCGGTAGGCGTCGTACCAGTCCCCTCCGACCAGGTCGAAGGCGGCGGCCGGCTGGTAGAGCGCGGCCAGGTCGAGGCCGGGGACGTCGGGGACGGACGTCAGCAGGGCCTTCTGCAGGCCGTGGGCCACGCTGGTGCGGTCGTCGAGACGGAGCGCCCGCTCGGTGGCCAGGGCCGTGTACTGGGCGACGGCCTTCAGGACGGCGCGTTCGTCGGGGTCGAGCTCGTGCACCTCGCCCCAGGCGATGATCAGCGCGCCGATCGCCCCCTGCGTCCCTTCCAGCGGAATCGCGGCCAGGGACGCGAACCCCAGGGTGTCCCAGACGTCCAGCGCCTGCTCGCCGTAGGACTCCGCGAGCTCCTCACGGCTGGTCACGGTGACGATGCGGCGCTCTCTCAGGGCCCGGGCGGTGGGCCACTCGTCCATGACGGTGTACGTGCGGTAGCGCGTCTCCATCAGGACGTCGATCTCCGGGTCCAGGATCCGGCGGGCCGCCGGCCCCGGACGGTGCCCGTTGCCGCGGTGCTCCAGGAGGGTCAGTCCCACGTAGACGGGCTTCAGGTCGTTCAGGACGAGGTCGCGTACGCGGCGGCGGACGTCCGCCACGCCGGCGGCGCCGACGAACGCCTCGGCAGCCTGCAGCAGCAGGCGCATGCGGCTCTTCCGCACACCGTCCACACGCCCGCCATTCCTTGTCATGGACCCTTGGAAAGCGCATCCGGGCCGGAACTCACGCTAACGCATGCCCATCGGCGCCGTCCTCCGAGTCCGTCGGGCCCCCTTTCCTCCGGTGCGACCGGTGCCGGCCGGGAATTCCCCGGCCTCTCGCCCCCCATTCCGGAAAGCACATGCCGGAGCGCGGGCGAATTCCCGTCCTCAGGGGCTGCGGTCCTCCGCCCCGGGCCGGTCCGTACGAAAGGAACGGCACCGCGGCGGGACGCCGGCCGGGTGCCCTCACAGCTCCGGGCCCGCCCGCGGCGCAGCACCGGCCGCACGGCGGCCCGTCGTCGCCGTCGGCAGAAGTGCGGCCGGACGCGCGGTCCTCCCGCACCCGGAGCCGTACGCGACGAGCAGGACGGCCCTCGTCGCGACGGCCGAGGGCCCGGCCCCGGAACCCGGTCCGCCCGGCAGGCATCACCGTGCCCACCTCGGCCGGAAGGGACTGGGCAGCGCGGGTCAAGGCGCGGTAAAGTCCGCGCTTCAGCGGATCTTCGGTGCTGCCCGGGTGTTCTTCCGCCCCGCCCCGCCCCGCTCCGCTCGGCTCCGCTCCGCTCGGCTCCGCTCGACCTTCCGACCGTCTTGCCCGGCGCACCGCCGTGCTGGCCTGAAAGGGCCGTTCACCTGTGCTCACTCACACCCGGCTGAGACTCGTGGCCGCCGCTGCCGTCGGCGCGGCCGCCGCCGGCCTGCTCACCGCCGCCCCGGCCTCCGCGGCCGTCACCTGCGCCTCCCCGACGTGGAAGGCCCAGTACTACGCCAACACCACCTTCAGCGGCACCCCCGGGCTCACCACCTGCGACACCGCGATCAACGAGAACTACGGCACCGGCGACCCCGCCGGCGTCACCCTGCCGAAGGACAACTTCTCCGTCCGCTGGACCATGAGCCGCGACTTCGGCTCCGGCGGCCCGTTCGCGCTGTCCGCCGCCGCCCAGGACGGCATCCGCGTCTACCTCGACGGCGTCCGCAGGATCGACCTGTGGCACGACGTCCCCACCACCCGGCACACGACGGCCTACGTCACCGTTCCGTCCGGCATCCACACCCTCCGCGTCGACTTCGCCGCGTGGACCGGTGCCGCCGACGTCGCGTTCTCCTACACCCCCCGCACCTCCGCGACCGTCGACAACGTCAGGCCCCTCGCCCCCACCGGCACCTCCGCCACCTACAGCACCACCACCCGCGCCGCCACCCTCCGCTGGTCGCGCAACAAGGAGATGGACCTCGCCGGCTACCGCCTCTACCGGCGGCTGGACGTCAGCGGCACCTGGACCCGCGCCGGCGCCACCTGGACCCGCGTCAGCGGCACCGCCCTCCTGAGCGGCACCTCGTCCACCGACACCCCGCCCGCCACCGGCCGGCGCTACCTCTACGAGGTCCGCGCCGTCGACAAGGCCGGCAACGAGTCCTACGGCAGCACCGACACCACCGTCACCAGCGTGGACCGCACGCCGCCGGCGGCACCGACCGGTCTCACGGTCACCGGTGACGCCTGGTGGGCCACCCTGGCCTGGCACGGGGCCGCTGACGCCGCAACGTACGAGGTGTACGCCGCCCCCGCGGCCGGCGGCCCGTTCGAGCTGCTGGGCACGACGGCCACGACGTCGTACCGCACCGAGGCGCCGGTGAACACCCCCCGCTACTACCGGGTCCGCGCCCTCGACGCGCTCGGCAACCCGTCGGCGTACGCCGCCGTCACCGGCGACGGCGTCGACCGGACGCCGCCGAAGTCCCCGACCTCCCTCGGCTCCGTCGTCCGCGTCGGCTCCACCGAGGTGTACTGGAGTCAGCCCGACGGCTTCGAGGAGGACTTCTCCTACAAGGGGTCCTACCACGTCTACCGCTCGCCCGGCAGGACCCTCGACCCGGCCGCACTCACCCGCGTGACCTGCGCCGAGCCGAGCGACGAGAGCACCACCGGCGGCACCTGCCGCGACCTGGACATGCCCGCGGGCACGTACGTGACGTACGCGGTCGCGGCGGTGGACCCGGCCGGCAACGAGTCGGCGCTGTCCGCCCCGCTCGTCGTCCGCACCGGCGACCGCGTCGCACCCGGCCCGGTCGCCGGCGTGAGGGCCACTCCGCGCGCCGACGGCATACTGGTGAGCTGGGCGGCCTCGAGCGAGGACGACATCGAGCGCTACGTGGTGTGGAACGGCGTCCGGCAGGCCGACGGCACGGTCACGTGGCTCAGCTCCACCTCCTGCTACGAGGGCACGAGCGACCCGCTCGCCGTCCTCTGCGGCGACCTGCCGGACGGCGGGACGCACCTGTACGCGGTCGTCGCCAGGGACCGCTGGGACAACGCGCTGCCCCCGACCGGTCCGGGGGTCACGGTCGTCGAGGCCACCGAGCTGGACGTCCGGCCGTCCGTGACGGTCACCCGGGACTGGGACCTCGGCGGCACGGCCTACGGCACCTTGGTCGGCGGACCCGAGTCGGTTGGGCCGTACATCGGCTGGGGGTGCAGCAACGAGGCCGAGTGCGGCACCGTCGTCGGCTACCGGGTCAGCCGGTGGAACGCGGCTGCGAACGCCTACGAGCCGCTGCACGCCGGACTGCTGCCGGCGGAGGCCCGCTCCTACACGGACACCACGGCCGCGCGGGGGGCCGCGTACTTCTACACGCTGGAGGCGGTGCGCGCCGACGGCAGCGTCGCGGGCACGTACGTGTGGAACTGCGTCTTCCAGGACCGCGTCTAGTCGGCACAGGACCGCCGAAGCAGCTCCGGCCCGGAGCTGCTTCGGCCCGCGCGGCCACGGCCCCGGCCCCGGGTGCGCTCCCGGCGGGTCGGGCGGTCCGGGGACCTGCCCGGTGAAGCCCGGCACCGGGGCCGCGACCCTCGGGGCTCGCGCCGCAGCGGCTGCCCAAGGCCCCGGAGCCGACCGTCCCGACCAGGACGTACCCCGTCCCCGGTCCCCGCGTCCGACTGCCGTGCGCGCGCCGCGCACCGAGCAGTCCCCGACTCGGCCGACCGGGCGGCCGGCCGGTGCGGGGTCGGTGTCCGGGACGAGGTGAAGCTCCTGGTCGACGGGTTGCCGGCCAGGAGCGGCCTGTCCGCCCGGAGCCTCAGTGCCTGCCTGCCCATCGGGGATCGACCCGTCCAGCACCCCTGCGCCACCTCTGCCGGCCGTCGGCGGCCCGGCGCCGGGAGCGGGGCCGCCGGATCGCCGACGGGACCGATGCGGAGATCCGCACCCGGCTCGGAGAGGGCACGGCGGTCGGCGGCGAGAGAGCCGCCGGGAAGGGGGCCACCGCCTGAGGGGCACGTGGGGGACGCGGCACGGGAAAAGCGCCCGGAAAAGCGAAAGGCCCGGGCTGGGAATTCATTCCCCGGCCTGGGCCTTTTCCTGTGGAGCGGGTGACGAGAATCGAACTCGCGCTCTGAGCTTGGGAATCACCGGCCGGATCTGCGCTACCGAGCCGCCGACCAGGGTAGATGGCTTGCTCAACGCCTGGCGCATCATGCGGTGTTGCCCTGCTGTTGACCGCGGTTGACCGCTCGTTCTGGCACGGATCTGGCACGGTCCCGGTCACCACGCTCTCGTTAGCCGCGTCCTCGACGTGCCCACTGTCGCAGCCTCCTGATGGCGCGTTCCTTGTGAAGACGGGTTGCCGAGAATTCGCCAGGGCTCGTCATGAGGGCTGTCAAAGGGGTCCATCGCTTACGTCCGTTGCGGGCCGTCCACCTCACCGCGGGGAAGTCCGTGATCTCAGAGATGCGCTCTCGGTCGATTACCCGCGTGCGCAGGTACCCACGGATCATCATCTGCGAGTACTCGTACGTGACGCTGAGTCGATATCCCCGCACTGCGAGTATGCCGAACCCGATCACGGCCAGACTGGCCGCGAGCCGCAGCACCCCGCGGTCGGCTTGCGCCGCGTAGGCAATGCCAGCAACCGCCGGAAGGACTCCGAGGCTGCTGTTCCCCAGACGGTTAAGGGGCGACGGTGATAGCTCCATGACGTTCCTCGAGTGATCGCGCTCTACCAGCGCAGCCTATAGTCGGCGGTCCGAGCAACGTCATGCGCACCAGTTTGGAAGACGGCGTATGCGGATCGCGGTTGACCTGGCGACTCTCTGACCTGGGCCGAAGCGCGGTCGGCGCCGCTGTTCCCCGTGAGTACCCGCCACGTCCCGCCGGAACGGGCACGCAACGGGCACGAGGCCTCTTCGTCCCGAAGCAACTTGGATGGGCGCTCCACCCTGGGCTTGCATCTCTCTTGCCCGCGGCGACAACCCGTGCTCGTCCGCCCTTGTGTGTCAGCGTTGTCACGCGGCTAGACACTCACCACGCCGCTTTCCTTGGCTCGGTCGCTGTGCCAGAGATCTGGCGCGCCATCTCCTCTTGGTTCCCCTCGAACGGCCCGTAGGCGGCCCCGCCTTAGGTAGCACTCAATGCTGGGCTTAACCTGATCGACGTGCCATCTTCCTCAAGCGTGCAGATCGAGGCTTAAACTATGCGAACATCCCTTATGGCAGCTGCTCTGGTATGCACAGCAGTCATCCCGGCCGCTGGATGTCAAACCGCGCCGACAGTCGGAAATTCCATGCACTCGCAGGCCTCGGCCAAACCGGCTGCATCGCCTAGCGTTGATCTCGCAAAGGCGGAACGAGACAAGCGTTACCGAGCGGCATCAGTTGATATGGCAGCAGCGCTGGACGCCGCCCGAGTGTCAAAAAGGTTTCGCTTCACTGAAGATGTAAAGGGCACGATCGACCTGGTCACTCATTGCGGGATTCGGCAAGGCGCATTCCTCGACCCGAAGGAGACTGGACGGGTCATGAGAGAGATGAGCAACCAACTGAAGCAGAATTCCTGGCGCGATGCCGAGAATAGCACTAGCGAGTACGTGCACTTGATTCGTGACGATTGGAGCATCTTCGTTTCCGCTAATGGACCGGTCCCAGGAATGAACATTCCCGAACTTCCCAAGGAGGTAGATATTGTCGAATTTAGCGCACAAAGCGACGGCCACGACTGCATGGCCGAATGGCGGTAAATGCGCGACGGGGCGACGTGCGCCCGGCCAGTGGAATGGCTTTGGGCGGTGTCCTGTCCGGTCTGGGGTCGGGCATGGCCAGGGGGTCGTGCGCTGATCGCGAATCGGGCTGGCTCCTGCCTGCCCGCCTCTAGCCCGATCGGCCCCCTGGTCCTGCTCGATGTCGGGTCCCGGTCCGGAGAGGTGCGTAAAGCCGTAGAACCGGCCGCCCCAGCCACGGCCGGCCGATCCCTCACCCTCCCGCCTGCGGCGCGGAGCGGGCCGCCGCCGGAGCGAGGCGAAGACAGGAGCGACCGCGGCCGGGCACCGGGTCATCTGGTGCGGATCTGATGCGCGACGCCTGAAAAGGTCTGGACAGCAGAAAGGCCCGGGCTAGGGATTCATTCCCTGGCCTGGGCCTTTTCCTGTGGAGCGGGTGACGAGAATCGAACTCGCGCTTTGAGCTTGGGAATCACCGGCGAGATCCACGCTCCTGAGTCGCTGACCAGGGCAGATCGCCTGCACAACCCCTGCTGCATCGTGCGGATCGCCCTGCTGCTGACCGTGGGTGACCGCTCGTTCTGGCACGGATCTTGCACGGTTCCAGTCAGACGGGCCGTGGAAGGATCGCACCATGAACTTCGTGGGTGAGCTTGAGGTGATGCTCAGTTCGCTGTCCAAGGAACAGGGTGTCTTCGGACGCGCGGCGCGTGCCGATGCCAGCACCGTGGCAGAACACGTCTACCGCTAGCATACTGCGGGCCGCCTACGGTCATCCTGATCCTCTGGCGTACGGTGCCGTTGACGTCAATCAATGATGTCAAGTACCGATTCGAAAGGTATCATTAAGTACTCAATGAGCGGTCTGAACGGTCACGTCCGGTGGCGTGGTGTAACCGACGGCCACTCGCTGATCCGGCAACAAGCTATGCGGTCAGGGCGGTCGGGGTGATTTCCGGTTCGGTG